>JAJKHX010000282.1 GCA_021154785.1 Nocardiopsis sp.
CTGGTGAGCGATCCCGGCAGCGCCGCCACCTTCGCCGCCGCCATCGCGGCCGCTACCCTGGCGTTCGTGGCCGTGGTGTTCGCCACCACGCTGGTGGCCATCCAGCTCGCCGCGAGCCAGTACTCGCCCCGGGCAGTGCGGATTTTCATCCGCTCCCGGATCACCCGGATAACCCTCGGCTTGTTCCTCGCCACCTTCGTCTTCTCCTTGATCGTGCTGGTCAGCAACCGGGCTTCGGTCACGTCAGCGAAGCAGTTCGCACCCGTGGTGTCGGTGACGGCCTTGCTGGCGCTGAGCCTGGCGACGGTCTTCGGGTTCGTCGCCTACCTGCATGGCGTGGTGCGGCTCATGCGGGTGCAGTACCTGCTCGAAGCGATTGCCACCGAAAGCCGGCGAGCCATCGAGGAGAACTTCCCGCCGGCGCCGGCCTACGTTGACGTCGAGCCGCCCACACCGGATCCCGTGCCGCGTCGCCTGTGCTACACCGGGACAGCGGGCGTCATCACCGCCACCGACCTGCACGGTCTAGCCGAACTGGGCCGGCGCAACGAGTGCTGGCTCGAACTGACCGTCGGAGTGGGCGAGTACCTGGCTCACGGCACCCCGGTCGCGCTCGTGCACGGCGGGGACCTCCGCGACAGCGATGTCACCAGGTTCTTCCTCATTCGCGGGGAACGTACCTTCGTGCAGGACCCGGCGTTCGGCTTCCGGCAGCTCGTCGATATCGCGATACGCGCGCTGTCTCCGGCCGTCAATGATCCGACCACAGGAGTACAGGCCATCGATCGCATCAGCGATCTCCTCGCTATCACGGGCAGCCGGCTCGATCCGACCGGCCTGCGCGTGGATTCCAGCGGTGCGGTACGGGTCAAGCGCAAGCTGCGGAATTTCGAGGGACTGCTCGTGCTGTCCCTCACCGAGATCATCCGCTATGGCGCGGACGCGCCTCAGGTGGTGCGGCGCCTGCGCGGGATGCTGGACGAGCTCGAATTCACCCTCCCGGCCGAGCGTCAGGCGGCTCTGGCCCGCCAGCGAAGCCTCCTGGAGGACGCGGTCACCGCCGCGCTGCCCGCTCCGTTCACAACGGTGTCCTCGACGGCAGACCGGGAGGGCCTGGGCTGAACCGGCACACCAGCCGACCCGCGTCCCGGACCGGGGTCAGGTACCGAACAGCTTGGCCTTGGCGGCGGTGAACTCGTCGTCGGTCAGGACGCCCTGCTGGTGCAGTGCGGCCAGCTGGTTCAGCTGGTCCAGCATGGGCGACGGCGCGGGGGCGGCTGCTGGGGCGGCAGCTGGGGGTGGTGCCTGCTGGTACGGCGGCGGCTGCTGTTCCAGATCACCGATGCGCTGGTTCTGCTCCGCCTCCTGCTGCTGCTGCTCTGCCTGGCCCCGGGCCCTGCTCTTGCCCATCATGTACGCACCACCGCCAACCGCGGCGGCACGTAGCAGCGGGCGTCGTCGCCTGAACATCTCTGTCTCCTCGTCGTCGCGGGGTTACATGCCGTCGGGCAGGGCCAGGCCGAGAGCGACCATGATCTCCGGTGCGGCGGCCACGATCCTGGGTCCGCCGACCTGCGGCGCGACGGCGATCAGGACGCCGAGAATGTCCTCGGGGGTGGCCCCTTCGGCCAGCGCGTTGGCAACCTGCCAGACGTACGAGGCCGGGGGCGCGTCCATCGCTATCAGCGCGGCGATCTTGACCAGGGCGTAGCTGCGTGCGTCGAGGCCGCTCTTGACCTGGAACGCGGCCCGCGCTTCGAGCCCGGCGCCCAGTAGGTCGGGGTCGCCCTGGGCCAGGGCGCCGAACAGCTCTCGGGTGTCGTCGCTGACATCTGCCTGGACTGGCGTGGTCATGGTTTGGTTTCCTTTCCGTGGCATCGCGGGCCGGCGGCCGCATTGCACCGCTGGATCAAACGATTACGTCTGCCCGGTCGCCGCCGCGTCACCCGCGGCGGATGAGTCAGGTGGGAGCCGCGGCTACAGGCTCCGCCGGAGGCCGGCCGATCAGCTCGATCAGGCCGAGGACCACCACCAGCAGGACGGCGAGCAGGATGACGACCTGGGCCGTCGGCCGGCCCCAGAACACGAAGATCAGGGCGAACAGGCCCACCGCGCCGATCCGCAGGCCCTTGCGGTGCGCGTAGGTCCACCGGCCGACCGGGCCGGTGGACAGGCCGGCGTGCTCCCCGGTGCTCCTGACCCAGCCCAGCCCGGACTTGACCCCCCGGCGGGTCTGGACCGCGGTGACCGACGGCCCGGTCAGGAACGCGGCGGCCGCGACGACCAGGCCCACCACCAGCAGGGTGCGCAGCGCCGTCCGGATGAACCGCACGAACGTGTCGAAGATGGCGGCGGCGGCGTTGCTGGGCAGCACGTCGTTGGGCACGCTGTTCAGGTAGATGCCGCGGAAGATCAGCAGGCCCAGCCCCAGCACCAGCATGGACGCGGCGAACCCCAGCCCGGCGCCGATCAGGGCGCGCCGGTGGCCCCGGGCGATGTACACCCCGGCCGCGATCAGGACCAGGGTCAGGATCGGCAGGACGATCTTGAGGTCGTTGATCAGCCGGTAGGCGGCCTGGGCCTTGGTCAGTTCCCGGGCCGAGAACAGGGCCAGCGTCGGGTGGATCGGCGGGAGCCGGTTCACCAGCGTGAACCCGCGCGCGACCAGGGCCTGTTTCACGATGGTGATGAACGGGGCGAGGTCGATGGTGACCTGGCCGTTGCTGACGGCGACCGCGCCCTTCTGCCCGGACAGGGCGCTGACCATTTGCTGGTGGGCGACGGTGTTGACCTTAAGCCAGGTATTCGCGAACTGCGGGCTGGTCACGATCTTATGGACGGTGCCGTGGATGTACCCGGCCACCGCGCCGGACAGCGACGGCCCGAACGTCTGCAGCAGCGTGCCCACCCGGGGCAGGCCTTTCTGCGTCAGCAGGGCGGCCGCCTGATTGACGTAGCCGGTGACGTCGAGGTTGCTGGTGATCTCGGAGGTGACCTTGTCGGTCAGGGCGTTCTGTACCGCCGGGTCGTGGATCAGCGGCTCGATGTTGGCCACGTACCGGCTGGTGTCGGAGACCTGGTTGGCGCTCCACACGGCCAGCACCGACACCGGGGCCAGGATGCAGCCGAGCATGATCAGGACGACGGCGACGGGCGCGCGCCAGCGTTTCCGGCGCCCCCGGGCCTGGCGGGCCTGCTGGACCCGCAGCTCAGTCACCTGGCTGCGGAGCTGCTCCAGCTCGGCCCGTTCGTCCTGGCTGAGTTCACGGCTTTCGACGGCCGGTCCTGGGTCGCCTCCCATGACAGACAAGGTTTACCTCCGCAGGTCGGTTCAGGTCATGCGGTCTAGCAGGTGCTCGCCGACGCGGATGGCGTTGGCCATGGCGGTGAGGGCCGGGTTCACCGCCCCGATGCTAGGAAAGATGCTGGTGTCCACGACGTAGAGGTTGTCCAGCTCGTGGGCCTTGCAGTTGACGTCGAGCACCGATGTCGCCGGGTCATTGCCGAACCGGCAGGTCCCGGCCTGGTGGGCGACGCCGGCGACAGGGATGTCCATGCTCAGGTAGAAGTTCTTGTCGAGTACGTGATGGTCGGCCATCCCCACGTGGTTGAGGATCTTCCTGAGCTCGTGATAGAGCCCGGTGGCCTCGGTGGCGTTGGTGGGGGCGTAGGCGAGGTGGACGCTCCCCTCGGAGTCCACCGTCACCCGGTTGCCGGGCTTGGGGACGTCCTCGGTGGTGAGCCAGAAGTCGACGGCGTGACCAGCCACATCTGCCAGGCTCCAGTGCGGCGCCAGCATGGTGAGCTTGGGCTCCTCGCCCTTCATCGCCTCGGCGTTCGACTTGCCGCACATCTGGATGTTGCCGAGCGGCCATTCGCGGCCGTTCCCGGCCAAGTAGAAGTCGTTCAGGCCGAGCGTCTTCTCGAACACCGTGTCGTTCCGCTCTTTGCCCAGCGCGACCACGGCCTTGCTGTTGTGGTACATGTAGTTGCGGCCGACCTGGCCCGATCCGTTGGCCAGGCCATCGGGATGCCGGCCGGACGCCGACCGGAGCAGGATCGCGGCGCTGTTTGCGGCCCCGGCCGCGACCGCGACGACGTCGGCCTCGTAGCGCTCCTGGTGGCCGCCCCGGCTGACCACTACCGACGTGACGGTCCTTCCGTCCGGGCTGGTCTCGAGGCGCTGCACCTCCGCGTTGACCAGCAGGGTCACGTTGGGCTGGTCCATGATCGGGCGCACGGAGATGACGTCGGCGTCCGATTTGGCATGCACCAGGCACGGGTAGCCGTCACACCAGGTGCAGCGGATGCACTGGCTGGCCGGCCGGCTGGCCTCGTCGAGCAGGATGCCGCACGGCGCGTGGAACGGGTGGTATCCCGCGGCGCCCAGCGCGTCGGAGATCTCCTGGATCCGCGGCTCGTGCGACACCGCCGGCCACGGGTACTGCTTCGAGTAATGGCCCTCGGTGGGGTCTTCGCCATGGCTTCCGTGGACCTGGTACAGCCACTCGGCCTTGGTGTACCACGGCTCGAAGTCGTCATAGCTCAGCGGCCAGGCCGGCGAGACGCCGTCGGCGTGCTTGAGCTCACCGAAATCCTCGGGCCGCAACCGGTACAGCGCGGCCCCGTAGAGCTTCGTGGCACCGCCGACGAAGTAGTGCACCTGCGGCTGGAACGGCTTCCCGTCGGCGTCGTACCAGGTGTCGGCGGAGATGTACTTCCCGTCCACGAAGACGGAGGCGGGATTCCAGTTGTCCATGTCGCGGACCAGGAAGTCACCCCGTTCAAGCAGCAAGATCCGCTTGCCGGACGAGGCCAGGGTGTGGGCGAGGGTGCCGCCGCCGGCGCCGCTGCCCACGATTATCACGTCGTAGTGTTCGGTCACCAGGCCATCGTCGGAGCGCCGGGCAGACGGGGCATCACCCGCAACAGGTGATCGCGGTCAGATCGCAGGCGGCGGTCCGAGCAGGACCATCGTGTCTCCCGCCTCCGGTTCGGGTGGCCCGGACCGGGTGACGGGAGCGAGCCTGCCGTCCGCCCGGACCAGGAACAGCAGGTTGCCGTCGGGCGGCCCCCCGCCGTCGGCCGGCCGCACGCATATCCGGGCACCGCCGGCGTAGCGCCGGCCGAGTTCGTACCTGGTCAGCTGGGAGTCGAACAACGTCTCACCGCCCGTGTAGGGAGCCACCACGCCATGACCGGGCCGCCGCGTTCCGAGCCGGTAGGCCTGCTTGATCTGCTGGCGCTGCTCGTCGAGCCCGGCCCACATCAGGACATCCAGGTTTAGCGACCGGAGCGTGCGGCCCAGGTCCAGGACCCAGTCGCCTCCGCCTACCAGCAGCGGCCGGGTGCGAGCAGGCCGGGGTGACACCGAGCCGCCTGGCCACCGGCACCGAGGTCAGGCCGTAAACGGCCACGGTGACGACGATGACAAGGAAGGTGACCGGCAAGATCTTGGATGCTCCCCGGATGTGCTGGGCGACGAGCCCGGCGGAGAACGTCGACGCGGTCGCCGCCGCGATAATGCCGCGCGGGGCCATCCACCCGCTGAACAGGCGCTCCCCCGTCGTCAGGTCGGTCCGGGCCGTGGCTAGCCAGGCCACCAGGGGCCGGGTGATCAGCACCAGGACGGCGGCCAGCCCCAGTGCCGGCAGGACCAGGTGGCGCAGCGACGCCGGGGGGACGGTGGCCGATATCGCGACGAAGAGCACGCCGATGATCAGCTGCACCAGGGTCTCGAAGAACGGCCGCCGGGCGGAAACGTCGAAGCCGCGCAGGTTGGCCACGGCCAGGCCCACGCCGATGCCCAGCAGGAACTGCCCGAGCTGGTAGCCGAGCCCCCGGCGGGTGCTCGCCACCACGGCGTGGAAGACCACCGCCCCGAGGATGCCGCCCACCGGGTCGATCAGCGATCCTTCCTAGGAGAGCACGCGCTGCAGCCGCTCGGTGGGGCGGATGAACCCGAGGAGCGGCCCGACCACGGGTCGGGCCCGACACCACCAGGATGGCCCCGGTCATTACGGCCGCCTGCCTGGACATGCCCAGCAGCAGGCCGGCGAACACGGCCCCGAAGGCCAGGGTGACGGGCACGCCCATCACGATCAGCCGGACGACGATCCGCCGCGTATGCCCCCGCAGCTTCCGCAGATCCAGCGACATGCCCGCGTCGTAGAGGATGACCGCCACCGCCAGCGAGACCAACGGCTGGAACGCGGCCCCCAGCAGCCGCTGGGGGTTGACGTCGGTGGTGATCGCTCCCGCGGCGAAGCCGGCCGGCAGCAGGAGGATGATGGCGGGGATCCGCAGGCGGCTGGCCAGCACCTGCGATCCGACCGCGAGGGCGAGAATAAGGCCGACTCCGAGCAGGACCTGGTTGGTCGTCACGGATCCTTCCAGTTTCCGGTCGGCCGGTTCCCTGTCGGCTCGGTCAGTGTCCGCTCGCGCCGCCGACGGCGGAACATCCGGAGCCGTCTGCGATCGAGCTTCTCCACCCAGGACATGTCACAGCCGCCGGTGCGCCGGGCGAACGACCGGAAGGACGCGTCCAGGCCAGGATCGGATCCGGCCAGGTCGCGTTCTATTTCCCGGAGGGCACGCAGCGAGCGTCGGCGCATGGTCACACCAGCATGGTGATATCGGTCCCGGCTTACTGCCTCCTCCAGCGGGGATGATTGAGCCATTGCCCGCAGCGGGCAGCGCCGGCCAGGCCAGCACCACCCGGCACGGATGAGGCCCGGCCGGGCGCAGACGCTGATGATCGGTGGCTATGACGAGTACTGATCTCGCCCGGGCGCAGTTCGCGTTCACCTCGATCAACCATTTCCTGTTCGTGCCGATCACGATCGGGCTGGCGGTCCTGACCGCGCTGCTGCAGACGGCCTGGCACCGGAACGGCCGCGACGAGTACCTGCGGCTGACCCGGTTCTTCGGCACGCTGCTGGTGATCAACATCGCGATCGGCGTGGTCACCGGCATCGTGCAGGAGTTCGAGTTCGGGATGAACTGGGGGGCTTACTCCCGGCTGGTCGGCAACGTCTTCGGCGCCCCGCTGGCGATGGAGGGACTGGCCGCGTTCTTCCTGGAGTCGACGTTCCTGGGGTTGTGGCTGTTCGGCTGGGACAAGCTGCCGCGCCGGGTGCACCTGCTGACGATCTGGGCGGTCGCGCTGGGATCCGCGCTGTCGGCGATGTTCATCCTGGCCGCCAACTCCTGGATGCAGCACCCGGTCGGCTACGTGATGGTCAACGGCAAGCCGCAGCTGAACGACATCTGGGCGTTGTTCACGAACCCGGTCTTCGTGTGGGGGTACGCGAAAGTCCTGTTCGCCTCGCTGACCACCGGGGCCGTCATCATGCTGGCGGTCTCCGCGTGGCAGTTGCGCCACCGGGGGGACCGCGAGGTGTTCACCCGTTCGGCCCGGCTTGCGCTCGTCGTCCTGGTCCCCGCGATCCTGTTCACCCTGCTGGTGGGCGACGAACTCGGCGTCATCGAGGGCAGGTACCAGCCGATGAAGATCGCCGCGGCGGAGGCGCAGTGGACCACGTGCCAGCCCTGCTCGTTCTCGCTGTTCCAGGTCGGCGGCGGCAATAACGACCACACCCCGACCAAGATCATCGCGGTCCCGCACCTGCTGTCGCTGCTGGCCACCAACCACTGGAACGGCCAGGTAACCGGCATGGGCCCGTTGCAGTCCCAGTACAGCCGGCAGTACGGCCCCGGCAACTACGTGCCGAACGTGTTCATCCAGTACTGGGGCATGCGGGCCATGGCCTACCTGGGAGCTCTGGTCCTGCTCATATCGGCGTGGGGCCTCTTGCTGGTCAGGCGCAAGAAGCTCGCCACCTCCCGGCTGTTCTTGCGGGTGGCGGTATGGGGCGCGGTGCTGCCGTTTGCCATGAACACCGCGGGCTGGCTGCTGACCGAGAGCGGCCGGCAGCCGTGGATCGTGCAGGGCATCATGCTCACCAAGAACGGGATCTCGCCCACCGTCAGCACCACCTGGCTGTGGATCAGCCTGATCGCCTTCGTCCTGCTCTACGGCGCGCTCGGCACCGTCGACCTGATCCTGATGCTGCGGTACTCCCGCAAGGAGCTCGCGCCCCCGCGAGCCGAGACCGACCTGGACACCCCAGTGCCGGCCGTCCAGTACTAGGGGCCGTGATGAATCTCATCCCGTTCTGGTTCATTGTCATCGCCATCTTGTGGACTGGCTTCTTCATCCTGGAGGGGTTCGATTTCGGCGTCGGGATGCTGCATGACATCGTCGGCACGGATGACGCGAGTCGCCGGGCGGCCATCAACACGATCGGGCCGCTGTGGGACGGCAACGAGGTCTGGCTGATCGTGGCGGGGGCCGCCATGTTCGCGGCGTTCCCCGGCTGGTACGCGACCATGTTCTCCGGCCTCTACCTCGCACTGGTCCTGCTGCTGGCCGCGCTTATCGTGCGCGGCGTGGCCTTCGAGTACCGCGGCAAGCAGGACGCGGTACGCTGGCGCCGCAGCTGGGACGTCCTGCTGACCACGGGCAGCCTGCTGGCCCCGCTGCTGATCGGCGTGGGACTGGGCGACCTGCTGCACGGGCTTCCCATCAACTCCAGCCAGAATTTCACCGGGTCGTTCTGGGACCTGCTCCAGCCCTACGCCGTATTCACCGGGATCACCCTGGTCCTGATCTGCCTGCTGCACGGCGCGACGTTCCTGTGCCTGAAGACCACGGACGGCATGCGCAATCGGTCCTGGCTGCTCGCCCGCCAGGTGGCGCCCTTCACCGCCGCCGCCGTCATCGGCTTCATCATCTGGACGCACGTGAGCGCCAGCACCACGTTCTTCCTCAACGTGATCGAGCTGCTCGCCGTGCTCGCCGCGATCGCCGCCCTCTGGCTGGTCTACGAGCGCCGGGAAGGCTTCGCGTTCGCGGCCACCACGGTCACCATCGCCGCCTGCATCTTGTCGATCTTCGTCGACCTGTACCCCAACGTGATGGTCTCCAGCACCAGCCACGCCTACAACCTCACCGTGCACAACACGGCGTCCGGGGCGTACTCGCTCAAGGCGATGACCGTCGTCGTCATTGTCTTCCTGCCGCTGGTGCTCGCCTACCAGACCTGGACGTACTACGTGTTCCGCAAGCGGGTCAGCGTCAGCGACTTCCGGCCGGCCGTGCCATCCCCAGGAGCCACGCCGGCCCAGAAGCCAGCACCCGAAGCCGCCGCTCCCCCGGTGCGCCCGGGAAGCTGAGCGCATCGTCCGGATAAAGCTCCCGTGACAATTGCCGGGACGGCCGAGCCGCCGCCAGATGGCGCGCTGGGCGCGCCATGGTCCACGTTCAGGAAGACGGCGTCGCCGGGTGGCAGGCGGGCGGCGTTCTCGAGCACGATCAGGTTCCGGATACCCGGAAGGCCGGAAAGCCGGTCGACCAGCCGCCCGGTGAGTCCGGGCGCGGTC
>JAJKHX010000283.1 GCA_021154785.1 Nocardiopsis sp.
CTGGGCGAGGCGTGCCTGCGCGCGCCATCGTTCATGGTGCCGATGGCGGTGTAACGCGGTGAAGGCCTGTGACTTCACGACCAAGGCCGGCGATCCGTTGCAACAGACCCGGAAAGGGCAGCCGGGGCGGGCAGCCCGGCATGGAGGGTGGTCGTATCTGGTCGCATGGATTACGCCTCGCAGTCGGTGGTTGACGCTACCGCCAGCGTTCCTTAGGGCAGAATTCGCGTCGTCACCCAGTACCGGGTGATCTGGGTTTGATGTGATAGCCCGCGGTCAGGCCACATAGCAGGCTGCCCTGCCATGTGGCGGTAAGACATTTCCATCGCTCAGAGCAGGCTCCGCCCCGTACCAAACAGATGGTGGCGCTGATTACCGCCGGCCTCAGAACGCGCAAGCACTCGCCGACGTAGGCATGAAGTCGGCGAAGACCTCGACGCTCACACTCGCAGAACGAGCCGCGTACCGTCCGTCCTCTGGAGTGGAATTACCCGGCGTCGTTCACTTGTCGTTCATCTCTGCGTCGGGATTCCTGGCGGCCGTGCCTGCGTCATCGACCCCCGGAAGGTGGCCCATGACCATTGGGCACGCGCGGGAATCACCCTCAAAAGGGTGAAGACGCCCCTGAGGCTACTAGGACAATCTGTCGAACGGGAGCGGAAATACCACATCCTGAGAAAGGAGCACCATAGGCGTGGTGAAGGGTGGATAATGCTCGCCGCCATCGCGCTCGAAGGTGCGATCCCGGGCCCAGCCTTAAGATCTGCGACTGAGTAGATCTCGTCGTGGCCGCCGCGCTCATCGTGCGCGTTCCTCTTGCTCAACCGGCTGCGGACGGACCGGTGGGCCGGGATCACGGCCGGCGCGGTGGGGCGTACCGCCATCTGGTGGATGCCCTACTACCCAATATGGCCCGCTGACCTACATTGCCCTCGTGATCTACGCGCTCGCCGCGTACGGAGTCAACGCCGAAGCTGTGTAGAACGACGTCGACGGTACGCTCCCGACGTCCGCGTTCAGACCCGCATAAATCACCCCGAGGTGGGTGAGGAAACCCCAGGCCGCTCGAACGCAATCTGGTTACGCCTCCGAACAAGAGGCCGAAGCAGATGATGGTCATGCGTCACCTTTTGTCTAGGGAACAGACATGGCGGATAAGGTTTACATTTCCCAGGAACCCCCCGGCCCCGCCAGCGCGCCATCTGGTGAGGGAAGTTCACATCAGTTCGGCCTGACCGCGGCGATGGCGCTGATCGTGGGCAGCATCATCGGTGTCGGCATTTTCAACCTGCCGACCTCCCTGGCGGTTTACGGCCCGATCACCCTGGTCTCGATGGCGCTCACCACCGTGGGCGCGCTCGTGCTCGCACTGCTGTTCGCCGCCCTGTCGCGGCGGCTGCCCGCCGACGGCGGGCCGTACGCGTACGCGCGGGCCGCGTTCGGCAACCGGCTGGGGTTCGCGAACGCCTGGTCGTACTGGATCACCGCCTGGGCGGGCAACGCCGCGATCGCGGTCGGCTGGGTCCTGTACGTCGAGCATTTCATCAACAAGGGCCACACCAAGTGGATCACGGTGCTGCTGGTGCTTGTAGGGCTGTGGATCCCCGCCGCGATCAACCTGTCCGGGGTCAAGAACATGGGCTCGGTCCAGGTGGGGACCACCATCGTGAAGTTCGTGGCACTGGCGTTCATAGCCACCGTGGGCCTGTTCTACATCAAGAGCGCCAACTTCACCCCCTGGAACGTCAGCGGGGAATCCGCGATCGGCGCGATCGGCGGGGGGATGGCCATCGCCCTGTTCAGCTACCTGGGCGTGGAGTGCGCCGCGGTCGCCGCCGCCAAGGTCCGCAACCCCGACCGCAACATCCCCCGGGCCACTATCTTGGGCACGATCGCGACCGCCGTGGTCTACATGCTCTCGCTCACCGCCGTGTTCGGCATCGTGCCCACGACCAAGCTGGCCAACGCGACCGCGCCGTTCTCGGACGCGGCCAACGCGATGTTCGGCGGCACCTGGGCCGGCAACCTGATGGCCATCGCGGTCATCGTCTCCGGCTTCGGGGCCCTCAACGGGTGGACGATGATCTGCGCCGAGATGCCGCTGGCGGCCGCGAAGGACGGCCTGTTTCCCGAGCGGTTCAAGCGCATGTCCAAGAACGGCGTGCCCGCGTTCGGCATCATCGCCTCCACCGTGCTGGCCTCGGCCGCGATGATCATCAACTACCTTGGCTCCTCCGGTGCGACGGTCTTCACCACCTTGGTCCTGATGACCGGCATCACCGCCGCGATCCCGTACGCCTTCTCCGCGCTCGCGCAGCTGAAATGGCGCTGGACCAACCACCGGACCCTGGAAACCCCCCGCTTTGCCCGGGACATGATCGTCGCGGTGCTGTCGCTGGTGTTCTCGATCTTGTTCATCTGGTACTCGCGCAACACCGGCCACAGCCTCTGGGTCTACTGGGCACCGTTCTTCCTGGCCGGCGGCGCCCTGCTGCTTGGCATCCCTGTCTACCTGGGACAGCGCCGTCATATGAGCGACCCGGCGCCCGTGCCGCCCTATCGCTAGGCCGAGCGAGGAGGCTGACGATGAGGATAGTGATCGCGCTAGGCGGCAACGCGCTGCTGCGACGCGACGACCCGATGACCACCGAGGTGCAGCGGCGGAACATCGCGATCGCGGCCGAGGCGATCGCGCCGCTGGCCGCAGAGCACAGCATCGTGGTCGTGCACGGGAACGGGCCGCAGGTGGGCCTGCTGTCGCTGCAGGCCGAGTCGTACACCGGCGCCGAGCCGTATCCGCTGGATGTCCTGGATGCGGGTACCCAGGGCATGATCGGCTACCTGATCCAGCAGGAACTGCGGAGCCTGCTGCCGCCGGAGCAGCAGGTGGCGACGTTGCTCACCATGATCGTGGTGGATCCGGATGATCCGGCGTTCGCCAGCCCGACCAAGTTTGTCGGCCCCGTCTACGCCAGGGAGGCCGCCGATGCGCTGGCCGCCGACAAGGGCTGGGCGTTCCGGCAAGACGGTGCCGCATCGCGGCGGGTGGTGCCCTCCCCCGAGCCCTGCCGCATCCTGGAGATCACGCCGATCGCCTGGCTGCTGGAGCGGGGCGCCGTAGTCATCTGCGCGGGCGGCGGCGGGATCCCCACCATGTACCCGTCCTCCGGTCGTGGCTCCCTGGTGGGCGTCGAGGCGGTCATCGACAAGGACCTGACGAGTGAACTGCTCGCCCGGGACGTGAACGCGGACCTGTTCCTCATGGCCACCGACGTGGACGGCGTCTACCTGGACTGGGGCCGCCCAGAGCAGAGACGGCTGGACCAGGTGACGCCCGAGGAACTGGCCGGCTATGAGTTCGCGGCCGGGTCCATGGGCCCCAAGGTCAAGGCCGCGACCCGCTTCACCACGAAGACCGGCAGGCGGGCGGCGATCGGCTCGCTCGCCGACATCGCCGGGATCGTGGCCGGGAAAGCCGGCACCAACGTTGTCACGCAGGGTACGCCCGAAGGAGCCACAGCTAGTCCCGATGAGGCCTGGCATACGAAGGAAGACCCGGTGCAGACGGGTAAGGCTGGGAAGGCCGGGTCATGAGCCAGGAATCGCGGGCGGGCGTGAGCGGGTCGGCGGATACGCCGCCTGAAAAGAAGAACCTGACCATTCGCCAGGCCGCGTTCATCGGTGTCGGGGCGATGGTGGGCGCGGGGATCTTCGCGCTGCTGGGCGCGGCCGGCGAGGTGGCCGGGGCGGCGGTGTGGCTGTCGTTCCTGATCGCCGGGGTCGTCGCGGCGTTGCAGGGATACTCATTCGCGAAGCTCGGCGCCCGGTACCCGTCGGCCGGGGGGCTGCTGGAATACGTGGCGAAGCGACCGGCAACGGCCACTTCACCGGGATCACCGCGTGGCTGACCTATATGGCCAACGCCATCGTGACGGCGATGGTGGCGGTGTCGTTCGGGAGCTACGCCACCTCGACGTTCGCCGGGGAAAACACCGCCTGGATCAAGTTCTTCGCGGCGCTGATCATCGTGGTGATGACCGTGCTGAACGTCGCCGGGTCCAGGTTCGTAGCCGGCGCGCAGACCGTGATCGTCTACGTGGTGCTGGGGATCCTGGCCTTCTTCTCGGTGGTCACGCTGGTGAACATGCACCCGTCGCTGCTGGCGTTCTCGGGGTACCCGTCGTTCCAGGACATCATCTCCAGCGTGGCGCTGACCTTCTTCGCTTTCCTGGGCTTCGGCATCATCACCTTCACCGCCAAGGACCTGGCCAAGCCGGCCCGCCAGCTGCCCAAGGCGATGTTCCTGGCGCTGGGGATCGCGACGCTCATCTACGTGGCTATCGCGCTGGGCGTGTTCGGCACGCTGACGGTGGACAAGGTGATCTCCTCCGGGGGGACCGCGATCGCGGTGGCCGCCGAGCCGACACTGGGCCGGGCGGGCTACTGGCTGATGACCGTCACCGCGCTGTTCGCCACCGCCGGGGCCACCAACGCGGGTCTGTACCCGGCCCAGGGGCTATCCGAGCGGCTGGCCGAGACGGGACAGTTCCCGCCGCTGATGGCGCGCAAGGCCGGCGGGCGGGCCTCGAACGGGCTGCTGATCCAGGCAGCGGTGTGCCTGGTCCTGGCCGTGGTGTTCAATCTGGACTCGATCGCGTCGATCGGCAGCGCGGTGGCCCTGGTGATCTTCACCATGATCACCGCCGCCCACCTGCGGATCCGCTCCGAGACCGGCGCGAACCTCCTGATGCTCGTCCTGGCGATCGTGGCGGCCGGCGCGGTCTTCGTGACGTTCGTGTTCACCACCCTGATCCACGAGCCCGCCTCGATCGTCACGCTGGCGGGCATCTTGGTGCTGAGCGTGGCCCTGGACTACGGATGGAAACACTTCCACGCCGGGAGGACAAAGAATGTCCAGCTCGTGCACTAGGTCAGCCGCTGCGGCGCGGATAAGCCGCAACCGTCCCGAGGAGCTCAGATGACCACCTTGCAGCAACCCGCCGAGAATCTCGCCTGGTACGCCCTGTCGCCGGAAGCCGCGGCCGGGCAGATGGGTGTCGATCCGGACGACGGGCTGGACGCCCGCGAGGCGGAGCGGCGGCTGGCCCAGTACGGGCCGAACGAGCTGCCGGCCGAGCCGCCGCCGAGCATGTGGAAGGTGGCCTGGGCCCAGCTGCTCAATCCGATGAACATCATGCTGCTGATCGTGGTCGCGGCTAGTTTCGCGATCGTCCAGATCGCGACGGCCGTGGTGGTGCTGGGGCTGGTCACGTTCAACGTGGTGATGGGCACGGCCCAGGAGCTGAAGGCCCGGGCCAGCGTGGAGGCGCTGGCCAAGCTGCAGGTGCCGCATGCCCGGGTGCGGCGCTCGGGGCAGGTCGATCAGATCGAATCGACAACCCTGGTGCCGGGTGACATCGTGCTGCTCGAGGCCGGGGATGTGGTCCCGGCGGACGGGCGGATCGAGTCCTCGGCCACGCTGGAGCTGCAAGAGGCCGCGCTGACCGGGGAGAGCGCGCCGATACCCAAGGACGCGGGCACGTTGCCCGAGGGTGAGGTGGCGCTGGGCGACCGGACCAACCTGGTGTTCCAGAACACCCAGGTCACCCGGGGCACCGCGACGATCGTGGTGACCGCCACCGGCAGCGCGACCGAGATGGGCAAGATCGCCGGGATGGTCACCGCCACCCAGCGGTCCAAGTCGCCGCTCCAGCGCGAACTGGACGGCATGACCAAGGTGTTCGGCCTGATCGCGTTCATCGCGGTGGCGATCATCGCCGTCTTCGGCCTGGTGCGGGGCCAGGACACCACCACGCTGGTGCTGCTGTGCATCTCCACCGCGATCGCGGCGATCCCGACCGGGCTGCCCACATTCGTGCAGGCCATGCTGTCGTCGGGGGCGCGGCGGCTGGCCGAGCACAAGGCGGTGGTCAAGTCGCTGTCGGACGTGGAGACCCTGGGCGGGACCACCGTCATCAACAGCGACAAGACCGGCACGCTGACGATGAACGCGATGACCGCGACCACCATGCTGGGCGGCGGTGACTGGTTCAAGATCGAAGGCCCCGGATACGTTAAGACCGGCGCGGTCCTGGGCGTGGCCGGGACGCAGCCGCCCGACTTCCGCAACCTGGCCCTCGGCCTAGTGCTGTGCACCGATGCCACCGTCGGCGACGACGGGTCGGTCATCGGCGACCCGACCGAGGCGGCATTCGTGGTACTGGCCGCGAAGATGGGCGTGGACGCCGAGCAGACCCGCCAGGCGCTGCCCCGCCGGGCCGAGGTGCCGTTCGACTCGGAGTACAAGTTCATGGCCACCTTCCACGACCGCCCGGACTGGCTGGTCGGCCCGATCGTCCGGCAACCGCATCTGACCACCGTCAAAGGCGCGCCGGATGTCGTCCTGGACCACTGCGACCGGGCGCTGTGGCATGGCCAGCAGGTACCGATCGGCACCGTCCGGGACGAGCTCCTGGCCGCCAACCGCCAGTTGTCCGAACGCGGGCTGCGGGTGCTCGCGTTCGCCGCCAAGGACATGGATGACGCGGCGATGTCGGCAGCGCTGGCTGATCCGATGGCCGCCGTCACCGGTCTGGTCTTCATCGCGCTGGTCGGGATCGTGGACCCACTGCGCACCGAGGCCCGAGACGCGGTCCACGCCGCGCTGGGCGCCGGGGTCGACGTGCGGATGATCACCGGCGACCACACCGTGACCGCCCGCGCGATCGCCGACGAGCTCGGCCTGGGACCCGGCGTGATCACCGGCACCGAACTGCAGCACCTGACCGATGATGAGGTGATCGAGCGGCTTCCACGGCTGCACGTCTTCGGCCGGGTGGCCCCCGAGGACAAGCTGCGGCTGGCCAAGCTCATGCAGCAATCCGGCGACGTGGTCGCGATGACCGGCGACGCCGTCAACGACGCCGCCGCGCTGAAACAGGCCGACGTCGGCGTGGCCATGGGCAGCGGCTCGGAGGTCACCAAGCAGGCCGCCAAGATCGTGCTGACCGACGACAACTTCGCCACCCTGGTCCAGGCGGTGGACCTGGGCCGCGACATCTACCGGCGGATCTCCACCTACATCAAGCTGCAGCTGACCATCTTGTCCTCGGTCCTGCAGCTGATGGTCTACGCCACCATCTTGAACATCAACGGCGGCGTCGCCCTGTTCCCGCTCCAGTTGCTGTTCTGCAAGTTCTTCGTCGTCATCACCGTGGTGATCGGGTTCATCGCCGACGTCCCCGACCCCGGGGTGATGCAGCGGCCGCCGCGCAGGCCTGGCACCAAGATCGTCACCAGGCCGCAGATTATCCGCTGGTTCGTCACCGGGTTCGTGGTCGCGGCCACCGCCCTGTCCGTGCTCGAATGGGGACCAGGCAAGCCGAGCACCACGGTCGCATCGGTCAACATGACCATGGCCTTCGCCGTCGTCTCGCTGTCCGCGGTCAACATCGGCCTGGTCATGCGGCGCGAACGCCAGGCGCCGTGGTCCTCGCCGGTATTCCCCTACCTCGGCTGGATCATCCTGGGCTGGATCCTGACCTGGGCCGCCGTCGAACTCGGCATGCTCCAGCGCCTGCTCGACACCACCTCGCTGTCCGGGCGTGAGTGGATCATCGTCCTTGCCCTGTCGCTCATCGCGCCCGCGGTCGTCGCCGTGGACAAGTTCATCCAGCTACGACGCCAGAGCAAGACCCTCGCCCCGGAAGGCAGCTCGCCGGCGGTCACCGACACCGGAACCGTCAGCACGCCCGCCGGGCGGACCAGCGAAAATCCTCCCGTTATCGAGACAACGAGGTGATCAACATGCCGTTCGGAGTGAACTCCGAGGTGGGCAGGCTGCGCCAGGTGATGGTGCACCGGCCGGGCCTGGAACACACCCGCCTGACCCCGTCCAACGCCGCCGAGCTGCTCTTCGACGACGTGCTGTGGGTGGCGCGGGCCAAGGCCGAGCATGACATGTTCTGCGAGGCGATGCGCGACCGCGGCGTCGAGGTGTTCGAGGCCGAGGAGCTGCTGGCCCAGGCGCTGGCCAGCCCGGAGGCCCGGGACTGGGTGTGCGAGCACATCCTGAACGAGCGCGAGGTCGGCATCACCGCCGCCCAGCGGGCCGCCGAGTGGGTCGGATCGGCCGATCCGGCGGTCGTGGCCGAGTTCCTGATCGGCGGGATCACCAAGACCGACGTGGCCCGGGACGCGGGGCTGGTGTGGGAGTCCGCCGACCCGACGTCGATGCTCCTGCCGCCGCTGCCGAACTTCTTGTTCCAGCGCGACCCGTCGTGCTGGATCTACGACGGGGTCACGATCAACCCGATGACCAAGCCGGCCCGCAAGCCGGAGACCATGATCATGGAGACCATCTACCGGTTCAGCCCGATGTTCGCCGCCGAGAAGTTCCCTATCTGGCTCGGCGGGGTCAGCGAAGACTGGGGCCGTGCCCACGTCGAGGGCGGCGACGTGCAGCCCATCGGCAACGGCGCGGTGATGATCGGCATGGGCGAGCGCACCACGCCGCAGGCGGTGCTGTGGATCGCCCGGTCGCTGTTCCGGGCCGGCTCGGCCACGCTGGTAATGGCCGTGCACCTGCCCAAGTCACGCTCCTACATGCACCTGGACACGGTCATCACGATGTGCGACCGCGACCTGGTCACCCTGTTCCCCCAGGTTGTCTACGGGGCACGCATATGGGCCATCCGGCCCGGCGCCTCGCCCGACGACCTGGTGGTGGAGGAGCAGCAGGGGACGCTGCCCGAGCTGATGGGCCAGGCCCTGGGTGTGTCCAAGATGCGTGTCATCGAGACCGGCGGGGACTCCTTCGAAGCCGAGCGCGAGCAGTGGGACGACGGCAACAACGTGGTCGCGCTCGAACCCGGCGTGGTCGTCGCCTACGAGCGCAACTCCGGCACCAACACCGCGCTCCGCAAGGCTGGCATCGAGGTGATCACGATCGAGGGATACGAGCTCGGCAAGGGCCGCGGTGGAGGCCACTGCATGACCTGCCCGCTACAACGCGACCCGGCATTCTGAGCACACGGAGACACAGCCATGGCGTTCAACCTGAAGAACCGCAGCTTCCTCAAGGAGATCGACTTCCAGCCACGCGAGCTCGGCTACCTGCTCAAGCTGTCCGAGGCGCTCAAGCTGGCTAAGTACGCCGGCACCGAGGTCAAGCACCTCGAGGGCAAGGAGATCGCGCTGATCTTCGAGAAGACCTCGACCCGCACCCGTTCGGCCTTCGAGGTCGGCGCCTATGACCAGGGCGCGCACGTAACCTACCTGGACCCGTCCGGCTCCCAGCTCGGCCACAAGGAATCCATCGCCGACACCGCCGCCGTGCTGGGCCGGATGTACGACGCGATCGAGTTCCGCGGCAACAGCCAGGCCGACGTCGAAGAACTCGCCGCCCACGCCGGCGTGCCGGTGTACAACGGGCTGACCAACGAATGGCACCCCACTCAGATGCTCGCCGACTTCCTGACCATGCACGAAGCCAGCGGCAAGCCCTACCATGCCCTGACCTACGCGTTCGTGGGCGACTGCCGGTTCAATATGGGCCGCTCCCTGCTGGTCACCGGCGCGCTGCTGGGCAGCGACGTGCGGCTGTCCGGGCCGGCCGAGCTGTACCCGCCCAAGGACGTGGTCGACCTGGCCCATGACATCGCCGGGCGGACCGGCGCGCGGATCACCGTCACCGAGGATCCCCGGGAAGCGGTCTCGGGGGCCGACTTCATCCACACCGATGTGTGGGTCTCGATGGGCGAGGCCAAGGACGTGTGGGCCGAACGGGTCAAACTGCTGACGCCCTACCAGGTCAACTCAGCCCTGCTGAAGGCCTCCGGGAACCCGGCCGTCAAGTTCATGCACTGCCTGCCGGCCTTCCACGGCCCGAACACCACCGTCGGACGGGAGATCATGGAGCACACCGGCATGACCGACGGCCTCGAGGTGACCGACGAGGTCTTCAACTCCGGGGCCAGCATCGTGTTCGACCAGGCCGAGAACCGCCTGCACACCATCAAGGCGATCCTCGTCGCTACCCTGGGATAACAGCACCCCGGCACCGCAGCGGCCTTAGTCATACCCGTGCCAGGCTGCGATGGCCGCCGTGTATCCGGGCTGCACTAAGTCGTCCTTGCCGGTGACGGGAGATCCTCGGTAGGCGCGGAAAGCGGGGTGAGGCTGTGACCATAGCCGACCTAGCCATCGTGGCAGCGCTGGTGTTTGCCTGGGGCGCGCTGTCGGCCAGGCTGGAACGGTTCGACGTCACCGCGCCGATCACCTTCGTGCTGGCTGGGCTGCTGCTCACCCATGGGCCGCTGGCAGTGCTGGGCGTCGCGCCCAGCAAAGAGGTGATCAAGGAACTGGCGGAGTTCACCCTCGCCCTGGTTCTCTTCTCGGACGCGTCGCGGGTCGGCCTGCATGAGCTGCGGGTGGATGCGGGCCTGTACCTGCGGCTGCTGGGGGTCGCGCTTCCGCTGACGATCGGCCTGGGAACATTGCTGGCGTTCGTCCTGGACAGCGGAGTCGGCATCTGGATGGCGCTGCTGGTAGGGGCGGCGCTGGCGCCCACCGACGCCGCGCTCGGCGCGGGCATGATGGCCAACCCTGCGATACCGGCCAGCATCCGGCGGCTGATCAATGTCGAAAGCGGCCTGAACGACGGGATCGCCACGCCCTTTGTGTCCGTTGCCATAGCAGGGGCGGCCACGGGAGGCGAGGTCGCCGACCATGGCGCCGCCGGCGCCGCCGCTGAGCTGGCGGTGGGCATTCTCGTCGGCGTGGCCGTGGGCGGTGCCGGAGGCCTGCTGGTAAACGCCGCGCGCAGGCGCGGCTGGGCCGCTGATGGCTTCGCCGGCTCGGCGGTGCTGGGCCTGGCGGTGTGTGCTTACGCATCCGCGGGGGCGCTGCACGGTAACGGGTTCATCGCCGCCTTCATCGGCGGGCTAGCATTCGGCACGACAAGTGGCCGCCGCGGCGAGCCGCTGATGCCGTTCGTCGAGGAAACCGGCGCCCTGGTGTCCTTGCTGGTCTGGCTGGCGTTCGGCGCCGTCGCGGTCGCACCGGCGGTAGAGGGCCTGACCTGGCAGATCGTACTGTATGCGGTCCTCAGCCTCACGGTGATCCGGATGGCGCCGGTGGCGCTGGCACTGGCCGGGGCACGGCTCGACCGGGCAACGATCGCCCTGGTCGGCTGGTTCGGTCCACGCGGCCTGGCGTCGGTGGTGTTCGCCCTCCTTGCGCTGGAGGAACTGGGCAGTCCTGCTGCCGATCACGCCGTCGCCGTCATCACGATCACCGTGTTGCTCAGCGTCGTCGTGCACGGTGCCACGGCCGATCCGCTGGCCACCCGGTACGCACAGCACCTCGGCCGTCAGGCAGGCCAGCATGCCGGTGCCGAAATGCCCGGCATACCGGAGCGCAGGCTCATCCGGCGGACTAGCTCCGGCGCATCCGGCACCGGGGGGCGCACGAACTCACCACCGGAAGGATGAGAAATCCCCTTTGCGTTGACAGCATGATTAAGGGCGTGTCACACGCTCATAGGCCGTATCGACGCCTCCGGCCGGGTCATCGACCGGGCTGTTACCTGCGCCCTGGGCTGGCGTGAGGGGACCGGCTGACCCTGACCGCAAAGCCGGGGTCGCTGCTGATGCTCCAGCAGATGGGCCTGTCCCCGGACGACCGCATCTTGCCGCTCGCGTTGCCCGGATCTGGCGGCCCATCTCAAAGGGCTGGTCCAGGCTCACATGAAGCGGCGATACTTGGCTTGTGGACTCGTTTGAACGACGGCGCTGGCCGGCGGGTCGGCCGGTCCCGCGCTCGGAGGCGTGGGCCCAGGCCGTCGCCGAGCGTGCGGTCGAGCGTGCGGTCGAGCTTGTGGTTTCTGCGCTGGACGTGAATGCGCTGCTGGACCTGGTCGACCTGAACGCCGTGCTGGACCAAGTCGACATCGACCGGGTGCTGGACCGGATCGACCTGGACCGCCTGCTCGGGCGGATGGACCTGAATGACATCGTCAAGCGCATCGACGTCGAGGCACTGGTCGAGCAGACCGACCTCGGCGCCGTCATCGCCGCGTCCTCCAGCGGCGTCGCGGGTGATGTGCTCGACGTAGTCCGCAGCCAGACCGTCGGGCTCGATGAGTTCATCGCCCGCTGGATAGGGCGGCTTCGCCGCCGCCCGTACATCGGCCCGCCCGGCCCGCCTGACCGGCTGCATCCCGGGGCGGGGCCATAACTGCGCGGCCGGGCGATGCCCCGGCATCCGGGCCTCGGATCATCGCCCGGGAGAGCCTGCAAGGGAAGTACGCGGGCTTCGCGTCGCGTTTTATCGCCTTCGCCGTGGACGTGGGGGTCAGTGTCGGCGTGTTCATGCTCGCCCTGGCCGCCATCTCGTTCGCGGCGCTGGTCCTGACCGGCAAGAGCATCACCTGGCACAAGGGCGACATCTGGGTGATAACCGCCTACGCGGTCTGGGCGTTCGTCTACTTCGCCCATTCCTGGGCCGCCAGCGGCAGGACCGTCGGCATGGCGGCGTTCGGCGTGCGGGTCGTGCGAGACGACGGCACCGATGTAAGCGGACGCCGGGCGGTCGTGCGTACGCTGGCACTCCCGTTGAGCTTCCTGTTCCTGGGGCTAGGGTTTGTCGGCATCTTGCTGGGAGACCGGCGCCGGGCGCTGCACGACGTCATCGCCGGGACAGCGGTTATCTACTCGTGGGACGCGCGAGCCGCGCGGCTGCGGTTCCTGTCCCGGGGCTGATACTTCATCCGGCCGGGTAAAGCGGCTGGTCTGGCGGCTGGTCAGGTGTCGCGTCGGCGTTCTCGACGGGGATCCGGGTGCCTTCTGGCGTGACCACCCTAACCGGGACGCTGACCTCGAGGACTCCCTTGTCGTACCGGGCGGTGACGTCCGCGGCGTCGACCCTGGCTGGGAGCCTGACCGCGCGGGCGAGCGATCCATAACGGAACTCCGAGCGATACGACCCGGTGGTCTCGTGGCGGCGCTCGGCGCGGATGGTCAGGATCCGGCCGTCGACGGTGACCTCGATGTCTTTGTCCGGGTCCAGGCCGGGCAGTTCGGCCCGGATCACATAGCGGTCGTCCCGGATCGTTTCCTCGACCCGGAACACCTGGCCCGCCAGGAACGGCGGCGGTCCTGTCCACGGCGACTCCAGCCAGTCGGCCAGGTCCGGGAACATAGCGCGGAACCTTTCGGGCGCCCGGGGGCGCGGCAGCTTAGCCATGACGTCCCTCCACTGTACGTACGACCATGGTAGCTGTTCTGGCTCGGCTGGCCGCGCGGACTGAGTTGTTATATGTTCTGGCTCAGCCGGCCGCGTGGCCTGAGTCGGCTGTGCCGTCTTTTCCCGCGGCTCCGCTCTGGCTGACGGCGCCGTCACTTCCCGCGGCTCCGGTCTGGCTGACGGCATGGACCTTGCCTGCTCTTCCGGCCGGGCCGGCGGCGCAGATCCGGCGTGCCCGTTGGCGGTGGCGGGCGGGGCGGATCCGGCGGGCGGAACTGACCGGGCCCAGGCTGGCAGTGGCGGGGGAGCGGGCTCAGCCGGATCCGCGTATCCGGGCATCCATCGGAGCACTTCAGCACGGAAAGGCACTTCGCATTCAAGCTGGCAGAGCACGCCCAGGCCAGATGCCAGTACCCGGTGGATCAGGGCGTAAGAGGGCGGCAGGTTGAGCTGCCGCAGAACGCTGGAGGAACGCCAGGCCGATACCCGCATCGTCTCGGTGCGCAACCATTCGCGGCTGAACCGGAACGACTCCGCCCTGGACGGCTCGGCGATCGGTAGGAGAAAGGCGCGCAGCGCGGCCGGGTCAACGCTGATGCCATCCCGGAGATAGCCGTGCGAACGGAATTCGTCTTCGAGCTTTGCCAGGTCGCCGCCTTCATGCATGAGCCGCAGTATCGTGCCGAAGATGGGCGGGAAGCCGTCTGGCAGGCGGTCGACAGCGCCGAAGTCGAGCACACCGAGCCGCCCGTCGGCCAGCAGGCGGAAGTTGCCGGGGTGCGGATCGGCGTGCAGGAGCCCGACCCGCTCAGGACCGGAGAACAGGAAGCGGATGATCATGTTGCCCGCCCGGTTCCGCTGAGCGGTCGTGCCGCCGGCGATGACCGCGGCGAGCGGGATGCCGTCAAGCCATTCACTGACGAGCACGTGGTCGCTGACGCAGACGACGCGTGGGACGCAGACGTCCGGGTCGCCGGCGTAGGCGGCGGCGAAAGCCTCCTGGGCGGCAGCTTCCAGCCGGTAATCCAGTTCCTCGGCCACCCTGGCCCGCAGTTCGGCGAGCAGCGGCTTGGCGTCCAGGCCAGGCATGAGCGCGCCGAAAAGCCGGGCGCAGCGGCTCAGCTGGTTGATATCGCTGATCAGCGCCTTGTCCGCGCCCGGGTACTGGATCTTGACGGCGACCTGGCGCCCGTCGTGCCAGACGGCCCGGTGCACCTGGCCGATGGAGGCGGCGGCCGCCGGCTGGTCGTCGAATTCGGCGAAGCTGGCCCGCCACTGCTCGCCCACCTCGCCCGCGAGTACCTTGTGAATAGTCCCGGCGGGCACCGGCGGCGCGGATTCCTGCAACCTGGTCAGGGTGGCCCGGTACGGTTCGGCGATCTCCGCGGGCAATGCGGCCTCGAATACCGACAGCGCCTGCCCGAGCTTCATCGCGCCGCCCTTGAGGTCGCCAAGGACCCTGAAGACCTGCTCCGCTGTCCGCCGCTGGATTTCCTGGTTCACCAGTTCAGCTGGACGGCCGCCCAGGCGCTTGCCGGTCCCCAGCGCGGTCCGGCCTGCGTACCCGGCCGGCAACCTGGCCAGCCGGGCCCCACGGGTGAAACCATTGCGGGGCAGATCGCTCATCATCCCATTCTCAGCTACTCCGGTCGCAGTGATTGCCAGTCGGGTGTCATGCCGCCGGGCGTGGCTGGTAAATCCGCTAGCCCAGAGCCTGGGCCTGGCCTTGCTGGAATCCCGGGTCCGTGATGACGCCCCGGTCGCGCAGCTGGGCCCGCTTAGGCCTCGAACGAGCAAGGCTCCCCGCAGAGAAGGACAGGGGAGCATCGACCGGTTCACTGCCGTGGGGCGGTGCGGGCAGGTGCGGAATCGCAGATTTCGTTGCTTACTGGCGCCGGGTCTACGATCGCGCCGGTCTCGTCCATGACGACCGCATCGGCTACGGCCAGGGCGGCTTTGGAGGACAGGTAGTGGTGGCCGCACAGTAGGAGCTCAACAGGATGCCGACGCTCGGATGCGGGCGGGATCAGCACCATGACGACAGGCCTGGCCGGGCAGCAGCAGCTTCGTTCGGCAAGACGAGGCGGCCCGAACCAGCCAGCCCGGCCTTCGGCCGCCTTTCGGGCAGCTGCGGTCTTACGCCACGGGAACCGCATCGTTATTCACCGCCTCTGCGTCACTAAGAGCCTGCCGTCTTCTGGCGGTTGTGCCGCCCCGGATGATTCGGTGAGTCCGGCCTGCACGGGATCATCCGTCTGCAGGGTCGGCGCCGGTATCGTTGCGCCTTCCGCATCTGCGCCATCCGGCAGCTCAAGCTGCTTACCGCGACTGGACCGGGAGGGCCTGCGGGCCGACGGGAGCCGGTCCATCAGGCCGGCTACGGCCTGCCCGGTGCCCTCGCCGATCAGCGCACCGGCCACGGCGTCGCCCGGGTAGTGCACTCCGGTGTGCACCCGGGAGTACGCCACCGTCGTTGCCAGGAACCGCAGCGCCATTCCGAGCCAGGGCTGGTCCCGGCCGATGGCCGCGGCGAAGGCGAACCCCGCCGCCGCGTGACCGGACGGGAACGAGCTGGAGGCCGGCATTGGCACATTCCGCCGGACCGGAGCCCCGGCGCCGGCCCGGTCTGGCCGCTGCCGTGACCAGGCGTACTTCACCGCCAGGTTCACCAGCGCGGACGTGACGCCGATGGCCACAGTTCCCCGGACCGCGGCCCGCCGGCCCGCCTGGCCCCCCGTCACGCGAAGCCCGGTCGCGATGGCCAGCCAGAGGCGGGAGTTGTTGGCGGCGTTGGAGAGCCGCCGCAGCGGCTCGTCGAGTGACGGGGTGGGGGTAGCTGCTACCGCGAAGTAGATCGCCCGGTCCACGGCACTCAGCTCGCGCAGCCCACTGGTGGGCCGCTGGCGGACCGGCCCGCCTCGCCGGTCGAGCGTGTCAGCAAGCCGCTGCGCGACCGCCCCGGCGGCACCAGCGGCCGGGGCGCGGGCGCTATCCCGTCTTGCCATCGGCGGATCGTGTTTGCTTCTGCGTCTCGCTGGCCGCACGAACTGGCGGCTGCCCGTGCCGGACCCTGTCGTGCTGCCCGCATGCCTCGATGCCTGCCGAAAACCTGTACGGCCCCAGGGCGGGCTCCTCATGGGTCTGCATCATTGCCTCCTCGTGCCTGACTTGCGCTGTCACGGCCGGCCCGGGGACTGGTCCGGGTTACTGCGCGGTTGCCTGGCCGCCGTGCAGGGCGTCCTGAAGGTCTTTCTCGTCGTCCTTGGACAGGGAGGTCTTCAGGACGGTGCCGCCGTACTTGCTCATCGCGTCGACGGCCTTGTCCGGGGTCACCTTCTCCAGCATCAGGAACAGCGCCGAGGTGCCCGGCTTGAGCAGGCCGCGGACCTGGTCCTGGAACTGCTTGTCGATGCTGGTCTTGGCGAACTTGCCCATCAGCGCGCCCATCCCGGCTCCTACGGCCAGCCCGAGGACCGGGATAAAGAACAGCAGGCCGAACAGGAACCCCCAGAACATGCCCCAGGCCGCCCCGCCGCCGACCGCGTGATGGGTGGTGTGGACGTGGTAGCTGCCGTCCGTGTCCCGCACGATCACCGCGATCGCGTCGGGCTGGATGATCAGATCGGATGCTAGGCGGCGTGCCTCGCCGGCGGCGGCGTCCGCGGTCGTTTCATCTGGGTATCCGATGGCGATCAGGTCAGCCATGGTATTCCCTTCCTGATGTGATTTCCGTGCGGAGGTACCCGCCGCTGGTCATGCGACCAACCTGATCCTGTATTCGGCGTGCCAGGGATTCCTCATCCTGCCGCGGGTGAATTGCGGCGGTTACCCGGTGCCGGGACAGCCATTCGGCGTAGGACTGACAGCGGCCCATGTCAAGTTCCGCGTCGCCGGGCGGGGCCTGGGCGAACATCAGCGCGGCGGTGCCCTCCAGCGTGTTGCGGAGCAAGTCGGCCGGGCCGGTCGCCTCAAATCCCAAAGACCACCAGCTCTCACCGCCCGAGCGGACCTCGGTGACTTCCACCCCGCATTCCGGGCCCGCGGCCCGCTCCGCGGCGTCCGCCACGAGCCGCCCGCCGCACAGCCGGAAACGGCTCATCCGCCGTCTCTTGTGCACCACCGTCCAGCCGGGCGGCCCGGCATCGCCCGGGCCGAGCGGCCCGAACGGAAACGACCACTTCCGCCAGCACTCGATGCGGCCGCGGGCGCGGCCCTCAGCATCGAGGATTCCCGGGCTGCCGTGGTACCGCTTCACCTCGAGCAACCGGCCCGCGCGGATCTTCACCGACAGCCCGCGCAGCAGCGGATGGACGAGGTAAGCGTCCTCGCGCGAGTCCATCACGGCGGGGAACCGCCCGAACCATCCGGCGACCGCGGCATCTAGCTGCCCGGGCAAGATCCACCGCACCTCGATAGTGCTCGGTCCCTGGATGACCGGCTGCCCTGGCGGCCAGGGAACAGGCCCGATCACGGGACACTCAGACACCTTCGACCGCTTCCAGGCGACCTGACCGGACGGCCTTGCCGAACTCCTCATAGTCCTGCTCGTTCTGGTCGGCGTAGTGTTCGCAGAAGTCGGTGATCGACTGGTCGAACGCGTCGTTGCCAGCGAGGTACTCGGCGATCGCGACCGGGTCCCCGGTCCGGGCGTGGGCCCGCGCCAGCGTCCATCCGCAGAGGCGGGCGTAGTACGTGAGCGTGATCGGCGCCATCAACTCGACCAGCGCCGAGCCCTTCATGTCGCGCAGCTGGCGCCAGTAGAAATGCCGGCTGGTGTCCAGCCCTTTAGTCCAGCCCAGGAAGATGTCGCTGGCGGCCTGCATCATCCGCTGTCCCTGCACGATCCGCTCGCCGTGCTGGCGGTAGCGGCTCTTCGGCAAGTAGCCCTCCAGCACCGAGGCCGTCGCCTCCTTGACCTGCAAGAACAGCGGGTCGTGGGCGTCGCGCCCGGCCATCAGTACGATGAACGCCCGAGTCCCGACGCTGCCGACCCCCACGACCTTGCGCTCATCGAGGCTGGGATGGTTGATGCGTCGGTACCTCGATACGGCTTCTTTCACCGCCATCTTGGTCCACCTCTTACGGCTAGCCCGCGGTTGGTGACACTGCCAGTCAAGCGCCCTCCGTAACCTGCGGTATCACCCCCGCGGGGGTGAGTTCGGCCGGATAAGCCGGGCCTGCGGGTGCTATCCGAAGGTGGCGGCGAGGACGGCCTTGAAGGTATGCAGGCGGTTCTCGACCTGGTCGAAGGCGATGCTGACCGGTGAGCGGTGCCTGATCGTGGCAGCGGTGCAATGCCGCAGCGACCTTCGACAGCAAGCAGATGAACTCGGCAAGTACGTGGCGCGGCGCCGGATGAGCAACCGACCCGGATCTGCCGGGTCGGAGATGACCCAGGTCGCGGGCGTGATCAAGAGCCGAGTGCCTCGGTGATCTGCTGGATGGCTTCGGCCTCAGCGGGACTCACATCCTGCCCGTGTTCCCGGTGCGCGGCCGCGACCTTGCCGGCCAGGGTGAGGACAAAGCGCCGGTACTCGTCGAGTTCATCGGTAGTCGCCTTGCTCCCGAGCACAGCCACCGCGTTGCGGAGGTGACCGAGTCCGTTTTCCCTGAGCTCTTCGGCGGAGTGGTATCTGGTGTGGTCCACCTTAGGCTTTGCCGCCGCGATTTCGTCGAGGAGTTCGCTTTCGCCGTGCTCGCCGCGCGCTTCCGTATAGGCCTTGGCCATCGCGATGGTCTCGCGGAACGTTCCCCCGCGCGCTGCCGTCACGACGATCATCCCGGCGGCGGGCGGGCCCTCGAGAACCACTTTCCATTCCTCGGGTGAAAAGGCAGCTTGTGTCGTCATGCCACGCTCCTTCGCTCAGACCTCTAGGCCCAGGTCAAGATCCAGCCTAGGCTCATCCAGCCGAGGTAGGGAAACACCGGCCAGGATCTCCTCCTGCACGATCGCGGCGGGGACCACCCGCCGTGCCACAACGTGTGCGAGCGGCCCTGCCTGACCACGTCGGGCGGCGCGAACTCAGAGCAGGCGCAGGTCGACCGCTCGCTCGAGGGCCTTCGAGCGTGACGCCACTCCGAGTTTCTGGTAGATCGACCGCAGGTGGGTCTTCACCGTGTTGCGTGAAATGTAGAGCGTGTCCGCGATCTGCAGGTAGGTGCTGACCGGAAGAAGCTGGAGGACCCGCTCCTCGGCTGCGGTCAAGGGCTCGGCGAGCACCCGGCTGGACGGGGCGGAACCCTGCTGGGCGGCGCGCACTTCCAGCGCCGCGGCAACTAGCGTGTCGATGAACGGGTCTGACCGCAGGCGGCCGGCGTACTCGACCATGTAGCTGGCCACTTGCGGTGCAGTGGTGACGACGGTATTGAGGAAGCCCTGGGCGCGGGCTGTGTGCAGAGCGCTGCCGAGCAGGCTCGCGGCCGCGGGATCGCCACGCTCGATCGCGGCGGCGGCCAGCAGTACCTGGCGCACCAGCGCCTGGCGTGGCGTCAGGTCGTTCAGGGCCGCTGCCTGCAGGTGCTGCTGGACGCCATGGTCATCACCGGCCGCGAGCGCAACCCGGGCCAGCAGCAGCCCGCGGCGCCCAGCGGGCAGATTGCTGGCCAGCTCCGCGGGGGAGCGCGTATCGCCTAGTGAGAGGCGCAGCAGCGCCTCCTGCTCGTCGGCCCGGGCGAGCAGCGCCGGACTGGCTGCCGAGGTCAGGACCTGGCGGGCGGCCCGGACGGTGGCCAGCGCGTCCCGGACCTGTCCGCGAGCCGCCCAAATCTGCGCCCGGTCGAGCAGCGCCAGGAATTCGAAGAGCGGCCTCCGCTGCTCGGTTATCGACAGCACTCGCTCGGTGAGATGCTCCGCGGTGTCGAGGTCGTGGCGTTCCAGCGCGAGGCCGGACAGTGCGCGCAGATGGTCGACGGCGAAGAAGTGCTGGCCGAATCCCAGCCGCTGCGTATCGGCGTCAGCGGCCCTGGCCGCATCGGCCGCCTCAGCCAGGTGTCCGGCCTCGAACCAGGCCAGCGCGCGAGCGCCCGGCACCATCACGAGCCTGACCGATTCGGCTACGCCGGGGGTCGCCAGAGCCGCGGCTGCCTCGCGCTCCGCGGCCGGGAAGTCGCCCAGGCAGGTATACACGCGGACGAGGATCAGCTGGCTGGTGGTGTTCAATTCGTCGGTTAGCTGCGTCCGCTCCTGAGAAGCCCGTGCGGCCAGAGCCTGCTGCACGGCCGTTTCCAGCTGCCCGGCCACCCCGTAACGGAACGACTGAAACGCCGCGAACCGGGCGGCCAGCCCCGAACCGGGCGGAATCGTCCCGGCGTGCTCAAGCAGGTCAAGATACTCACCGCCGCGCGCCGTATCCCCCGACAACAGCAGATGGGTGGCCAGGCCAAGCAGGCGTTCCGGCGTCTCTGCCAGTGTCGACGGGTTGGCCACGTTCAGGACCAGCGGCTCGGGCATCGTCGGGAGGTGCAGGAAGTCGGGCACGACCCGGTCCTGGATGAGTGCCAGGGCCCGTTCGGCCCGCTGCGCGGCCAGATAATGGTGTGCCGCACGCCGGGCGTCTCCGGTAGCCTCGAACCATTCTCCCGCCCGCAACTGGAGCATCTGCTCGCGAGTGCGGTCCCTGGCGCGCAACTCGGCGCGCATTACCCGGCGCACCAGACGGTGGTACCGGAAGCTGGTCCGGTCATCGTCGAGCGCCACCAGGAACAGGTGAGCGGTATCAACAGCGTGCAGCAACACCGCGGCGTCCTGCCGTCCGCTGACCGCGGCGCATGCGTCCGCAGTGATCACCCCCGTCAGGATGGAGGTGTCGAGCATGAACTGGGCCAGCTCAGGCGGCTGCTGCTCGAGGACCTCGGAGACGAAGTAGTCGGCGATGGCCTGGCCGCCGACCTCCAGCACCCGCGCCAGCCGCGCC
>JAJKHX010000284.1 GCA_021154785.1 Nocardiopsis sp.
CGGGGAGTTCAGGAGCGGGGAGTTCAGGAGCGGGGAGTTCAGGAGCGGGGGGCTCAGGAGCAGGAGGTTCAGGAGCAGGGGGCTCAGGCGCCTGTGATTCAGGAGCGGGGGGTTCAGGAGCAGGGGACTCGGAAATAGCGGGGAACTGCACGGTCTCGGGTTCGCGGCCGGCCTGGGCGGCGCGGTCGGCCCAGGGAGCGGGGGGCAGCGCGGAACCGGCCGCGGCTGAGGTCTCGGTACCGGGCAACCCAGCGGCCGGTGATCCAGTGGCCTGGTTATGGCCCGTATTCTCATCCCTTGCGACAGCGCTATCGTCTTGATCGGGATCAGTAATGTTATCGGCAATGTCCGGTTTAATCTGCCGAGACGGCAATTCCGCGTTGGGCAACTGAGACTCGGGCGATTGGGACTGGGGCGATTGAGGGCCGGCGTGCTGAGCGGATCCCTCTGGGTGACCAGGTGCAACCATCAGGGGTCTGCCGCCGGGAGGCGCCGGGAACGCTGCCATGCCCTGACCATCCATCGTTGTAACGTCCTCCTCGAAAACCCCGCGACGCCGGCGAGCCTGTCAGGGATCTCGCGGGTTCCCCGGGGGCGGATACGATCCGGCCGCCCGGCCGCCTGGCACGCGGAGTTTATCCCGTTCGTCAGGCGGTTACATCGCGCATGAGCTCTGTGATCTCCACCGCGACGTTCACGACGTCGCCTACCACCACGATCGCGGGCGGCCGCACCCCTTCCGCTGCGACACGGCTTTCCACTTGTTCCAGTGTTGAGTTAATTGTGCGCTGCGTCGGCAGAGTACCGTCTGCGATTACCGAAACGGGAGTATCCGGACTGCGTCCGTATCGCAACAGTTCGTCCGCCACAGCGCCCAGCCGCTCAACGGCCATCAGGAGCACCAAGGTGCCCGAGCTGCCACCTAGTAGCTCCCAGTTCACGGTGGATCGTTCGTCCCCGGGGGCCACGTGCACGGATACCACGTGGAACTCCTGCGCCACGCCCCGGTGGGTGACCGGGATCCAGGCGCTGGCCGGGACGGCCACCGCGCTGGTGACGCCGGGGACCACGGTGACCGGGATGTCCGCCCGCAGGCAGGCCAGCACCTCCTCGGCGCCGCGGCCGAACACGAACGGGTCCCCGCCCTTGAGCCGGGCCACGAACCGGCCCGCCTGGGCGTGGCTGACCAGGGCCGCGTTGATGTGCTCCTGGGCCATCGCCCGTCCGTAGGGGATCTTGCCCGCGTCGATGATCTCGACGTCGTCGCGGAGCTCGTCCAGCAGCGAACGAGGCGCCAGCCGGTCGGTGAGCACCACGTCGGCTTCGGCCAGCAGTTCCCGCCCGCGCACCGTGATCAGCCCGGGGTCGCCGGGGCCGCCGCCGATGATGGCGACGCCGCCACGGTGGCCGCGGCCGTGCCGGGCGCTGAGGCGGCCGGACTGGAGCCCGGAAACGATGGCGTCCCGGATCGCAGCCGTACGCCGCGGATCCCCGCTGAGCACACCCACCTGGACGTCGCCCGCGCGGCCCGACGCGGGCGTCCAGGCGGCTGACTCAGTGGCGTCGTCGGCCCGGACGTACCAGGTCCGCTGGGCCTCGGCGGCCGCCGCGACGGCCGCGTTGACCGCCGGGTCGTCGGTGCAGGCGCAGACCAGCCAGGCCCCGTCGCCGTCACCGGCCTGGTAGCCCCGCGCCGCCCAGCGGATCCGCCCGGCCGCGGCCAGGCCCTCTAGGGAAGCGGCGACCTTCGGCGATACCAGCAGCACGTCGGCGCCCGCGTCGAGCAGCGCGGGCACCCGGCGGGACGCCACCCCTCCCCCGCCCACGACGAGGACACGGCGGCCCGCCAGGCGCAGTCCGAGCAGGTAAGGGTCCACGGTGGCTAAGCGTAACCGTGCACGTGATCGTGAGGGTGATCGTGGGGATGCTGGGGCTCGCCGACCCGGTGCTCGAAGCCGGGCATGGCGATCCGGTACACGCACATGTCGCAGTTCATCCGGATGTCCCCGTACAGCGCCTCGTGGTAGCGCTCGAAGACCAGCGCGGCGAGCTCGTCGCAGTCGCCGAGCACGCCGGCGACCGCGACGTCCAGCTCGGGATGGGCGGCGGCGTACCTCGCGGCCTGCTCGGCCACCCGGTCCGGCAGCACGCCGGGGAACAGGAAGTACGGGGCCACCACGATCCGCCGGGCACCCAGGAGGCGGCAGCGCTCCAGGCCTTCGGTCACATCCGGGCGGGCCAGGGAGACGAACGCGGTCTCGGCCAGCGGGTAGTCCCGGCCTTCCCAGAGCAGCCGGGCCGTCTTGGCCACGTCCGCGTTGGCGTCCGGGTCGGTGGAACCTCGGCCGACGACGAGAACGGCCGGCGCATCCGCGCCGACAGCGGTGATGCGCTGGCCGAGAAGGTCAATGAGCAGGGGGTGCGGCCCCAGCGTGCGGGCGTAGCTGAAGGTCAGGCCGGGGTGGCGGATCTGCTCGCGGGCGAGGGCAGCGGGGATGTCGCCCTTGGCGTGGCCGGCGGCCACCAGCATCAGGGGCACGGCCACGATGCGCGGTGCCGCCAGCGCGGCGACGGCATCCCGGAGCGGCGGCTCGGACAGCTCGATGAAGCCGCCCGCCACCTCGATCCCGTCCTGGGCGGCGCGGGCGGCGACCCGGGCGGCCAGGGCCTGGAAGGCTTCCACGCCGGCCGGGTCGCGAGTGCCGTGCGCGGCCAGCAGCAGGGGCGGCGGCGTCACGAGGCCTCCGCCGGCACCCGGGGCCGGTCTTTCGCGATCCGCAGGAGGGCGTTGAAAGCCGCCACCGCGACCGCGGACCCGCCCTTCTCCGAGACGTTGCTGAGCGACGGCAGGCCGCTGACGCGCAGCTCGTCCTTGGCCGCGGCCGCGCCCACGAAGCCGACCGGGACGCCGATGACCAGGGCGGGCTCGACCTGCCGGCTGATGATCTCGGCCAGCGCGGTCGGCGCGCAGCCGACCAGCCAGATCGCGCGGGGCCCGGCCTCGCCGTGGGCCAGCCGGACCGCGGCCGCGCTGAGCGTGAGGTTCGCCGTGCGGGCCAGCCGGGCGGCCAGCGAGTCACCGATCTTGCAGATGACCGGGTACCCGGTGATGCCCGAGGCGACCATGCCCACGTCCGCGATGACCGGCGCGCCGCGGCGCAGCGCCTCGACCCCGGCCGCCAGCGCCGTCTCGTCGCAGATCAGGTCGGTAACGTAGTCGAAGTCGGCGGTGGCGTGGATGATCCGCTCGGTCACGGCGCGGGTCAGCGGGGGCAGCGCGGTCAGGTCGATCCGGGACCGCAGGATCCGGTACGACTCGGCCTCAATGGGGTGAACCTCGGTCATGACTCCACATCTATCGCATCGGACCACGTGTAGTCGCGTGGCGTGACCATGCGGCCGGCCTGGACGCGGGTGCGCGAGGAGCCGACCACGACGAGGGTGTGCATGTCGATCAGCAAGGGGTCGAACTCGGCCAGCGTGGTGATCCCGGCGCTCTGCCCGGGCCGGCTGGCGTCGCGGACCCAGCCGACCGGCGTGCCCGGCGGCCGGCGGGCGGCCAGCAGTTCCCGGGCCCGGCGCAGCTGCCAGTCCCGCTTGCGGCTGGCCGGGTTGTAGAAGCAGGTCACCAGGTCGCCGTCGGCCGCGGCGATGATCCGCCGCTCGATCACCGGCCAGGCCGTATGCAGGTCGGACAGGGAGATCATGACGTGATCGTGGCCGAGCGGCGCGCCCAGCACGGCGGCGACGGCCAGCGCGGCGGTCACCCCGGGCACCACGGTCACGTCGATGTCGTCGCCGGCCAGGTCCAGCGCCGGGCTGCCCATGGCGTACACGCCCGCGTCCCCGGATCCGATCAGGGCGACCGCCCGCCCGGCCCGGGCCTGCGCCACCGCCTCGGCGGCCCGCTCCTGCTCGGCGCCCAGGCCGCTGGCCAGCACCCGCGTCCCCGGCCGGAGCAGGTCGGCGACCTGCTCCAGGTAGGCGTCGAGACCGGCGACCACAGCGGCGCGGCGGAGCTCGGCGATCGCGCGCGGCGTCATCAGGTCCCGGGCACCGGGCCCGATCCCGATCACCGCCAGGCGGCCCCGCGGGCGGACCCGGGCCACCGCTACGGTGGCGTGCGCGCTGGCCCGTTTGGCCGCCAGCAACTCCGAGCCCGGCGCGAGCAGCGCGGCCGCCTCCGCCACGCTCGGCGTGCCCACCGCGCGGCGGACTACCTCGCTCGGGTGGGGCACCGGTACCGCGGCGAGCCGGCTGGCCGGGAAGGTGACCACTGGCCAGCCCCGCCCGGCGGCGGCCGCGAGCAGGCCGGCCTCGTCCGCTTTGGCATCCACCGTAGCTATATGCCGAACGGATTGATGTGATACGCCCAGCTCAGCGAGCACGTCGTCGATAAGCTGACCAATTTCCCCCGCGGCCGCGCCCCGGCTCGCGCCGACGCCGACACGCAGGGAGGGCGGGCGGAAGAGAGCCACCCGTTCGGCCGGATGGATCTTCTGGTCGGTGACCACGACGGCGGGGACGCCCGGCTCGGGCCGGCCGGTGCGCACGACGTTGGGGGGCAGCTGGGGCAGCGGCCACTCGGCGTCGGAGGTGAAAGTGACCCGGTCGCCAGCGAGCATCGCGGCGCCGACGGCGGCCAGGTCGCTGCCCGGCTCGACGGTGAAGCCCAGGTCGGCGCCGAAGTCATCGAGGCCGGCGCCGCCGGCCGCGTCGCTGGCGGTGGTGATGACCGGCTCGGCGCCCAGCACCGCGGCCACCCGGCGGGCCAGGTCGTTGCCGCCGCCCTGGTGCGCGCCGAGGACCGGGACCGCGTAGCGCAGGTTCTCGTCCACGCAGACCACCGCGGGGTCTTCGGTTTTGCTGGTGAGCAGGGGGGCGATCAGGCGGACGGTGGCGCCGACGGCGAGGAAGGCCACGATGGCGTCGCATTCGGCGAACGCGCGCGGGATGGCTTCGGCGGCAGGGCCGTTGTAGCGTCGCGCTTCGGGCCAGGTTTGCTCGAGTTCGGTGGCGGCGGTGTGGCCTGCTCGGGTGACGCTGACGAGGGCGATCATCGCTGTCCCCAGACAATGAACACGGGATTCTGGGCGGCCAGCCGGTGCTGGCCGGCCGGGAGCGGGGCCAGCCGGGAGGCCTGGAGCTGGACGCCGTCGGCCTGGTAGCCGTGCGCGGTGAGCAGGGCCGCGGTCCCGGCCAGGCGGGAGACGGCGGCCAGCGTGACCACCATCCGGTCCGGGTTCGCCAGCTGGATCGCGGCTTGGAGGACGGCGTGGTCACCGCCGCCGGCGAAGACCGCGTCGGCCGGGGGCAGGCCTTCGAGGGCCCGGGGGGCGCGGCCGTGCTGGACCTGGACGCGGACGCCGTGCGTGGCGGCGTTGGTCTCGATCCGCTTGCATTGCGCCGCGTCGGATTCCACCGCGACCACGTGGGCGCCAAAGCGGGCGCACTCGATCGCCACCGAGCCCGAGCCGGCGCCGACGTCCCAGATTACCCGGCTGGGGCCGGGGCCGAGCCGGGCCAGCACGAGCGCGCGGACCTCGGCCTTGGTGATCATCGAGTCGCGGTGGACGAACGCGTCCTCGGGCAGCGCCCAGCCGTCCGGGGCGCCCTGGTGGCCGGCTAGCCAGCGCGGCTCGCCGGGCGGCCGGTCATCGAGAGCGACGAGGATGTTGGGGTCGGCGAGGCCGGTGAGATCGGTGCTGGCGGACAGGGCGGTGACGTTCTCCTCGGGGGTGCCGAGACGCTCGGCGGCGTAGACCTGCTTGCCGGCCGCGATCAGGGACCGGGCCAGGTCAGCGGCCGTCAGCGGAGCGGTGAGGATGGCGGCCTTGGGGTGGGCCAGGGCGGCGGCCAGGGCTTTGCCGGGGTCCCGGCCGTGAGCGGAGAGGACCAGGGCGTCGTCCCAGTCCAG
>JAJKHX010000285.1 GCA_021154785.1 Nocardiopsis sp.
CATCAACCTGCTCGAGGACCTGCAGGACGAGCTGGGCCTGACCTACGTGGTCATCGCGCACGACCTGTCCGTGGTCCGGCACATCAGCGACCGGGTCGCGGTCATGTACCTGGGCAAGATCGTCGAGGTGGCCGGCCGGGACCAGCTGTACGCCAAGCCGCGGCACCCGTACACGGTGGCCCTGCTCTCCGCGGTACCGGTGCCCGAGCCGCTCAGCAGCCCGACCGGGCAGCGGGAACGGCGCGCGCGGATCAGGCTGGAGGGCGACGTGCCGAGCCCGCTGGCCCCGCCACCCGCCTGCCGCTTTCACACCAGGTGCTGGAAGGCGCAGGAGATCTGCCGGACGCAGGAGCCGCCGCTGGCCGAGCTCATCCCGGGCCACCGGGTGGCCTGCCACTTCCCGGAGAACACGCCGCAGCAGCCGGAGGCGATGTCCGCGCCGCCGCCGGCCGAGCAAGACTAGGCGTAGCGGCCGGGGTAGGCCTCGCGCGTGTCGGTTTTACCCCTCGGAGAGCGAAGGCTCCGGGATGGCCTCCTGGTGCGAGGGCTGCGCCTCGGCGGCCAGCGGGTCGGGCACCCGCTCGGGCAGCGGCGGCGGGGTACCGCCGAACTCCGGGCACAGCGCCTTGTGGTTGCACCAGTCGCACAGGCGGCTCGGCCGCGGCCGGAAGTCCCCGGCATCCCTGGCCCGCTCGATGGCCTGCCACAGCGCCGCCACCTTGCGCTCGGTGGCGAGCAGGTCGGACTCGTCGGGAGAATAGCGCAGCACCTCGCCCTCGGCCAGGTACATGAGCTGGAGCAGCCGCGGCACCCGGCCGCGCAGCCGCCAGATCACCAGCGCGTAGAACTTCATCTGGAACAGCGCGCTGGCCTCGTAGGCTTCCCGCGGCGCGCGGCCGGTCTTGTAATCCACGATCCGGATGTCGCCGCCGGGCGCCACGTCCAGCCGGTCGATGTAGCCGCGCAGCCGCAGCCCGGACTCCAGCGTCGTCTCCACGTAGGCCTCGCGCTCGGCGGGCTCGAGCCGGCGCGGGTCTTCGAGCGTGAAGTACGCCTCCACGATCGCCGTGGCCGAGGCGAGCCAGGCCACCCGTTCGGCGTCATCGGTGAAGAGGCCGGCCAGGCCGGGCTCCTCGGCCGCCAGCCGGTCCCATTCCCCGGCCAGCAGCCCGCGGGCCGCCTCCGGGGTCCGGCCCGCGGCCGGCAGGTCGAACAGCCGCTCCAGCGCGGCGTGCACCAGCGTCCCGCGCGCCGTCGCCGTGGTCGGCGGCTCGGGCAGCCGGTCGATCGTCCGGAACCGGTACAGGAGCGGGCACGTCATGAAGTCCGCCGCCCTGGACGGGGACAAAGCCGGTCCCCGGGGGGGTACGGGCGGGTCTTGGGGGGTCGTCCCCCCGGCTGGCGCCACCACTTCTTCTACGTCCACAGCGCAACCGTAGGGCAAAGCACTGACATTCGCGGGCGTCCCTGGCGTCCGGTGCAGCACGTAGCATCGGTAGGGTGGCAAGCACGACGCCGGAGAAGCCGCCCGAGACGGCGGGAAAGCCACCCCAGCGCCGGGAATCCGGCCCGGGGATCATCATCGCGCGCCCGTTCGGCATCCCGGTTTTCATCTCGCCGTACTGGTTCGTGATCGCCGGCGTCTTCGTCTTCATCTACGCCAACCAGCTGGCCGCGACCCTGCACGGCGCCACCCGGTTCATCGTGGCGGCGGCGTTCGTCGTGCTGCTCTACGTGTCCGTCCTGTTCCACGAGCTCAGCCACTCCCTGGTCGCCCGCTCCTACCACCTGCCGGTGCGCCGCATCCTGCTGTACCCGCTGGGCGGGTTCTCCGAGATCGAGAAGGAGCCGCCGACACCGGGCAAGGAGTTCATGGTCTCCGCCGCGGGCCCGGCGCTGTCGCTGGTCCTGGCGGCCGCCGGCTACGGCCTGATGCACGTGGTCCCGGCGGACACCATCGGCGGCACGCTGTGCAGCCAGCTGCGCTGGGCCAACCTGGTGGTCGGCATCTTCAACCTGCTGCCCGGCCTGCCGCTGGACGGCGGCCGGATGCTGCGCGCGGTGATCTGGAAGCTGTCCGGCCGCCAGTCGATGGCCACCATCGCGGCCGCCTGGTCGGGCCGGGTCCTCGCCGTCGGCCTGTTCGTGATCCCGTTCGTCACCGGCGCGGTGCGCGGGACCGGCGGTGACATCACCACGGTGGTGTGGCTGGCCGTGATCGCCGCCTTCATGTGGACCGGCGCCGGCCAGGCCATCAAGGCCACCAGGTTCCGCGAGCGGCTGCCCGGGCTGCAGGCCAGGCGGCTGGCCCGCAAGGCGGTCTCGGTCGCGGCCGATACCCCGCTGGCCGAGGCGATCAGGCGCGCCGACGAGAGCCACGCCCGCGCCGTCGTGATCGTCGACCACGAAGACAAGCCGATCGCGATCCTCAACGAGACCGCCGTGATGTCCACCCCGGAGCAGCGCCGCCCGTGGCTGGACGCGGGCGCGCTGGCCCGCACCATCGAGCCGGACATGGTGCTGCCGGCCGACCTGTCGGGCCTGGCGCTGCTCGACGCGATCCGCCGTGCCCCGGCCAGCGAGTACCTGCTGGTCGAGCCCTCCGGTCAGGTATACGGCGTGCTGGCCACCCGGGACGTCGATCACGCCTTCGCCGGCGTCTGAGCCGCCGCCTACCGCGCCGCCGCGCCCGGCCGCCGCGTCCTGCCGGCTGCTCCGGCCCGCTACCCTGGCCACCATGACCAAACCGCGGCAGGGCCCGCTGACGCCAGGCGAGCCGGTGCAGCTGACCGACCCGAAGGGGCGCACCCACCTGATCACGCTCCGGGCCGGCGCGTCGTTCCACACCCACCGGGGCATGCTGAGCCACGACGACATCATCGGCGGCCCGGACGGGAACGTGGTCCGCTCGCTGGGCGGCACCCCGTATGTCGTCTTCCGCCCGCTGCTGGCCGACTACACGCTGGCCATGAAGCGCGGCGCGGCGGTCGTCTATCCCAAGGACGCGGCCCAGATCGTGGCGTTCGCCGACGTGTTCCCGGGCGCGCGGGTGCTCGAGGCCGGAGCCGGCTCGGGCGCGCTGAGCTGCTGGCTGCTGCGGGCGGTGGGGGACCAGGGCACCCTGGTCTCGTTCGAGCGCAGGCCCGAGTTCGCCGAGGTCGCCCGCAAGAACGTGGAGCAGTTCTTCGGCGGCGCGCCGCCGGCCTGGCAGCTGGTGAACGGCGAGTTCGCCGCCGACGGGCTGGCCGACTTCGACCGGGTCGTCCTCGACCTGCTGGCCCCCTGGGACCTGGTCGACGGGGTCGCCGCGGTGCTCGCACCCGGCGGCCTGGCCTGCTGTTACGTCGCCACCACGACCCAGCTCTCGCGGATCGTGGAGGCGCTGCGCGGGCACGGCGCCTTCGATGAGCCGGCCGCCTGGGAGAGCATGAACCGCCCCTGGCACGTGGAGGGCCTGGCCGTCCGGCCCGGCCACCGCATGGTGGGTCACACCGGCTTCCTGGTGACCGCCCGGCGGCTCGCTCCCGGGGTGGTCCCGCCGCCCCGCCGGCGCAGGCCCGCCAAGGCTTCCCAGGAAGAAGATCATTCAGCCGAACGGGCTGAGCTGTCACCTCCCGGTGTGAATGGTAACGCTTAGCGATGCGAATGTGACTGACTGGCATGTTCGCGGGCAGCAAAACGGCGCCGATACGGTGCCGGGAGGTTAGGGATGGCCCGCGAATAGGTAGAGTCCAGTTAACGGTGCAGGAGAAGGAGGTGAGGGCCGTGCCCACCAGAGACGACAGCGGACGTGGACGGCACGACGATGAGGTGAAGAGCCTTAATGCTCAGATCTCCTTCCTTGATGAGGAGATCGCGGTACTGCGGCGCAGGCTCGCGGATTCGCCCCGGCAGGTCCGGATGCTCGAGGACCGGCTGCGGGAGACCGAGGGGAGCCTGTCCGGGGTCAACGCCCAGAACGAGCGGCTGGCCGCGACGCTGCGCGAGGCGCGCGACCAGATCGTCGCGCTGAAGGAAGAAGTGGACCGGCTGGCTCAGCCGCCATCCGGGTTCGGCGTGTTCCTGAACGCGAACGAGGATGACACCTGCGACGTGTTCACCGGCGGCCGCAAGATGCGGGTGAACGTGTCGCCGAACGTGGAGCTCGCCGAGCTGCGCCCGGGCCAGGAAGTGGTCCTGAACGAGGCGCTCAACGTCGTCATCGCCCAGTCGTACGAGACGGTGGGCGAGGTCGTCATGCTCAAGGAGGTCCTGGCCGACGGCAAGCGCGCCCTGGTCATCTCCCAGGCTGACGAGGAGCGCGTGGTCCGGCTGGCCGAGCCGCTGCTGCACGAGACGATGCGGGCCGGGGACAGCCTTCTGCTCGAGTCCAGGTCCGGGTACGTCTATGAGCGGATCCCCAAGGCCGAGGTCGAGGAGCTCATCCTCGAGGAAGTCCCGGACATCTCCTACTCCGACATCGGCGGCCTGGCCGGCCAGATCGAGCAGATCAGGGACGCCGTCGAGCTGCCCTACCTGCACGCCGACCTGTTCCGCGAGCACCAGCTGCGGCCGCCCAAGGGCATCCTGCTTTACGGGCCGCCCGGCTGCGGCAAGACGCTGATCGCCAAGGCGGTGGCCAACTCGCTGGCCAAGAAGGTCGCGGCCAAGACCGCCAAGGACGCGGCGACCGACGCGTCGGCCAAGGAAGGCAAGAGCTTCTTCCTCAACATCAAGGGCCCGGAGCTGCTGAACAAGTACGTCGGCGAGACCGAGCGGCACATCCGGCTGGTGTTCCAGCGGGCCCGGGAGAAGGCCAGCGAGGGCATGCCGGTCATCGTGTTCTTCGACGAGATGGACTCGATCTTCCGCACCCGCGGCTCGGGCGTGTCCTCCGACGTGGAGAACACCATCGTGCCCCAGCTGCTGTCGGAGATCGACGGGGTCGAGGGCCTGGAGAACGTCATCGTCATCGGCGCCTCCAACCGCGAGGACATGATCGACCCGGCGATCCTGCGGCCGGGCCGGCTGGACGTCAAGATCAAGATCGAGCGGCCGGACGCCGAGGCGGCCAAGGACATCTTCTCCAAGTACGTCCTGAAGGAACTGCCGCTGCACCCCGAGGACGTCTCCGAGAACGGCGGGTCCCCCCAGGCGTGCGTGGACGCGATGATCCAGCGCACGGTCGAGCGGATGTACACCGAGTCCGAGGAGAACCGGTTCCTCGAGGTCACCTACGCCAACGGCGACAAGGAAGTGCTGTACTTCAAGGACTTCAACTCCGGCGCGATGATCGAGAACATCGTCGCCCGGGCCAAGAAGATGGCCATCAAGGCGTTCCTGGACACCGGCCAGAAGGGCATGCGGGTCAATCACCTGCTGGCCGCCTGCGTCGACGAGTTCAGCGAGAACGAGGACCTGCCGAACACCACCAATCCGGACGACTGGGCCCGGATCTCCGGCAAGAAGGGCGAGCGCATCGTCTACATCCGGACGCTGGTCTCCGGCAAGACCGGGACCGAGGCGGGACGGTCGATCGACACGGTGGCCAACACCGGGCAGTACCTGTGATGGCCGTAACGACACTAGGCTGCTTTACATGAGCGTTCTTCGGGTGATGGGCACCGAGACCGAGTACGGAATCTCTGTGCCCGGCCAGCCGGGGGCTAACGCGATGGTGACCTCGTCCCAGATCGTCAACGCGTACCAGGCGGCCACCGCCGCCCGGGCCCGGCGTGCCCGCTGGGACTTCGAGGAGGAGAACCCGCTGCGGGACGCGCGCGGCTTCGACCTGACCCGTGAGGCGGCGGACTCCTCCCAGCTCACCGACGAGGACCTGGGGCTCGCCAACGTCATCCTGACCAACGGCGGGCGGCTGTACGTCGACCATGCCCACCCCGAGTACTCGGCCCCCGAGTGCACGAACCCGCTGTCCGTGGTCATCTGGGACAAGGCCGGCGAGCGGGTCATGGCGGAGGCCGCGGCCAAGGCCGCGACCATTCCCGGCAGCGCGCCCATCCAGCTGTACAAGAACAACACCGACAACAAGGGCGTCTCGTACGGCTCGCACGAGAACTACCTGATGCGGCGCGGCACGGCGTTCTCCGACATCGTCCGGAACCTGATCCCCTTCTTCGTCTCCCGCCAGGTGGTCTGCGGGGCGGGCCGGGTCGGCATCGGTGCCGACGGCCGCGGATCGGGCTTCCAGATCAGCCAGCGGGCCGACTTCTTCGAGGTCGAGGTCGGCCTGGAGACCACCCTCAAGCGGCCGATCATCAACACCAGGGACGAGCCGCACGCCGACCCGGAGAAGTACCGGCGGCTGCACGTCATCATCGGCGACGCCAACCTGAGCGAGGTGTCCACCTACCTCAAGGTCGGCACGACCGCGCTGGTCCTGGCGATGATCGAGGACAAGTTCCTGAGCACCGACCTGTCGGTCGAGGCCCCGGTGGCCGAGCTCCGCGCCATCTCGCACGACCCGACCTGCCGCCGCCTGGTCACGCTCAAGGACGGCCGGAAGATGACCGCCGTCCAGCTGCAGGCCGAGTACCTCGAGCTGGCCCGCAAGTACACCGAGGACAAGTACGGCAACGACGTCGACGACATCACCGCTGATGTCCTCAACCGGTGGGAGTCGGTACTGAACCGGCTGGCCGAGGACCCGATGCTGCTGTCGAGGGAACTCGACTGGGTGGCCAAGCTCGAGCTGCTCGAGGGCTACCGGACCCGTGACGGACTGGCCTGGGACAACCCGCGGCTGGAGCTCGTCGACCTGCAGTACGCCGACGTGCGCCCCGACCGCGGCCTGTACAACCGGCTGGCGGCCCGTGGCCGGATGGTGCGGCTCACCGACGACGCGACCGTGAACCGGGCCATCGAGAACCCGCCCGAGGACACCCGCGCCTACTTCCGCGGCCGCTGCCTGCGGCAGTACCCGGAATCGGTGGCGGCCGCCTCGTGGGACTCGGTGATCTTCGACATCCCCGGCCGGGAGTCTTTGCAGCGCGTCCCCACGCTCGAGCCGCTGCGCGGTACCCGGGCTCACGTGGGCGATCTGCTCGACCGCTGCCGCAGCGCGGCCGAGCTCGTTTCCGCGCTGACAGGCCAGGATTAAGGTCCGCCGGCCCTCAGCTGGTCTGCTGGCCGGGGGATCGCGAGTTCGTACCGATTTCAGCCTGGCGGGATTGGGCGGGACTCGGACGGGTGACGATAGCGTTGGGACTGACGGAGGTAGTCACATGGCAACGAAGGACACAGGCGGTCAGCGGCAGACCACGAGGCGCGCCGAAGAGACCGAAGAGACCGACGCCGCGAGCACCGCGGAAGTCACCGAGCGGAACGAGAAGCTCTCCGACGACGTCGACGCGATCCTCGACGAGATCGACGAGGTACTCGAGGAGAACGCCGAGGAGTTCGTCCGGTCTTACGTGCAAAAGGGCGGCCAGTAGCCGGACCGGCCTGCTGACCGGACCTGCTGACCGGCTGGGCACCCGCCCGGTTCGCCGTGGGCGGACGCGCCAGCGCTTCTCGTGTTCTGGCGCGCTCAGCCGTGGCAGTAGGGTCAGTTGAGTACGTTCACTACGACTACGGGAGGAGGTCCGCGTTGGGCTCGTATTTCGACGGCAGCCAATCCGGCCCGCTTGGCGGGAACCCGAGCATGTCCGGCCGGGGGCCAGGCGCGGCGGGCGGTTCCCCTGGTTTCATGGGCCTGCAGACCTCCTCGTTTACTGACTTCCTGGCCGCGCACTCGCCCGGCCTGCTGCCCGGCCGGGTCGGCCGCTCCGGCGGTGACGCCGGGATTTCCCCGGCTGTCCGCGACCTCCCGCACGCCACCACGATCGTGGCCGCCGTCTGCGACGGGGGAGTGGTGCTGGCCGGCGACCGCCGCGCCACCATCGGGAACATGATCGCCAAGCGGGACGTGGAGAAGGTCTTCCGCAGCGACGAGTTCTCCGGCATGGGCTACGCGGGCACCGGCAGCCTCGGCATCGAGTTCACCCGCTTGTTCCAGCTCGAGCTCGAGCACTACGAGAAGATGGAAGGCCGGTCGCTGTCCCTGGAGGGCAAGGCGAACCGGCTGGCCTCGATGGTCCGGGGGAACCTGGGCGCGGCCATGCAGGGCCTGGTCGTGGTGCCGCTGTTCGTCGGCTACGACGAGGACGCCGGCCAGGGCCGCATCTTCAGCTACGACGTGGCCGGCGGCCCGTACGAGGAGCAGCGGTTCTACTCCATCGGCTCGGGGTCGCTGTTCGCCCGGGGTGCGCTGAAGAAGCTCTACGCCGACGGCATGTCCGCCGATGACGTCGTGCTGGCCTGCGTGCAGGCGCTCTACGACGCCGCCGACGATGACTCGGCGACCGGCGGCCCGGACCTGACCCGGCGCATCTTCCCGGTCATCGCCACGATCACGGCCGATGGCTTCAGCAAGCTGACGGAAGCCGAATCCGAGCGGATCTCCGACCAGGTCGTACGGGAGCGGATGAGCCTTCCTGACGGCCCGGCGGCGCCGCTGCGTAACGGCGGCTAGCCAGCATCCCGCCTCAGCCCGACCCATTACCTAGGGAAAATGAACGTCCGCGGTGTCAATGCCGTTCTATGTGTCACCCGCACAGGTCATGCGGGACAAGGCCGAGTATGCGCGGCAGGGGATCGCGCGCGGGCGCAGCTGCGTGACACTGCAGTACGCGGGCGGGATCCTCATGGTGGCGCCGAACCCGTCGAGCGCGCTGCACAAGATCAGCGAGATCTACGACCGGATCGCGTTCGCCGCCGTCGGCCGCTACAACGAGTACGAGAACCTGCGCAAGGCCGGCGTCACCTACGCGGACATCACCGGTTACCAGTTCGACCGGCATGACGTGACCGCCCGCGGCATCGCCAACTGGTACGCGCAGACGCTGGGCACCATCTTCACCGATCAGCTGAAGCCGTTCGAGGTGGAGATCGTGGTGGCCGAGGTGGCCGCCAAGCCCGCCGACGACCAGATCTACCGGATCACCTTCGACGGCTCGGTAACCGACGAGCCCGGCTTCGTGGCCTTCGGCGGCCAGGCGGACCAGGTCTCCGCCGCGCTCAAGGAGCGCTACGCCGACAACATGTCCCTGTCCGAGGCGTTCGCCGCCGCGCTGGCCGCGCTGTCCGTCCCGGGCAACGGCGAGTACACGGCCGCCCAGCTCGAAGTGGCCATCCTGGATCGCACCCGCGATCACCGGACCTTCCGCCGCATCCGCGCCGCCCGGCTCGAGGAACTGCTCGCCGAATCCCGTCCCGCCGCCGAGTCCTCCGACGGCGACGACTCCGGCACCCCCGCCGCCAGCGACGCCCCCGCCGCCGGCGAGGGCGCCGAGCCCTCCGCCTCCGGCTCGGCGCCGCCTGCCCCGGGGTCCGCCCCGGCGCGCCCCGCCGACTCGGGCCCGCCCACCGGCCCCACCCCCGGCAGCTCCGACCGCGGCTCCGGCCTCAGCGGCGGCAGCCCCCTCTAGCCCTCATGAGGGCCTGCGCCTACAGCGGGATGTTGGCGTGGGTGCCCTTCAGCTGGGGCGCCTCGGCGATGGCCCGGGCCAGCTCGCGGCGCGTCTGGCTGGGTTCGATGACCGCGTCGACGACCCCGAGGCCGACAGCGCGCTGCAGTCCGCCCGCCGTTGCCTCGTGCTCTTCGGCCAGCTGCGTCTCGGCCTCGTGGAGCTTCTCCGGCGGGACCCCTGCCAGCGTGCGCCGGTGCAGGATGCGTACCGCGGCCACCGCGCCCATCACAGCGATCTCGGCGCCCGGCCAGGCGAAAACGCGCGTGGCGCCGAGCGAGCGGGAGTTCATCGCGATGTAGGCGCCGCCGTAGGCCTTGCGGGTCACCAGCGTGACCCGGGGGACCGTGGCCTCGGCGAAGGCGTGCAGCAGCTTGGCCCCGCGGCGGACCACGCCGTCCCATTCCTGGCCGACGCCGGGCAGGTACCCGGGCACGTCCACCAGGACCACCAGCGGTACGCCGAACGCGTCGCACATCCGCACGAAGCGCGCCGCCTTCTCGGCCGAGGCGGCGTCCAGGCAGCCGCCGAGCCGCATCGGGTTGCTGGCCACCACGCCGACGGTGCGGCCTGCCAGGCGGCCGAGTATGGTCACGATGTTCGGCGCCCAGCGGGGGTGGAGCTCGATGCCGGGGGAGTCCAGCAGCGCGTTCGTCAGCAGGTGCACGTCGTACGCGCGGCGCGCGGACTCGGGCAGCAGCCCCGACAGGTCGCGGTCGTCGGCGTCCTCGGTGACCTTGCCCTGGTCGCTGAGCATGGACGCGAGCTCACGGGCCCGGTCCAGCGCTTCCGCGTCGGTTCCGGTGACTACGTGCACCACGCCGGACCGGCGGCTGTGCGGCTCGGGGCCGCCGAGCCGCTCCATGTCCACGTCCTCGCCGGTCACCGAGCGCACCACGTCCGGGCCGGTGACGAAGATGCGGCCCGGACCGGACAGGATCACGATGTCGGTCAGCGCCGGGCCGTACGCGGCGCCGCCGGCCGCCGGGCCGAGCACGACCGAGATCTGCGGCACCCGCCCGGACGCGCGGGTCATCGCGGCGAACACGGTTCCCACCGCGTGCAGGCTGGCTACGCCCTCGGCCAGCCGGGCCCCGCCGGAGTGCCACAGGCCCACCACCGGCACGCCCCGCGACAGCGCCTCGTCATAGGCCGCGACGATCGCCGCGCAGCCCGCGGTGCCCATCGCGCCGCCCTGGACCCGCGGATCGGAGGCGAAGGCCACCACGCCCGCCCCGTGCACTAGGCCGGTGGCCGCCACGACGCCGCTGCGCTCCGCGGGCTCGACCGGCAAGATTCCCAGCGTGCCCGGATCGAACAGCGCCGCCAGGCGCGCCTGCGGGTCGCGGGGCAGCGCGGTGGCCGGCGCCGGAGCAGCCGTCTGGGCAGCATCATGATCCACTGCGGTCATCTCAGGTCTCCTCTGCCGGTATGCCGGGACGAAGGATGCGGCGCGACGTAACCGCAGGTGCGGAAGCGGGCCCTGCCGGGCGCCCGGTCAGGCCGCGGTGAACGCCAGCGACACGTTGTGGCCGCCGAACCCGAACGCGTTGTTCAGCACCGCCATCGGCTCCGAGCCGCGCTTGCTGAGCGGCCTCGGCTCGGTGGCCACGTCCACCGGCACGTTCTCGTCGAGATCCTCGAGGTTGATGGTGGGCGGGGCCACGTGCTCGCGCAGCGCGAGCACGGCGGCCACCGACTCGATGGCACCCGCACCGCCGAGCAGGTGCCCGGTCATCGACTTGGTGGAGGTGACGACCACGCCGTCGATGGCGCTCCCGAGCGCCTTGGCCAGGGCCTGGGCCTCGGCCGTGTCGCCCTCGGGGGTCGACGTGGCGTGCGCGTTCACGTGTACCACCTGGCCCGGATCGACCGCGCCGTCGGCCAGCGCCCGGGTGATCGCCGCGATCACGCCGGACCCGTCGGGCGCCGGGTGGGCGATGTGGTAGGCATCGGAGGAGTAGCCGGCTCCGGCCGCCACGGCGTACACCGTGGCGTCGCGCTGCCGCGCATGCGACAGCGACTCGAGCACCAGCACGCCGGCCCCCTCGCCGAGCACGAACCCGTCCCTGGCCTTGTCGAACGGGCGGGAGGCCCGCTCCGGCTCGTCGTTGCGGGTCGACATGGCCCGCATCACCGCGAACGCGCCGATGTTCAGGGGCATGATCGCCGCCTCGGTGCCGCCGGCCAGCACCACGTCGGCCCGCCCGGAACGGATCATGTCGATGCCGTAGCCGATCGCCTCGGCGCCGGACGCGCACGCGCTCACCAGCGAGTGGGCGCCCGCCCGGGCGCCGAGTTCCATGCTGATCCAGCCGGCCGCACCGTTCGGCATGAGCATCGGCACCGTGTACGGCGAGATGCGCTGCCAGCCCTTCTCCTTGAGCGCGTCGTACGCGGTCAGCGTCGAGCCGATGCCGCCGATCCCGCTGGTCATGCTCACGCCGAGCCGTTCGGCGTCCACCCCGGGCGAGCCCGCGTCCGCCCAGGCCTCGCGCGCGGCCACCATCGCCAGCTGCTCGCAGCGGTCCATCCGCCGGGCCTGCACGCGGCCCACGATCTCCACCGGGTCGACGGCCGCCCAGGCGGCGATCCGCACCGGCAGTTCCTCCGCCCACGGCTCGGTGATGCGGCTGACCCCGCTGCGGCCCGCCAGCATCGCCGACCAGGTCGACGCGACATCCCCGCCGAGCGGGGTAGTCGCGCCGAGCCCGGTAACGACGACCGTCTCGCGTCCGGTCACGCCGAGCCTCCGGCGTTCTTAGTGACGAAGTTCACCACGTCCTGCACGGTGGTGAGGTCCTTCAGCTGCTCGTCGGGGATCTCGACGCCGAACTTGTCCTGGGCGGCGACGGCGATTTCCACCATCGACAGCGAGTCGATGTCCAGGTCGTCGACGAAGCTCTTGCCCGGGGTGACCTCGTCGGCCGGCACGCCGGCGATCTCCTCGACGATTTCCCCAAGCCCGGCGAGAATCTCCTGCTCGTTCATGGTTCGTTGCTCCTTCTGTGGTGTTCGTAATGGTCTGCGGCCGCGCGGCGGGTTCTGTCCCGATCCGGCCGTCGGCCGGCCCGCGAGCCGGGCGCGGCTAGGGTACCGTGATCACCTGCGCCGCGTAGCACATCCCCGCGCCGAAACCCAGCAGCAGTGCCAGTGACCCCGGCTTGAGCGCGCCGCGCTCGACCATCCGCGCCAGGGCCAGCGGGACCGACGCCGAGGACGTGTTGCCCGCGGTCACGATGTCGTCCGCCAGCCGCTCCCGCGGCACGCCGAGCTTGCGCGCGATGGACTCGATGATCCGCAGGTTCGCCTGGTGCGGGACGAACGCCGCCAGGTCACTCACCGCCACGCCCGCCCGCTCGCAGGCCTGCGCCGCGACCGGGTGCATGGACGTGGTGGCCCAGCGGAATACCGCCTGGCCCTCCTGCTGGAGGAACGAGTCGCGGTCGGCAATGGTGATCTTCTCCGCCATGTCCCCGGCACTGCCCCAGACGACCGGCCCTATGCCGGACGGCTTGCCCTCGGCGACCGGGCCCACGATCGCGGCGCCGGCCCCGTCGGCGAAGATGATGGAGGTGTTGCGGTCCGTCTGGTCGACCCAGGCGGTCATCTTCTCCGCCCCGATGACCAGCACGTACCGGGCCGTGCCGGCCCGGACCGCGTCCGAGGCGGTGGCCAGCGCGTAACAGAAGCCGGCGCAGGCGGCGTTGAGGTCGTAGGCGCCGGGCGCGGTGATGCCGAGCCGGTGCGCGACGACCGCGGAGGCGTTCGGTATGGAGGCCTCGGCGCTGCAGGTGGCCACGATGACCAGGTCGATGTCGCCGGGGGACAAGCCGCTGGCCGCCAGCGCCTTGCCGCCGGCCACGGCTGCCATGTCGGTCACGCTCTCCTCGGGCCCGGCGAACCGGCGGCTGACGATGCCGACCCGGCTGCGGATCCACTCGTCGCTGGTGTCGACCCGGGCCGAGATGTCGTCGTTGGTGACCACGTTGCCCGGCTGGTAGCCGCCGAGCGACAGGATGCGCGCGCCAGCAGCAGGCGGGAACGAAGTGGAGGAAAGTGTCATGCGCCTACCCTTCCATCCCCGCGGGCCCGCCGGGCTGGACCCGGACCAGCGGTTGTCCCTCGCTGACCGGATCCCCCTCCTCTACCAGCCATTCGATGATCTCCGCGGGCCACGGCGCGGTCACCGGGCGCTCGCCGCCCCGCGCGACGACCGTGCCGAGGACATGGTCCGGGGGGACGAAACCCTGATACCCCCTGGATCCCCCGGTCACGGAGGGGCTGTCCGCCCTCCCAGGCCCTCCTACGGCCGCCGAGCGGAACGTCCCTGACGTCGGCGCCACGATCAGCCGCCACTCCGGCAGGTGGCCGTGCCCGTGCCCGTCCGGCTCGGCCAGGTGCTCGGCGATCAGCTCGCGGGCGGCGCCGAGCTGATCGGGGGTCTTGAGGGCCAGCTGGGCCACGCCGGGCAGCGCGCGCCGGGCCAGGCCGGTCAGCGTGCCCGCGGGCGGCAGCTCGATCAGCGCGGTCACGCCCAGGCCGGCCATCGTCTGCATGCACAGGTCCCAGCGCACCGGCGCGGCGACCTGGGCGACGACGCGATCCAGCCACTCCTTGCCGGTGGTGACCGCGGCCCCGTCCGCGTCGGACAGCAGCGTCATCGCCGGATCGGCGACGCTGACCGCGGCGGCCGCGTCGCGGAGGGCGGCCACCGCCGGGGCCATGTGAGTGGTGTGGAAGGCGCCCGCGACCGGCAGCGGTCGCAGCCGCGCGCCGGGCGGCGGATCCGTCGCGAAGGCTTCCAGGCCGGTCATGGTCCCGGCGGCCACGATCTGCCCGGCCGCGTTAACGTTCGCGGGCGTCAGGCCGTGCCGGGCGATCGCCGCGAGGACCACGTCCTGGTCACCGCCGAGGACGGCCGTCATCCCGGTCGGCTCGGCCGCCGCGGCCTGCGCCATGGCCCGGCCGCGCACCGCGGTCAGGCGCAACGCGTCGTCCGCGGTGAGCACGCCGGCGATGGCCCCGGCGGCCAGCTCGCCGACACTGTGACCGGCGGCCACGTCGGCCAGGACGGCCCCGGATTGGCGCTGCCCGGACCCGGACAGCGCCGCGGCCGCCACGATCGCGGCCGCGACCAGCAGCGGCTGCGCCACCGCGGTGTCCTTGATCTCGTCCGCGCTCGCGGTGGTGCCGAACCGGATCAGGTCGCAGCCGGCCAGCTCCGAAGCGGCGCCGAGGCGCTCGGTGACTCCGGGCAGTTCCAGCCAGGGCGCCAGGAAACCCGGTGTCTGCGCGCCTTGGCCGGGCGCGGTGATGATCAGCATCCTCTTACCCTGCCCTGTAGGGGTCTGCCAGATGAATGTCGAACTCTACGAACTTACCCGGCGAAATTCTGTAGGAAAGCTCTAATTCTGCTTTCCCGCTCACTTCGCTGGCTCCGCTCGGCTCCGGGCGCTCGCAGTCGGCGTCTTCCCCCCTCGCACGTCCTAAACTCCTCGCTCGTCAGTACTGGGACCGGCGCGCCCGCCGGCTCACGGGAGGGTTTCAGTCCATTCGGCGGTGCGTTGCCTCGGATCGCCTGGCCGCCAGGCGGCCCAGGGCGATGGCGACCCAGAGGGTGAAGCCGTCCCGGCCGGACGACGGCTGGTAGTCGGTGAGCTCGGCGACGCGGCGCAGGCGGTAGCGCACCGTGTTCGTGTGCACGAATAGTAGCCGAGCGGTGGCCTCAAGCGAGGAGCCCTGCTCCAGATAGGTGGTGAGCGTGTCGAGCAGCGCGTGCCCGCCGCCGGCCAGCGGCTCGTAGATGTCACTGATCAGCGCCGCCCTGGCCTCGGGGTCGCCGTCGAGGGCGCGCTCGGGGAGCAGGTCGTCCGCCCCGGCTGGCCGGGGTGCCTCGGGCCAGGCCGGGGCGGCCCGCAGCGCGGACAGCGCGGCGCGGGCCGAGACCGACGCGGCCCGCAGGTCGCGGACCAGCGGGCCGGCGATTACCGGTCCGGGCCCGAACCGCCCGGCGAACCGCTCGGCCGCGGCGATCGGGTCGTCGCTGCCGCCCAGGACCAGGATCAGCCGGTTTCCCTGCACGCCGGCCAGCAGGTCGAGCCGGGCCCGCCGGGCCTGGGTGCGGATCTCGTCGATGTGCGGTTCCGCTCCGCCGGCCATGTCCTCGTCGCTGATCGTGCCGGCCACGACCACGACGGGGGAGGAGGACCAGTTCAGCGCCGAGGCCCAGGAATGCAGCGAGTCCTCGGTCTCGCCGCGGACGAGCGAGTCCACGACCAGCGCTTCCAGCCGGGCGTCCCACGCGCCGCGCGCCTCGGCCGTCCGCGCGTACACCTGCGCCGCGCTGAACGCGATCTCGCGGGCGTAGGTCAGCACCGCCTCGCGCAGCTCCGCCTCGCCGCCGGGGACGGCCAGGTCGTCGACCTGGACCTCCACCACGTCGATGATGACCCGGACCATCTCCACCGCGTGCTGCAGGCTGACCGCGCGAGCCAGCTCACGCGGCGCGGTGCCGAACACCTCGGTCAGCGCCGGCCGGTTGCGTTCCGGGTGCCTGATCCAGTCGAGGAACGCGGCGATGCCCGCCTGGGCGACCAGGCCGAGCCAGGACCGGTTCTCGGCCGACATGTTGCGGAACCACGGCAGCCGCTCGTCCATGGCGGCGATGGCCGCCGTGCCGAGGGCCCCGGTGGCGCGTTCCAGCCGGCGCACGGTCTCCACGTGCACCCGTGGCCGTAGCGCGTCCACCGGGGCCTCGTCTGCCAGGGGCATCCGTTACGAAAGCGCCTCGCTCACCGGGAGGTCCAGGCGGTACTTGCTGATGGCCTGGGCGGGGAGGTCGGCGTCGACGGCGCCGCTGCGGGCCAGTTCCCACAGGACCGCGACGGTGATGGACTCGGCGTCCACATGGAAGAACCGCCGGGCCGCCGGGCGGGTGTCGGAGAAGCCGAACCCGTCGGTGCCGAGCGAGGTGTACGTGCCCGGCACCCAGCGGGCGATCTGGTCGGGCACCGCCTTGATCCAGTCGGACACGGCCACCACGGGCCCGGCCGCGTCGGCCAGCGCCGAGGTCACGTACGGCACCCGCGACGGCTCGCCGGGGTTCAGCATGTTCCACGACTCGCAGGCCAGCGCGTCCCGGCGCAGCTCGGTCCAGGACGTCGCCGACCACACGTCAGCGGACACGCCCCAGTCCGCGGTGAGCATTTCCTGGGCTCGCAGCGCCGACCGCAGCGCCACCCCGGAGGCCAGGATCTGGGCCCGCGGGGCGGAGACGCTGACCCGTTCGGCCTCTTCGGAGGCGCGGGCCGCCGAGGACAGGTAGAGGCCGCGCAGGATGCCGTCCTCGAGTGCGGCCGTGCCGCCGGGGAAATCGGCGGGCTCGGCGGGCTGCGGGTACGGCTCGTTGTAGACGGTGAGGTAGTAGAAGATGTTCTCGCCGTCCGGGTGCTCGGAGGTGCCCTCGTACATCCGCCGCAGCGCGTCCCGCATGACGTAGGCCAGCTCGAACGCCCACGCGCAGTCGTACGATACGCACGCCTCGCTGACCGAGGCCAGCAGCAGCGAGTGCCCGTCGTTGTGCTGCAGGCCCTCGCCGGTCAGCGTGGTCCGGCCGGCCGTCGCGCCCAGCATGAACCCGCGGGCGAGCTGGTCGCCCATCAGCCACATCTCGTCGCCGGTCCGCTGCCAGCCGAACATCGAGTAGAACACGTACACCGGGATCATGTGCGTGCCGTGCGTGGCGTAGGCCGAGCCCGCGGCGATCACTGACCCCATCGCGCCGGACTCGCTGATGCCCTCGTGCAGGATCTGGCCCGTCTCGGACTCCTTGTAGGACAGCAGCAGGTTGCGGTCCACCGCGTCATAGCTCTGCCCGGACGGGGAGTAGATCTTGGCCGTCGGGAACAGCGAGTCCATGCCGAACGTCCGGGCCTCGTCCGGGACGATCGGCACGAACCTGTCCTTGATGGCCGGGTCCTTCATCAGCTCCTTGAGCAGCCGGACGAACGCCATCGTGGTGGCCACGGCCTGCTTGCCCGAGCCCTTGCGCAGCTCGTCGTAGACCGAGTCGGGCGGCTGCGGCAGCGACTTGGCCCGGACCACCCGGCGGGGGAGGACCCCGCCGAGCGCGGCCCGCCGCTCGCGCATGTACTGGATCTCGTCGGAGTCCTCGCCCGGGTGGTAGTAGGGCGGCAGCTCCGCCTCCAGCGCCGAGTCGGGAATCGGCAGGTACAGCCGGTCCCTGAACTCCTTCAGCTCGGCCACGGTGAGCTTCTTCATCTGGTGCGTGGCGTTGCGGGCCTCGAAGTCCTTGCCCAGCGTCCAGCCCTTGATCGTGTGCGCCAGGATCACGGTGGGCTGGCCGGTGTGCTCGCGGGCCGCCTTGAACGCCGCGTACACCTTGCGGTAGTCGTGGCCGCCGCGGGACAGGCCGCGCAGCTCGTCGTCGGACAGGTGCGCCACCATCGCCCGCAGCCGCGGGTCGCCGCCGAAGAAGTTCTCCCTGATGTACGCGCCGGACTCGACGCTGTAGGTCTGGAACTGCCCGTCCGGCGTGGTGTTCATCTTGTTGACCAGCACGCCGTCGGTGTCCTGGGCCAGCAGCGGGTCCCAGTCGCGGCCCCAGATGACCTTGATCACATTCCAGCCCGCGCCGCGGAAGAACGCCTCGAGCTCCTGGATGATCTTGCCGTTGCCGCGGACCGGGCCGTCCAGCCGCTGCAGGTTGCAGTTGATGACGAAGGTGAGGTTGTCCAGCTCCTCGCGGGCCGCCAGGCCGATCGCGCCGAGCGCCTCCGGCTCGTCCATCTCGCCGTCGCCCAGGAAGGCCCACACGTGCGAGCGCGAGGTGTCGTGGATCTCCCGGGCCAGCAGGTACCGGTTGAACCTGGCCTGGTAGATGGAGTTTAGCGGGCCGAGCCCCATCGACACCGTGGGGAACTCCCAGAACTCGGGCATCAGGCGCGGGTGCGGGTAGGACGGCAGCCCGCCGCCGGGGTGCGACAGCTCCTGCCGGAACCCGTTGAGCTGGTCTTCGGTCAGCCGGCCCTCGAGGAACGCGCGGGCGTAGATACCGGGCGCCGCGTGCCCCTGGAAGAACACCTGGTCGCCGGACTCGCCGTGGTCCTTGCCGCGGAAGAAGTGGTTGAAGCCGACCTCGTACAGCGAGGCCGCGCTGGCGTAGGTGGCGATGTGCCCGCCCACGCCCATTCCCGGCCGGTTCGCCCGGGAGACCATGACGGCCGCGTTCCACCTGATATAGGCCCTGATCCGGCGCTCGACGTGCTCGTCGCCGGGGAACCACGGCTCGCGCTCGGGCGCGATGGTGTTGATGAAATCGGTACTGCGCAGGCCGGGCACCCCGACCTGCTGCTCGCGCGCCCGCTCGAGCAGGCGGAGCATGACGTACCTAGCGCGGGCCCGGCCCCTGGTGCGCACGACCGAATCGAACGACTCGACCCACTCGCGCGTCTCGTCCGGGTCGATGTCGGGCAACTGGGTCGGCAACCCGTCGCTGATGATGGAGAATTGCTGACGTCCGGAAGCCACGGGGTAGCCTCGCCTTCCGCTTGCGGTTCGGGCGGCCGGTCGGCCGCATGTACGGATCCCTCGATGTGTTGTCCAGACCAATCGTCGTACGAACTGGTCGATCGCGCATCTCTACTCGACGGTAACCGAACGCGGGGAACAGCACGCACCGCCCGGGCCCTGCTGGCGCCGGTGGAGGCCAAGCTGGGGCCGTTTCGCCCTGGGCGGATCTCTTCGTCACTGTACGTGATTGATACTGCGGTAAGTAACCAGAACAGGAAGCGGGCAGGTCAATTTATGGCGGCGGTTTTCCAGGCTGGAGCGATTGCCACTTGCGCACCGGGCCGACCCAGTGTGAACTGTCCCAACAAGAAGTGCTGACGTGTCGTCGCCGTCAGGGGACCGGCCCACTGTTTCCCGTGGGATCCTCAGGCTCCGGGCGAGGCGACGCGGGGAGGGATTCAAGGAGGACGTCAGTGAGCGCGACCGCGGGCCAGGCGCAGGACGAACGCGGCCAGGCCGAGCGGCTCGGTATCAAACCGGGCCAGGTGGTGCAGGAGATCGGCTACGACGATGATTGCGACGAGCAGCTGCGCGACGCGATCACCCGGATAGACGGTGTCGAGCTAGTCGACGAGGACTACGACGACGTGGTCGACGTGGTCCTGCTGTGGTGGCGGGACGGCGACGGAGACCTCGTCGACTCGCTGGTCGACGCCCTCACGCCGCTTGCCGACGGGGGGTACATCTGGCTGCTCACGCCGAAGGCGGGCCTGTCAGGACACGTCGAGCCGAGCGATATCGGCGAGGCCGCGCCAACGGCGGGCCTGTCGCAGACCTCGAGCGTGAGCGCAGCCCGTGATTGGTCGGGCTCGCGTCTCGTCGCTCCGAAGGCGCGCCGATGAGGGTCTGAGGGGGCCGGCGCCAGCCCGCCGCTGACCCGCCGTCCGCCGGTTTTTCATGCCGAACGGCGTGGCTTTCGCGCCCCGGGAAAGTGGCACACTTGGGGGGTGTAAGGCACACTCGGTGATCCGGTGGAGGGACCAGGCATGGCGGTGGAAGTAGGCGACCAGGCGCCCGACTTCGAGCTGAAGGACCAGCACGGCACGCCCGTGCGGCTGTCCAGCTTCCGTGGGCGTCGTCACGTGGTGCTCGTCTTTTACCCGCTGGACTTCAGCGGGGTGTGCACCGGCGAGCTGTGCGCCCTGCGTGACGAGTTCCCCGAGATCAACCGCGACGACGTCGAGTTGCTGGCGGTCTCGGTGGACTCCACCTTCGCGCACCGGGCCTGGGCTGGCGCCGAGCACTTCCAGTTCGGGCTGCTGTCGGACTTCTGGCCGCACGGTGACGTGGCCAAGCTGTACGGTGTGTTCGACTCCGAGCGCGGTCTCGCGACGCGGGGCACGTTCATCATCGACAAGGACGGCGTGGTGCGGTGGAAGGTGGTCAACCCGATCCCGCAGGCGCGTGACCTTGCCGAGTACTCGAAGGCGCTCGCCGCGCTCGGCTAGCGCCCGCCCAGAGGGAGGCCTGGGGGATTGCCGTGTTATCGCTGCGGCGTGCGGCAGACAGACCCGGAGCGGGGCAAGAGCCCCTGGCGCCGTGGTGTGCTGCGCGACGAGCTGATCCTGGTCTGCCCGGCGTGCCAGGAATCGGGTGACTGGACCGCCGGGCTCGAATCCTGCTCCGGGTGCGCCAGCGTGCACCTGATCCGCAGGCTCGGCCAGGTCGAGTGCCTCGACTGCGGCCTGGTCCGCGAGCCCGGGACCGCCCTGGTCCCCGCCGGGATCCCGGCCTCCCGGGACCGGGCCGACGCCGCGCTGGCCGAGGAGGTCGGCCGCGCGCTCGAGCGCCTGCTCGGTCGCCGGTAGATGAGGGGAGTAGTCCGTCCGGCGGCGGGTAGCGGGTCGCGCCATGGAACGCGAGAGCACTAAGCACGGACCGTTGCAGGACGATCAGCTCAAACACGAGACCGCCCCGCTGGAGCAGACCGGGCCGCGGCGGCCGCATATCGAGGAATGGCGGGAAGTCGAGCCGGTCGACGACATCCCGATCGCCGGCCGGCAGGCTCCCGGGCCAGAGGATGCGGAGGCGCAGGACATCGCGCTGCGCAGCGAACTGGCCCGGCTGATGACCAGTGACGAGTTCCCGGCCGGCCGCGATGAGGTCGTGGCCCGCCTGGAGGACAAAGACGCGCCGGCCCTCCTGATCGGCCGGGTTGCCCGGCTGGGCGCGGACCAGCGTTTCACCAGCGCGCACGAGGTGATGGTGGCGCTCGGCATCAACGCGCCGGAGCACCGGCAGAAAGGCGGCGGCGTTTAGGACGCGCCAGAACCGGTAGCGCAGACAGCAGGATAGACACAGCCGCGGCATGACAGGGAGGCGCGACATCATGGACGCCAAGGTGCGCGACGTGATGACTCCGGGCCCCATCGGAGTGGATTACTACGAGTCGATCAGTGAGGCCGCCCGTACCATGCGTGACTGGGGAGTAGGCGCGGTCCTCGTGGTAAAAGACCAGTCCCTGTACGGTTTGGTCACGGACCGCGATCTGGTCATCAGGGCGGTGGCCGAGGCAAGGGCAGCGGACGAGCCGGTCGGCCCGCTGAGCAGCGCGGACCTGATCGGGGTGGACGTCGGCGCGGACGTCAGCACAGCCCGGCGGCTGATGCGCGAGCACGCCGTGCGCAGGCTGCCCGTCCTTGAGGACGGGCAGGTGACGGGCATCGTGTCGCTGAGCGACCTGGCCTCGCTCCGCAATACGCTCCCTCACCCTGCCGAGCTCGCCGAGCTCGGCAGGGTGACCGCGGCCGCCTGAGGCGGCCAGGGTCATTCACAGGTCCGTCGGGCTTCCCGGGGACCGGCGCTCCTCGCCCGGCTGGCTCCCCCGCCCGGCGCGGCCTTCCTGCGCGGCGATTTCTTCCTCGATGGCCGGCGCCTCGCCGCCCCCTTCGGGAACCGGGGCGTCGCGGGTCGGGGCCACGCTGCGGCCGCCGCCGACGTGCTGACCGCCCTGGACCAGCCCGCGCATCTGGCCGCGCTGCGGGTTCACGTGCTGCGGCCGCCGGCCCGCCAGCCGGGGGATGACGATCGCGGCCACCAGCCCGAGCGCCCCGACTACGCAGATGACCACGATCCCGGTCATGCTTCCTGACATCGAAGACCCCCTTTTTCCTCGCTACCTGCTCCTACGTACCGGCGACCGGCATAGATGCACGACGTGTCATCTGTCCACCGGGTAGCGGAGCGTCGCGCCGATGCCCTCGCGCGGGGCCGGGACATCGCCGGGCAGGAAGAACAGTTCCGCGTCGGTGCCGGCGGCGGCGCGCACGATGGCGGCGTCGACCCGGTCGGCGGCCGGCTGGCCGACTCCGCGCTCGGCCAGCCGGGCCGAGGTCATGGCCAGGTCGGCCGCACCGGGCCCGACCCAGGCGGTGGCGGAACCCGGCCCGTCACCGGTGAAGTCGCCGCCGAGTTCCCCGGTGAAATCCCCGGCGATGAAGACGTCGGCGACCCGGCCGTCGCCCAGTGCCGCCACGGTTTCCGCCAGCCCTTCCACCGCCTCCGCCCGGCCCAGCTGCTCCCGCCATCGGCTGAACCGCTCCCGGGCGGCCTGCTCGGCCCGGGCGGAGATGATCCGCCCGGCGGCCGCGGCGGCGGCGTCGCTGTCCGGCGGCACTTCCTCCTCGATGACCGCGGCCGCCTGGCGCAGCGGCGGATCCAGATGCTCGAGCAGCAGCGTCCGCGCCCGGACGTCGCCGGCCACGATGATGTGCTGGGCCCCGATCTCCCGGGCCGCCGCCGCGGTCGTGTCGGCCAGTTCCCTGGCGTTGGCGTCCCAGGTCCGTTCGGCGCTGCGCTGGAATTTATCCTGCGCCCAGCCGCCCGCTGGCGTCTTGTGCACGGGCCAGCCCTGCGCGGCGGTCTTCTCGTCCCTGGCTTCACCGGTCCCGGTTACCGCTACCACCTCGCCGCCCGCCCTGGTCGCGGTGATCCGCAGGTGCGGCACCAGGACCGGAAGCTGAGCGAGCATCGGCAGCACGTGCGGGAGCGCGCCCAGCCGGCTGATCTCGCGGACCGGCGCGTCGCGCAGGCCGGCCAGCAGCCTGATCGCCCCGTTCCGGGCGAACACGGCGGTGCCCGGCGCGGTGTTGCCCGGATCGGTCACCGCGTCCCGCACGGCGTCCAGCGTCGCCGGATCGGCTCCCTCCGCGGCGAGCCGCTCGCGGGCGGCTCGCCAGCGCAGCTCGATGGCGTGCCGGGCGTCCTCGTGCGCGCGGCCGGTGTCGAGGTATACCGACACGTAGTCACCGCAGGTGTCGTACAGCGGTCGCAGCGGTGTGAGCTTCATCGTGGCTTCTCCCTTGAACTAGCGTGATGCTCGGAAAAGGCACGCAGCCAGGACAGCATCAGGTCGGTAGCGCCGAGCACGGGCAGCCCGCCTAACCCAGGCGCGGCCGGCTAAACGTCCGGCCTCGGTCCACGACAGCGAACCGTGCTGACCCGCTCGTTTGCGACCGGCGTCAGCGGGTAGCCCCAGCCCCAATGCTCAGGAGGCGATGCACTGTGGGGAAGATGCGCGACATCATGTCGGCCGCGCCGGTGTACATGGCGCCGGGCCAGTCGGCGCTGGCGGCGGCCCGGGCGATGAAGCGGCACGCCACCGGCACGGTGCTGGTGCTGGCCGACGGCCAGCTGCGCGGGCTCCTCACCGACCGGGACATCGCGGTGCGGGTACTGGCGGAAAACCGCGACCCGCGGACCACGCTGATCGGTGACCTGTGCGGCGGCGAGGTGACTGTGCTCGGTCCTGACGACGACCTGGACGCGGCCAGGCGGCTGGTCCGCGAGCGCGCGGTGCGCCGCATCCCGGTCCTGAAGGACGGCATCCCGGTGGGCGTGGTGTCGGCCGGTGATCTCGCCGGGGCGGACGCGGCGGCGGGCGCCTGGCCCGAGCTATCGTGACGTATGGTCTTGCGATGCCAGGAAGAAACCAGCTGATCGTCGCGGAGCTGCTCGCCCGGCACGGGCGGCTGTACGCCGAGGACGCCGGCATCCGGCTCGCTGACCGCCCCGGGCCGCTCTACCAGCTGCTCGTTCTGGCGACGCTGCTGAGCGCGCCGATCCCGGCCGAGACCGCGGTGGCGGCCGCCGGCGAGCTGTTCGCGGCCGGCTACCGGAGCCCGAAGGCGATGAGCGAGGCGAGCTGGCAGGACCGGGTGGACGCGCTGGGCCGCGGCCATTACCGGCGGTACGACGAGCGCACTGCGACCATGCTCGGCGATGGCGCCGACCTGCTGACCAGCAAGTGGCACGGGGACCTGCGCAAGCTGCGCGACGAGGCCGGGGGCGACGTGGCCGGCATCGCGTCCCGGCTCACCGAGTTTCCCGGGGTCGGGCCGGTGGGCGCGGGCATCTTCCTGCGGGAGGCCCAGGAGGTCTGGCCGGCCGTGGCGCCCTACGTGGACGCCAGGGTGACCAGCGGAGCCCACCGGGTCCGGCTGCCCGGCGACCGCGAGACCCTCGCCGGGCTGCTGGCGGCCAGCGGCCAGCCCGCGCGGCTCGCCGCCGCGCTGGTTCGCGTGTCACTGAGCCAGCGGGCGGCCAGCGAAGTCACCGCGTCGGTGCGTGACTAATCCCGTTCCGTGCGCGACTGGTCCCTGGTCCCCGTTACACTACTGAGACCCTGCCGTATGCGGTCTGATACCACCTCTGCCCGGTTGTTTGCTGCCGGTAAGCACGGGTAGGCGATGGTTTCCCGCGGCCGCGATCCTTACGGCGCAGGATCCTTGGTAAGGATGTGACTGTCAGAATGAGCTTGCCCGTTTGCCAGCAGCGCGTACTAGATCGGATGGAAGGCGCCCTGCGGGCCAGCGAGCCTCATCTGACCTCCATGTACGCGATCTTCACCCGGCTCAACGCCACCGAGCCCGTCCGGACCGAGCAGCTGAGGCACAAGCGGCTGCGATGGATCCAGCCGGGCACGGCCATGTACGCGATCGTGCTGATTCCGGTCATGTTCGCCGCGATCATCGTGGGCGCGCTGCTCGGCGGCGGCACGCGCAATGCGACCGCCTGCGAGGCCAGCTACTCGGTGGGCGGCGTCTCGCCACTGACCACCCGGCCCTCCTGCCCGGCCAAGGCCGCGGTCGCGAAGAACGCGGTGCGCAAGACGATCTCGGCCAGCGCCCGGCTGGCCTGCGGCACCAGCGGGCAGGCCGCGACCCGGTTCACCACGCTGGCCGTCGGCCGTCAGGCGTTTCCCCCCGTCATCCGGATCGGCGCGCTAGCCGCGGGCCCACCCGCAGCGTGCTAGGAATGAACTAGGAGGATCTGGTGCCGATCGAGCAGCTCGGGCATGAGGCGGCGGAACTGCTGAGCCTCACCAACGGCGGCGAAGCGAGGTCGCTGAACAAGCTGGCCGAGCTCGCCGCCTGGCAGGTGCCCTCGTGCTCGGGGGCGCACGCCGCCGTATGGCTCGACCGCGAGCTGGCCGGCGCCGCGGCCACCCATCCCGACCTGGCCGAGCTCGCCGACCTCCAGCTGACCGCCGGATCCGGCCCGCTGATGGAGGCGGCCCGGGCAGGCGTAGCCGTGAGCTGCCCGGACACGCTGGAGGAGACCCGCTGGCCCGACTTTGCCGAAGCGGCGCTGCGACGCGGTGTCCGGTGCTCGGTTCACCTGGTGCGGGAACTTCCGCGCGGCGCCCTGGTGCTCTCGCTGTTCGGCGTGCGTCCCGGGGTGCTGGACGCCGAGTCCGTTCCCGTCGCCGACATGCTGGCCGCGTTCGGCGGCGCGATGCTCACCAACGCCACGGCCTACCACCAGGCCCAGCGGACCGCCAGCCAGCTCAAGGACGCGGTGGTGGCGCGATCGGTCGTGGATCAGGCCAAGGGCATCTTGATGCACGCGCTCGGCTGCGACGCCGCCGAAGCGCTCAAGCGCCTGCGCCAGGAATCACAGCGCCGCCACGTCAAGGTCACCGAAGTGGCGACCGAGGTCGTGGCCTCCTACGGCGGCGAGGACGCCAGGCCCCGGCCGGGTCGTTAAGGCCTTACCCGGCGTCCGGCAAGATCCTGGCGACCAGGATCGTCATGTCGTCGCGCAGGTCGTCCTGGGAGAAACGGGACACGAGGTCCTGCACCATCTTGACGGTCTCGGCGGCGGGACGCCCGGCCGCGCCGGCCAGCCCGTCGGCCAGGTCGTCCTCGAAATACCGCTGATCGGGGCTGCGGGCCTCGGTGACCCCGTCCGAAAAGAAGAACAGCTGGTCCCCGGGGCCGAGCTCGACGCTCTCCCGTTCGGGCCCGGCGTCCGGGAACAGCCCGAGCGGGAGGCCGCCGCCGCGCATCATGTCGATCTGGCCGTCCGGGCGGATGACCGCCGGGCCCGGGTGGCCGGAGCTGGCCACCTCTCCCGCCCACTTGCCATGGTCGCCGTCGCGTCGCAGGTAGGCGAGCTTGACGGTAACGAAACGGTCCTCGTAGTCGCCGTCCAGGATGACCTCGTTCGCCTTGGCCAGGACGTCGACCGGGTCCGGGTTCCAGTGCGCGATGGCCCGGATCGCGTGCCGGGCGGCCGCGGTCATCGCGGCGGCCTCCTGTCCCTTGCCGCACACGTCGCCGACGGCCACCGCCCAGCCGTCACGGACCGGGAAGACGTCGTAGAAGTCGCCGCTGATCTCCAGGTTCTCCCCGGCCGGGATATAGGCCGCGGACAGCTCGAGCCCGGGTACGTCCGGCAGCCGGGCCGGGAGCAGGCTGCTCTGCAGCGCCTCGGCCACCGCCGAGCGGTGCCGGAACATGCGGTCCACCCGGATAGCGACGCCCAGGTGCCGGCCGAGCTCGGTGGCCAGGGCCACGTCGGCGGTGGTGAACCGGCCCTCGGCCGGCTGCCGGGCCAGGGTCAGCACGCCGTAGCCGTCGTCTCCGTCCGACACCGGGACGCTCAGCAGCGCGGCCGCCTCGAGCAGCGCGGTCAGCGGCGTCCCGTCCGGGGCGGCGCCGAGGATCCCGGCGCCGCCCAGGTCCGGCCGAGCAGCATCCGGCCGCGCGGCATCCGGCAGCACGACGGGACGCGCGGTGGCGTGAACCCGGTCGGGCACCGACCCGGGCGGCGGGTCGATATCGCGTATTCTCCTGGCCAGCTCGTCCGGCTGCTCGCCGTTCGGGCCGATCGTGAACTGCCGCCGGAGCTGTCCGGACCGGTCGATATCGACGATGACCCAGCTGGCGATCTCGCCCGCCAGCAGCCGGGCGCAGCGCTGTACGGTAACCGCCTCGCTGAACGTGCTGTTGTCCAGCAGCAGCCGGGTCACCGCGGTGATCGTGTCCATCCGGCGGGTCACCGAGGCGGTGCTGTCCACCGCGGCATCCAGTTCCGCGAACGCGGCCTCGAGTAGCACGCGCGCGTCAGCGCCCGGCCGCCCGGCGGCCTGGCGCAGCGCGTCACGCCGCCCGGCTAGCTCGGCGGAATCGGTGTAAGAGCCATTCGGCCAGGTGTCCTGCGACATCTCTCCAGACCATCGTCCCGGTAAACGCCTGTAGTCCCACAGGTTCCCGCCCAATCCTAGAGGCAGGCATCCCGGCGTTCAGACGCGCAGATCCGCCGGGGCGTGCCCCGGCGGATCTGCCTTGCCTAGCTGTTAGTCGCTGATGTTAGCCGCTGGCGGCCTGCCTGCTAGCGGCGCCAGGCCGGCCGGCGGTAGCGGGCGCGCGACCGCGAGCGGGTGCGACCGCGGCTGTAACCGTAGCCCCGGGTGGTGAACAAGCTGACGACCAGCGCCGCGAGCAGCACGGCCACGATGAACGTGATGATGGTATGCCCGGCGCCGAGTATGGCGGCGGTCAAGATCCCGCCGACGATGGCGGCCACGATGCCGATGAGGATCGTCACGATGATGCCGATGTGCTGGCGGCCGGGGATCACCAGGCGGGCGACCGCGCCGACGACGAGTCCGATGAGAATCCACCAGAGGATGACAGCAAGTGTGATGGTCATGACTTCTCCTATTGAGCCTTACGGTTGGGTTCGCTTTGTGAGCTTGCCGGGACGAGGCCCCCCACCGCGGCGCCGGCGCTCGTGGCGCCGGCGTTACTCGTCGTAGACGTCCTCGATGACCTCCGTCTCGGCGTGATCGGCCACGGCCGCGCTGCCCGCCGCGCCCGGGGCGGGCAGGCCCGCCTGGACGCGGGTGCTGGCCGGGTTCCGGTTGACGTAGGCCGGATAGGTGATGTCCTCGACCCGGGCTCCGCGCATGCGCCGGGTCCGGCGGGTGAACACCCGCTGCCCGACCAGGGCGTAGCCGCGCCGCGGGATCGCGACCCCGATGATGCCGATGATGATCAGCACCCAGCCGGCCGTGTGCAGGTTGAAGACGGAGGTATTGGTGGTCACGGCGAACGCGAGGATCGCGCCGACCGCGATCAGTGCTAGTCCCACTCCGGTTTTCATGGTGGTCCTTTCGCTGGCAGGACGCCGTAGTTCGTCAGGCCGTGGCGGCTGAGGAGGGAGTGCCGGTCTCGGCGGAATCGAGCAGCCGGCTCTTCAGGTGGCTGAGCGCCCGGGTCAGGAGCCGGGATACGTGCATCTGCGAGATGCCGAGCCGCTCGCCGATCTCGGTCTGCGTGAGGTTGCCGTAGAAGCGCATGACCAGGATGCGCTGCTCACGCTCGGGCAGTTCCTCCCAGTGCGCGTTGACCGCCTCCATGTCGATGGTGTGGGTCATGGCGGGGTCGTCGTCGCCGAGCATGTCGGCCAGCAGGGCCGGGTCGTCCCGGTCGGACAGCGGAGCGTCGAGTGAGTAGGTGCTGAACACCAGGTCCGCCTGGCGAGCCTCCTGCATGTCGTCCGCGCTGACCCCGAGCCGCTCGGCCAGTTCCTCCTCGGTGGGCGGCCGGCCGAACTGCTGGGTGAGGTCCTCGGAGGCCTTGCGCAGCGCGAGCAGGAGTTCCTGGGCCGAGCGGCGAACGTGAATCTGCCAGCGCTTGTCCCGGAAGTGGCGCTTGATCTCGCCGCTGATACAGGGCTGCGCGTAGGCCGAAAGACTGTCGCCGACCTCGGGGTTGTAGTTGTTGATCGCCTTGAGCAGGCCGACGTACCCGACCTGCATGAGATCTTCGGTCGGCTCCGGGCTGCCGCGGTACTGCCTGACGCAGGAGCGGACCAGCCGCTGATAGCGATCCACGATGATCTCGCAGGCGGCCGCGCGCAGCTCGCTGTCTTTCGGCAGCGCGCGGATCCGGGAGAGCAGGGCGTTGTCGGAGAGCTCCTTGAGCTCCGCGCGCGACGCTGAAACGATGCCGGTGTCCGGGGCGGTGCCGAGAGCCGTAGCGTCGGCGGCGGTCGTGCCTGCGGCCGGCTTCTGGAGGGTTCCCCTCGTCAAGGTGGCCTCCTTAAGACCCTGGGAATTACGGACGAGTAGGGTGTGCCCTGCCGTGGGCGAATAAACGTCTTGGTGTGTGACGCTCGTCACATTCAGCGGGTTCCCGGGTTGACAAACTGCCGCCGTCGCCGCATCCTCGCGACCGCGCGCCAGCCGGGCGAAATTCATGCGGCCGACGAGGTGTAGACGGCGCGCGGCCGGGAAACCGAATGGCCGCTCCCCTGTGGGCACCGATCATGACATCAGCTTCAGACCCCTGTGAGGCTCCGACCCCTGAAGGACGTACGATGACCGCGACCGGGAGCGCCACGAACTGGCGATCAGCCGCTGCCTGCCTGCTGGCGGACCCTGACCTGTTCTTCCCGATCTCCTCGGCCGGTCCGGCGGAGCGCCAGATCACGCGGGCCAAGAGGATCTGCGGCGGGTGCCCGGTGCGGGAGAAGTGCCTGGAGTTCGCGCTCAGCCACGAGCTGTCCTACGGCATCTGGGGCGGCACCACCCCCGAGGACCGGCAGCGGGACCGCCGCCGCAAGCGGCGCGCCGCGGCCTCGGCGGCCAAGCGGACCGTCGCCGCCTGACCGCCGGCGGACAGCCTCGCCGCCTGCCGGCTCAGCCGGCCTGACGGCTCAGCCGCCTACCGGCGGGCGAGCCAGCGTTCCATGCAGGCGAGCAGCTCGTCGGTGTCGACCGGCTTGGTGACGTAGTCGCTGGCGCCGGCCGCGATGCTCTTCTCCCGGTCGCCCGGCATGGCCCGCGCCGTCACCGCGATGATCGGCAGGGCCGCGAAGGCGGGCATCTGCCTGATCTTGTGCATCGTGGCGTAGCCGTCGAGTTCCGGCATCATCACGTCCATCAAGATGAGGTCGGTGTCCTCGGCGTTGAGCAGCGCCTCGATGCCCTTGCGCCCGTTGGCCGCCTGGGTCACGGTCATCCCGTGCAGCTCGAGGGTGCTGGTGATGGCGAAGACGTTACGCGGGTCGTCGTCGATCACCAGGACCCGCCGGCCGAGCAGCGCCTCGTGTCCCTCGGCCTGCCCCGAGACCCGGGCCGGCTCACCGGGCCGCTCGCTGATCAGCGCCGGTACCTGATCGGGCTGCGCGGCTGACAGGTGCAGCGTGATCCGCTCCCGGAGCTCGTCGAGCGAGGGCAGCAGCTCGAGCGGGTGCGCGCCGAATCGCAGCCGGGCCAGCCGGGCCTGGGCGCTGTCGATCTTGTCCCTGGTGTGCGCGAGCACCGGGACATCGCGCAGGCCCGGATCTTCCTTGAGGCGCTCGAGGAAGGCGAACGCGGACGCGTCCTCCAGTCCCAGGTCGAGTACCACGCACTGATGCGGTGCCGCGGTGAGGGCCTCGATGCCCTGTTCCGGGCTGACCGCCGTGCCCACGTGCACCGGGCCGTGGATGCCGGTCAGGTCGGAGACCGCGCTGTGCGCCAGCAGCGTCAGCAGGCCGCCGCGGGCCCCCTCGAGGACCAGCAGCCGCCGGCCGCCGGCCGCCGTGTCGTCGGGCACGGCCGGCTGCAGCTGCAGGGCCGCGGTCGCCCCGGCGTGCGCCTCGCCGTTGTACCCGAGGCCGTTGCTCCCCGGATCGGTCGTGTCGGTCATCCCCCCGGGCAGCTCGCACGGCAGGTACAGGGTAAAGGTGCTGCCCAGGCCGAGCTCGCTCTGTGCGGTGATCTCCCCGCCGAGCAGGGCGCCGACCTCGCGGGCGATCGACAGGCCGAGGCCAGTCCCGCCGTACCGGCGGCTGAGCGTGCCGTCCCCCTGCTGGAACGCGCCGAAGATGGTGGTCAGGTTGTCCGGCGCGATGCCGATGCCGCTGTCCGCCACCGAGAACTCCACCATCTCGCCGTCGGCCTGCCCCCCGGCCCGCGCCACCCGGAGGAGCACGTGCCCGCGCTCGGTGAACTTGACCGCGTTCGCCAGCAGGTTGCCGAGTACCTGGCGGAGCCGCTGCCGGTCGGTGACCAGCTCGGTCGGCGCCTCGGTGTCCGCCTCGACGGAGAAGTCCAGCCCCTTCTCCGCGGTGAGCGGCTGGAACGTGGCCTGGATGTCCTCGAGCAGGGCGCTCAGCGGGAACCGCTCCGCGTGGATGTCCATCCGTCCCGCCTCGACCTTGGACAAGTCGAGGATGTCGTTGATGAGCTGCAGCAGGTCCGAGCCGGCCGAGTGGATGACGTTGGCGTACTCGACCTGCTTGGCGGTGAGGTTGCGGCCCGGGTTCTGCGCCAGCAGGCGGGCCAGGATGAGCAGGCTGTTCAGCGGCGTGCGCAGCTCGTGCGACATGTTCGCGAGGAACTGCGACTTGTACTTGGAGGCCAGCGCCAGCTGCCGCGCGCGTTCCTCGATCTCCTGCCTGGCCTGCTCGATCTCGGCGTTCTTGGTCTCGATGTCCCGGTTCTGCGCGGCCAGCAGCGCCGCCTTCTCCTCGAGCTCGGCGTTGGAGCGCTGCAGCTCGACCTGCTGGCTCTGCAGCTCTTCCGACCGGGCCTGGAGCTCGGAAGCGAGCCGCTGCGACTCCTCGAGCAGCGCGTCGGTGCGGGCGTTCGCGATGATCGTGTTGAAGTTGACCCCGAGGGTCTCCGTCAGCTGCTCGAGGAAGTCGGTCTGCACCGGGTTGAACGAGGTGAACGAGGCGAGCTCGATCACGCCGAGCACCTGGTCCTCGAACAGGATCGGCAGCACCGCGAGGTTGGCCGGGGGCGCCTCGCCGAGCCCGGAGGAGATCTTCACGTAGTTCTCGGGCAGGTCCCCGACGACGATCGACCGCTTGCTCTTGGCGACCTGGCCGATCAGTGACTGGCCCAGCCGGTACTGGACCGGCGCGGCCTTGTCGGCCCGCAGCCCGTAGCCGGCGATGAGCCGCAGCTGCGTGTCGCCGCCGGCCGGCTCGGACAGGAAGAAGGTGCCGTGCTGCGCGTCGACCAGCGGGGCGAGCTCGTCCATGATCAGCTCGGCCACCACCGCCAGGTCCCGGTGGCCCTGCATCATCCCGGCGATCTGGGCCAGGTTGGTCTTCAGCCAGTCCTGCTGCTGGTTGGCCCGGATGGTCTCGCGCAGCGACTGGACCATCGCGTTGATGTTGTCCTTGAGCTCGGCGACCTCGCCCTGCGCTTCCACCGAGATCGACCTGGTCAGGTCGCCGGAGGCCACCGCGCTGGTCACCTCGGCGATCGCCCGGACCTGCCTGGTCAGGTTCCCGGCCAGCTCGTTGACGTTCTCGGTCAGCCGCTTCCAGGTGCCGGATACGCCCTCGACCTCGGCCTGCCCGCCCAGGCGGCCCTCACTGCCCACCTCCCGGGCCACCCGGGTCACCTCGGCGGCGAACGAGGACAGCTGGTCGACCATGGTGTTGATGGTGGTCTTCAGCTCGAGGATCTCGCCGCGCGCGTCCACGTCGATCTTCTTGGACAGGTCGCCGTTGGCCACCGCGGTGGTGACCTGGGCGATGTTGCGTACCTGGCCGGTCAGGTTGTTCGCCATCGAGTTGACGTTGTCGGTCAGGTCCTTCCAGGTCCCGGACACGCCCTTGACGTCGGCCTGGCCGCCCAGGCGGCCCTCGGTGCCTACCTCGCGGGCCACCCGGGTCACCTCGTCGGCGAACGAGCGCAGCTGGTCGACCATCCGGTTGATCGTCTCGGCCAGCGCGGCGACCTCGCCCTTGGCCTCGACCGAGATCTTCTGCGACAGGTCGCCGTTGGCGACGGCCGTC
>JAJKHX010000286.1 GCA_021154785.1 Nocardiopsis sp.
CGTGCCGGGCCATTTCGCCTACGCGGTCGGCAAGGGCGGCCTGGTGCAGATGACCCGGCAGATCGCCATCGAGCACGGACGCGACGGCATCATCTGCAACGCGGTCGCTCCCGGCAAGATACAGACGGGGGCGCCGGGCGACCTCGCGGCCGATCCCGCCTCCGCGGCCTACGTGCTGTCCCGGACGCCGTTCGCGCGCCTCGGCGAGCCGGCCGACGTCGCCGCGGCGGTCTCGTTTCTCGCCTCCGACCAGGCCAGTTACATCAGCGGCGTCAATCTCATGGTCGACGGCGGCTGGATGGCCTACTAACGGACGAGCCCGTCATGCGGTGTAGTCGGCGCGGCGGACTATTCCTGTCACTGCTTCGTCCCGCAGATACCGGTGCACGTTCTCAGCGGCCGAACGGGCGGCGGAAACCATCGTCCCCGGCACGATGCTGGAATTGTGCGGGGAGCCGATCAGGTTGGGCAGGTCGAAGAAGGGATAGTCGGTCCGGAAGGGAGCGTCGCCGGCCGGCTCGTCCCACCAGGTGTCTATTCCGGCGCCGAAATCCGGGTGCGTGCGCAGGTGCTCGTACAGCGCGCCCTGGTCGATAAGCGCGCCCCGGGCCACGTTCACCACGATAGCGGTGGGCTTCATCAAGGCGAGCTCGCGCTCGCCGATCAGCCCGCGGGTGGCCCGGGTCAGCGGCAGCGAGATGACCAGCACATCCGCCACCGCGAGGACCCGGTCCAGGTCGGCCAGGGTGCCGGTGAACTCGGCGCCTTCGGCGTTTCGCCCGCTGCGGTTGATCGCGTAGACGCGGGCGCCGAACGCCGTCATCAGCCGCGCGGTGGCGGTGCCGATCCCGCCCAGGCCGAGGATGACGCAGATGGCACCGTCCAGGGTCAGCGACGGTGCCCATTTGTCGAACCGGCCGGCCGCCAGGGCCGCGTGGCGCTGCGGCAGGTGTTTCGCGAGGCTCAGCGTCATCGCCATCACGTGCTCCGACATCGCCACCGAATAGGCGCCGGCGTTGCTGGCTACCGTCAGCCCGTCCGGCAGGGACGGGAAATCGATCGTGTCGACGCCGGCCGAAAGCATCTGGACGAAACGGAGCCGCGAGGACTCCGCGAACGCGCCGGCCGGGACCTCGTCGGCCAGGTTCAGGGAAAGCACCGCCTCGGCCCGCCGCAGGGTCTGCGCGCGCTGGGCTTCGCCCAGCTCATAGGTATAGGCAATCGCGGCCTCACCCGCCAGGACCTCGGAATTGACCCGGGTGAATTCCTCATCGGCCGGGTAGCTCACTGCTACCAGTCGTTCCTGGGCCATGGGCTGCCTTCCGGTCGCGTGCCGTCCCGCCATTAGGCTAAGAGCCAGCCGAGCCCCGGGAGGACCGTGTGCCTGATCTGACCGCGCCGGCTCATGCTCGGTACGTCGTCATCGGGGCCGGGATGCACGGCCTCTCCACGGCCTGGCACCTGGCCATGGAACTGGAGGCGCGTGGCGCCGCCGGTGGCGCGGACATCGTGGTCCTCGACAAGACGGGTGTCGGGGCGGGCGCGTCCGGGATTGCCTGCGGCACGATCCGCAACAACTACTTCCAGCCCGCCATGCGCGAGCTCATGGCCCATAACGTGGCGGTGTGGGAATCGGATCCGGATGCTTTCGCGTACCACCCGGTCGGGTTCCTGCAAGCCGCGCCGGAGGCCATGCACGCCGACGTGGTGCAGATTTACACCCAGCAGCAGGCGATCGGGTACGACTCGGTGCTGGTCGAGGGGGAGCAGGCCTGCCGGGCCTACATGCTCGCCATGTTCCCCGACTGGCAGGCCCCCGGGATCACCACCGTCCTGCACGAGAAGCAGGGCGGGTACGCCAGCAACCGGAGTTCCCTGGACGGCCTGGCCGCCAAGGCCACGGCTCGAGGTGTCCGGATCCAGCCCGGTACGCGGGTGACCGGGCTGCGGCTGTCCGGTGGTGCGGTCGCCGCGGTCGAGACCGACCGCGGGACCATCGGCTGCGATCACCTCGTCGTCGCGGCCGGGCCGTGGATCCGCGACTTCTGGGCGATGCTCGAACTGCCCGGCCGTATCGACGTCACCGACGCCGCCGGGACGGTCCACCCCGGCCGGCCCATGTGGACCTACTGGGCGCTGCAGGAAGGAACGCTCGAGGTCGATCCGGGCACGTTCACGACCAGTTCCGGCGGCTTCCCGCCGGTGGTGCACGTGGATTCCGATGCCCCGCTGTACGACGACGCGGACGGATCGCTCATCACCGGCGAGATGTGGGGCATCTACTTCAAGCCGGACTTCAGCTTCGGCGGCGTCCAGGGCGGTAGCGCCCCCCGCATCGTCGGCCACCCGGCGGCCGAGGTCGCGATCGACCCGTACGGCCCGGCCAGCCCCGAGTTCGTCGTGGGTGCGGACTTCACCCGGATGTGGACCTCTGGCCTGGCGCACTGCCTCAAGCGGTTCGAGAGGCAGCGCCACCTCTACAGCCGTAAGCCCTCCGGGGGCATCGGGGCGTTCACCCCGGACAGCTTCCCGGTCTTCGACACCTTCCACCAGAACGCGTACGTGATCGCCGACTCGAACCACGGGTACAAGATGATCGGCGTCGGTGCGCTCGTGGCCAGGGAACTGCTCGGCGAGCGGCAGCCGCTGCTCGAGCCGTTCCGGTTCTCCCGCTACCGCACCGGGCACTCGCACCCGGTCAGCAACTCGCCGTTCCCGTGGAGCTGACTCACAGGGCCGCGGTCTGGAGCTGCCTGCGCGAGGTGATCCCGAGCTTGGCGAAGACCTTGCGCAGGTGCCATTCCACCGTGCGCGCGCTCAGGTAGAGCTGGAATCCGATCTCGGCGTTCGTCAGTCCCTCGCGGGCGAGCCGGGCGATCTGCGCCTCCTGGCTGGTGAGGTCGGGCGGCCGGTCCGCGGCCGGCCGCCTGATCTTCTCCCCGGTGGCCGCCAGCTCGCGCCGGGTGCGTTCGGCAAATGCCTCCATGCCCATGCCGGTGAACATCTCGAACGCCGTCAGCAGTTCCTGGCGGGCGTCCACGCGGCGGTTTTCCCGGCGCAGCCATTCGCCGTACAGCAGATGGGCGCGGGCCAGCTGAGGCCGGATCCGGGTCCGGCCGAGCCGCCCGATCGCCTCGCGGTAGCCCGCTTCGGCCGCCTCGCCCGCGCTGAGCAGCGCCCGCGAGCGAGCCCGGATGCCCGCTCCCCAGTCGGTATCGCTCGCCCGGGTCATCTCCTCCAGACGGGCCAGGGCGCCGGCGGCCTGCTCGGCCGTCCCGGCGCGGACCGCCGCCTCGATGAGCTCGGCGAGGCCCTGGGTGCAGATGGTGACCCCTTCGGTCTCGAAGGCGTCCGTCGCCGTGGCCGCGAGGAGCGCGTCCTGGTAACGGCCCAGGCCGTTGCCCAGCACGGCGCGGGCGTAGTCGGCGAAAGCCAGCACGGCCCCTTCGCCGCTGGCCGTGAACTCCCGGACCGCCGCGTCGATCACCGCCGTGGCCGGCTCCTCCCGGCCCCGCCAGGCGGAGACGAAAACCGGGCCGTACGCCGGCACCGGTGTCCCCATGGCGTCGGTGAGCGCGCGCAGCTCCTCGATCAGCTCCTCGGCGGCGGCCAGCCGGCCGGCGAAGGCGCAGGCCACGATGCGGGTTGTCAGCGCCGTCGGCAGCACCGCGAGTACACCCGCCTCGCGCCCGAGCTCGATGTGCCGCGCGGACAGCTCCTCGTAGGATTCGTCGTCCCACAGGGCCATCGCGACATGGGCGGCGGGCCACAGCCAGCGCAGCTGTTCGTCCAGGCTGGCTCGCGGGCTGCGGAACCCGCGGACGGCCTGCCTGAGCGCCGGCCCGCCGGCCGCGTAGCCGTCGGTGAGCGCGGTCGCCAGCCCGTCGAGCAGGAGCCCGGAGGCCGCGGGGGGTTCCCCGCCCGGGGAGAGCCCGGCGCTGGGAAGCGCCGCCGCCGCCGCTTCGCGCAGGCTGCCCGGTGCGAGACGGCCCGCGAAATGGCCGGCCACCACGGCATCGAGATACGTGTCCCGGGCCATCCGCGGGTTCAGCGGCTCGAGCCGCCGGGCGGCCCGGAGCAGCAGTGACGGCGCGTCGCTGCCGCGGTTCTGCGAGTAGGCGACCTGGGCCCGGATCATGTCCACCTGGGCCCGCTCGATCTCGGTGAGCGAGACCGCCTCGGCGGTCGCCAGCAGCCGCAGGGCGGCATCGGGCGCACCCGCGAGGTACTTGGCCTGGGCGCCGGCCACGGCCCGGCGGGCCCGGGGGCCGGGGTCGAGGGTGAGCTGGACGGCCCGGTCCAGGAACGCCGCCGCGGCGGCCGGGCCGCCTCGCCCCTGGGCCCGGACGGCTGATCGCTCGAGCTCGGCCGCGACCTCCTCATCGGGGCCGATGACCGCCTGCGCCCGGTGCCAGGCACGGCGGTCGGGATCCAGTTCAGGATCGCTGACCGCCGCCAGCGCCTCGTGTACGCGCTGGCGGTCGGGCGGCGACGACGCCCCGTAGACCGCGGAACGGACGAGCGGATGCCGGAAGATGACATGGCCGCCCATCTTCAGCAGTCCTTCCGCCTCCGCGGAGACCACGGCGTCCCGGTCGAGCCCGAGCCGGGTGGCGGCGCGCCACACGAGGGCGAGGTCACCGGTGGGCTCGGCCGCGGCGACCAGCGCCAGGAGCCTGGTCGCTTCCGGCAGCGCCTCCAGCCGGCGCTGGAAGCTCTCCTCGATCCGGCCCGCCAGCGGCAGGTCGGGCGGCAGCCCGAAGCCGCCCGCCAGTTCGGCGGGCGACAGCCCGCGCGGCAGTTCGAGCAGTGCCAGCGGGTTGCCCCTGGTCTCGGCCAGGATCCGCTCCCGGATCTGCTCGTCGAGCGGCCACGGCACGACCGACCGCAGCAGCGCCCGGGCGTCGCGGTCCCGCAGGCCCTCGACCAGGAGCCGGGGGATTCCCTCGAGATCGGGGCCCGGCTCGCGGGCGGCGAACGCCAGGAGCACGCCCTCGGCCTGGATCCGGCGCGCGGCGAAGGCGAGCGCCTGCGCCGAGGCCCGGTCCAGCCACTGGCAGTCGTCCACCACGCCGACCAGCGGCCGCCGTCCGGCTGCCTCCGACAGCAGGCTCAGGACGGCCAGGCCGACCAGGAAGCGATCGGGGGGCGGCCCCTTGCTCAGGCCGAAGGCGATACGGAGCGCGGCGGCCTGCGGCGGGGGCAGGTGCCCGAGATGATCGAGCATCGTCAGGCACAGCTGCTGGAGGCCCGCGAAGGGCAGCTCCATCTCTGATTCGATGCCGGCCGCGCGTACGACCCGCAGGCCGGGCGCCGGCTCGAAGGCCTCGTTCAGCAAGGCTGTCTTGCCCACCCCGGCGTCGCCGTGCACCACGATGGCGGCGCTATGCCCGC
>JAJKHX010000287.1 GCA_021154785.1 Nocardiopsis sp.
TACCGGTTTCGGCGTTCATCCAGCCGAAGATCGAGGCCGAGATCGCCTTCGTGCTGGGGTCGGGCCTGGCCGGTCCCGGGGTGAGCGTGCTCGACGCCCGGCGGGCGATCGCCGGCATGGTCGCGGCGGTGGAAATCGTCGACTCCCGGTTCGCCGACTGGCGGATCAGGCTGGCCGACACGGTGGCTGACCTGGCGTCCAACGGCGCGGTGGCCGTCTCCAGCCGGGTGGTGCCGCTGGCGGGCGCGGAAACCCTGATCCCGCGGCTGATCGGGATGACGCTCACCCGGCAGGGCGAACTGGTCGACACCGGGGCCGGCGCGGCCGCGCTCGGCGACCCCATCCGGGTGGTGGCCTGGCTGGCCAACACCCTGGGCGAGATGGGCGCCAAGCTCGAGGCCGGGCACCTGGTCATGACCGGGGCGCTGCACGCCGCGGTGCCGATGGCGGCCGGGGACGTGTTCCGGGCCGACTTCGACCGCCTCGGTCCCGTCACTGTCCGCGTCGTCGAGTAGTCGTGAGGATGGCTTGTGATGATTCCACCGGATGAGATCGCCGCCCGGCTGACCAAGGCCAAGGCCGACCGGACCGCGATCGGCTCGCTGTCGGCCGAGTTCGACGGCTTCGACCTGGCCGCGGCCTACGACGTGCAGCGGCGGCTGCGGAACGAGGCCGGGCCGCTGGCGGGCTGGAAGCTCGGCCTGACCTCCCGCGCCAAGCAGGCCCAGGTCGGGGTGAGCGAGCCGCTGTACGGCTTCCTGGCCGCTTCGGACGCGCTTGATCTAGGCGAGCCGCTGGTGACCGCCCGGCACATCCAGCCGCGGTGCGAGCCGGAGATCGTGTTCGTCATGGGCGCGGACCTGTCCGGGCCGTCGGTGACCGCGTCGGCGGTGCTGGCCGCCACCGCGGCGGTCGCGGTCGGCATGGAGGTGCTCGACTCGCGGTACAAGGACTACAAGTTCACGACGCCGGACGTGGTGGCGGACAACACCTCCCAGGGGCGGTACCTGGTGGGTTCGGCCGTGCCGGCGGCGGGCCTGGACCTGCGGCTGCTCGGGGTGGTGCTGGAGCACAACGGCGAGGTGGTGGCGACCGCGTCGGGCGCCGCGTCGCTCGGGCACCCGGCGGCGGCGGTGGCCTGGCTGGTCCGGTCGCTGGCGGCGGAGAACGAAGGGCTGCGGGCCGGGGACATCGTGCTGTCGGGCGGGCTGACCGCGGCGGTGCCGGTGAAGCCGGGTGATGTGGTCACCGCGACCGCGGACCGGCTGGGTAGCGTCGAGCTCGGCTGCGTGTGAGCTCTGGATCCGCATGAGCCAGCCGGAGCCGGTGCCGCCGGAATTGGTGCCGCTGGAGCGGCCGGCGGGGCGGGCGCAGTGGTCGTTCTCGCACGGCGGGCGCATCTTTGCGGTGTTCGCCGACGGGGACTCGCTGTACGTGACGGACGGGGCGTGCCCGCACAACGGCGGGCCGCTGGCCGAGGGTCTGGTCCGCGAGGGGGTGGTCACCTGCCCGTGGCACTGGTATGCGTACGAGCTCGCGACCGGGCGGTGCCGGACGGCGGCGGGATATGAGCTGCGGCGGTATCCGGTGGTGGAGGCCGAGGGTCTTTGGTACGCGGCCATCCCGCCTGCTGAGGCGGCCCGGAGCTGGTCGCAGATCCTGCGCGCGCATGCGCGTCAAGGTCCGGGCTCTGAGTCGGGCTCTGGCTTCGGCTCTGGCTCGGGCTCGGGCTCTGGCGAGGGGGCGTCATGAACTGGAAGGACTGCCTGGACCCGGGCGGCGCGCTCGACCCGGCGGCGGTGGCGGGCACGCTGTACCAGGCCCGGCAGGCGGGCTCCACGCTGGACCAGCTGCTGTCGGCTGAGCTGGGGCTTTCGCTGGCGGACGCGTACCGCGTGCAAGACCAGATGACCGCGCTGCGGCTGGCCGGCGGGGAGCGGATCACCGGGTGGAAGCTCGGGTACACCTCGGCGGTCATGCGAGAGCAGATGGGGGTGGCCTCGCCTAACTTCGGGCCGCTGACCGACGTGATGATCCTCGACTCCCCCGCGATGCTGCCTGCCGGGGCGCTGCAGCCGAGGGTGGAGCCGGAGATCGGGCTGCGGCTGGGACGGCGGCTTTCCGAGCCGTTCTCGGTTGATTCTGTGCTCGACGCATGTGACGCCGCCCTGGCCTGCCTGGAGGTCGTGGACTCGGTGTGGTCGGGCTACCGGTTCAAGCTGGAGGACAACACCGCGGACGGCTCGTCGGCGGCGTGGGTGGCGATAGGGCCGTCGCTGCCGCTATCTGGGCTGGAGTCGCTGCCGGTAACGCTGTCGGTGGACGGCGAGGCGGTGGAGAGCGGGACGGGCGCGGCCGCGAGCGGCCACCCGGCGGCAGGGGTGGTATGGCTCGCGGAACAGCTCGCCGCGCGCGGGCGCTGGCTCGAGCCCGGGGACCTGGTCATCACGGGCGGATTGACCAGAGCGCCGGCGCTGGAATCCGGTCATCGCATCAGCGCCTCGTTTGGTCACGGCCGCTGGAGCGTCGAGGTGCGCCGGCCGTAACGGGCGGTTTCCGTGTCCGGGCGAACTAGTCCACCCCGTGCGAGCATGGACAACTGGCGTACCAGCCTGCAGGGGTTTCCCTCTTGTCTGGATGACTGAAGCATGGGCGAGGCGGTGAGCCCACTCCGTTCGTTCTCCGCTCTTTGTTTATCGGGGTCACGTGCTGGACAATGCTTCGGTATCGGCGACTTCGATGCCACCCGGGCGGCGATGCTTGCCGCCGAAGTGGAATTCCCGGTGCGATCCAGCACGCTGACGGCGTGAGCTGGCAGCATTTCCGCTGCCGGGACGGCACCGTGGCCGAGATCACCGGCGAGCATAGCGACGCCGGATGGGCCACCGTCGGTTCACGCCTGGATCGTCAGCCGCGGCTGACCTTCCAGCGGGTGCCGGAGCCGAAGACCGCCAAGGTCCGCATCCACCTCGATATCCAGGTCGATGACATCGGCACGGCACGCCAGCAGGTGGAGGACCTCGGAGGCCGCTGGTCAGGTGAGCGGCACGATAACGACGACGGCATTGTCGTAATCATGCACGACCCAGAGAACCATGAGTTCTGCCTCGTCCAGTACTACTACTAAATACCGGCGCAGCCTGGGCCCGCCGCCTCCTGTCATACCGACTCACGCTCGGTCGCGGCATAAGCGGGCATTCGCGCCAAGCCCGGCGTTGCATAAATATACGGGCCTGGCCCCATGTCTACTCGACCGTAGTCGGGACTGCCAATGGCGCGAAGAGCTCTTACAGCGCTCCTTGGGCCGCTTTTTGCAACTGCGTTGCGGTGTCTTGGTCATCGGCATGCCCGTAGCGGACCTTGAGGGCCACTGCCGGATGGCTGGCGGAGCCCAGGAGTGCTATCGCTGGTATTGCATCCGGGGTTGCCCGCTTGCCCGCGGCCCGTAGGGCGGTCGAGACTGGGAGGTGGGCTGGGGTATGCGGCGGGGCGGTCGCAGCTGAACGAGGTGGGGCGGATGAAGATCTTGGTGGCTGGCTGGGATAGCGGCGGGGGTGTGGAAGCGGTTCAGACGGTGGTGGGCCGGGCGGTCGCGCGGGGTCATCAGGTGCGGGTGCTGGGCACCGAGGGGCTGCGGTCGCGGTTCGAAGCGGCCGGCGCGACGTTCCTGCGGTATAGGTACGCCCCGGACAACGATATGAGCAAGCCGGAGACCGACCTGGTCAAGGACTGGCAGACCCGTAATCCGGTGAGCCAGTGGCGGCGGGTCAGGGACCGGCAGCTGTGCGGGCCGGCCCGCGAGTTCTGCCGCGATGTGGCCGAGGAACTGCGGCGGGAGGCGGCCGACGTCACCGTGGTCGACACCATGATCCCGGCGGCGATGTTCGGGTCCGAGGTGAGGGGGGTCCGGTCGGTCATCGTGATGCACGGCCCCTACATGATCCCCCGCCCCGATATCCCGCCGCTCGGGACCGGCTGGATGCCTGGCAAGGGACCACTGGGCCGGCTACGGGATCGCTCGGCGGCGGCGGTCACGCTGGCGGTCTTCCGCAGCTGGATGCCGGCCCTCAACCGGGTCCGCGCCGAGGTGGGGTTGCCGCCAGTGCGGGGCCTGCCCGGCCTGATGGCCCGAGCGGACCGGGTCCTGGTCTGCTCCAGCCCCAGTTACGACTTCGGGTCCGGCTCGGTGCCGGCCAATGTGTGCTACGTCGGGCCCCAGCTCGACGACGATCCGGGCGAAGGTTCCGGCGAGTGGCGGGCAGGTGAGCCGGGCCAGCCGCTGGTGCTGGTGGGCCTGAGCAGCACCGTCATGCGCCAGGAGGCCCTGCTGGAGCGGGCGGCCGACGCGCTCGGGCAGGCCCAGGTGCGCGGGCTCGTCACCACCGGCCCGGCGGTAGACCCAGCTGTGATCTCCGTCCCGCCGGACGTGACGGTCACGCGCTGGGTACGCCACGCCGATGTGCTCCCGCACTGCTCGGCGGTGATCACCCACGGCGGTCACGGCACCGTGATGAAGGCGCTGATCGCCGGCGTGCCGCTGATCGTCGTGCCCCTGGGCCGCGACCAGCCCGACAACGCCGGCCGGGTGGTATATGCCGGTGCGGGCGTCCGGCTGCGCAAGAACGCCACCGTCAGCGCGCTGCGGGTGGCCATCAGCCGGGTTATCGAAGATCCCCGCTACCGCGCCGCCGCCCAGCACATGGCGGCCCGGCTGGCTGCCGAACGCAACGACAACCTCGTTGTCGATGAGCTGGAGCGGCTGCTGGCCGGTGGTCGTGTTGAGTGAGAGTTCCCCGGGCGCGGCGACCAGCACCGGGGCGCCTGCCACCTCGCCGGCTGGGCCTGATGAGGCGGAGCTGCCGGCTGGGACGGTCACGTTCTTGCTAACTGATATCGAGGGGTCGACCCGGTTGTGGGAGGCGGTGCCGGAGGCGATGGAGGTGGCGCTGGAGCGGCACAATCACCTTCTCACCGGGGTGATCGAAGATCATGGAGGGGTGGTGGTGACCTCTCGGGGGGAGGGAGACAGTTTTTTCGCCGTTTTCCCGGGGGCGGTGGCCGCGGTGGAGGCGGCTGGCGGATGCGAGCTGCGGCTGGGCGGGGGGGGGTGGCCGGCGCTTGCCGTGCTGCGGGTGCGGATGGGCCTGCATACCGGCGAGGCGCGGGTTCGGGGGAGGGGAAGTGTCGACCACGCGCCGATCAACCGGTGCGCCCGGGTGAAAGCCGCCGGGCACGGGGGGCAGGTGCTGGTCACCAAGAGCACGCGTGACCTAGCGGACGGACGGCTGGGCGGCGGGTTCGGGCTGAAGCGGCTGGGAGAGTTCCGGCTGCGTGATCTGAGCCAGCCGGAGCTGATCTATCAGCTGACCCACGCTGACCTGCCCGCCGAGTTCCCGCCGATCCGCACCGTTGCTGAGCGCCCCGGGAATCTGCCGTTGCCGGTGAGCTCGTTCATCGGCCGGGAGCGTGAGCTGGAGCAGACCGCCGCCGCGCTGGGCCAGGCCCGGGTGGTCACGCTGACCGGTGCGGGCGGGGTGGGCAAGACCCGGCTGGGGTTGCAGGCCGCCGCCCAGGTGGCGCCGCGGTTCGCCGACGGGGCGTGGCTCGCTGAGCTGGCCCCGGTCCGCGACGTGGCCGGGGTCGATGATGCGGTCGCGGCGGTGTTCTCGCTGACCGCCCGGGCCGGCCAAGACACCCGCGAGGCGCTGGCGGAGTTCTTGCACGGCAAGCAGCTGCTGCTGGTGCTGGACAACTGCGAGCACCTGCTCGAGGGGGCGGCGGCGCTGGCCGGGGCGCTGGCGCGGTCGTGTGAGCGGCTGGTGATCCTGGCCACCAGCCGCGAGGGCCTGGGGATCGAGGGAGAACATCTGCTTCCGGTGCCCCCGCTGGGGGTTCCTGAGGCGGGCGCTGGCCTGGCGGCGATCACGCAGGCGGAGGCGGTGCGGCTGTTCGCCGACCGCGCGGCCGCGGTCAAGCCAGGTTTCCAGGTGACCGGGCAGAACGCCGCGGCGGTCGCCGCGGTGGCCCGGCGGCTGGATGGGATCGCGCTGGCGGTCGAGCTGGCGGCGGCGCGGGTGGGCGCGATGACCCCGGCCGAGCTGGCCCGGCGGCTGGAGCGCAGCTTCGCGGTGCTCGCGGCCGGCCGTCGCGGCGCGGGGGCACGGCACCAGACGCTGCGGGCCACCATCGACTGGTCCTTCCAGCTGCTGTCCGGGCCCGAACAGGCCCTGCTGGCCCGGCTGGCGGTGTTCGCCGGCGGCGCCACCGTGGAGGCCGCCGAAGCGGTGTGCGGCGGAGAGGGCATCGATCCCGACGCCGTGTTCGAGCTGCTGGCGGCCCTGGTAGCAAGGTCACTGGTGGTGGCCGAGGAGCATGGGCCGCAGACCCGCTACCGGCTGCTGGAGACGATCCGCCAGTACGGCGAGGAACGCCTTGAGGCGGCCGGCCAGACCGGGCGGTGGCGGGCCTGCCACGCCAGCTACTACGCAGACCTCCTGCGTCACGTCCGCGACCCCCAGGACGAGGTGTTCTGGGCTACCCGGCTCAGCGCCGAGCAAGACAACCTGCTCGCGGCATGGTCGTGGGCGATCGGCACCAGCAACCTCGACACCGCGTTCCAGATCCTGGCCGGCTTCGCGTCGGTCGAGGTCCGGAACACTGACCCGCTGCTGCTGGACGGCGAGGCGGCCCTGGAGCTGCCCGGCGCCGCCGGGCACCCCGGCTACCCGCTGGCTCTGGCGGTCAGCGCCGTGTTCGCCTCCAACCGCGCCGATGTGACCGGCGCCGAGGAGCTGTGCCGCCGCGCGGCCGACGCCAGCGCCCGCCGGGACACCCCGGACTGGCGGGCCGAGGCGACCGTGTGCGCCGCCCGCTCAAATATCGCGATCACTACCGGCGCGTTCGCCGACGCCGCCCGCCTCGCCGAACAGGCCGCGGATCTCGCGCGGGCCGGCGGCGACCTGGCCGACGCCTCCGTCGAGCTCGCCTACGCCACGTCCTATAACCTGCTCACCGATGACGCGCCTGCGGCCGTCCCGCTCGCCAGGCAATCGCTCGCGCTGGCCCGCCAGACCAGCGCCCCGGCCCTCATCGCGACCGGCCTGCTTGCCGTCGGCGCGACCGTCGCCGGCACCGACCCCGAACAGGCGCGCGCCTGCCTGCGCGAAAGCCGCGAGCTCAGCACGGCGCTCGGCCACCACAGCGCCGTCGACCTCCTGTGGGCCACCGCGATCGCGTTTCTCGTCGGCGACCAGGCCGGCACGCTCGAACTTGGCTGCCGTGCCATCCGCGGCTTCCAGTGGGCCGGTCGTATCCGGATGGCCTTGGTCTTCTACATGGTCGCGGGCGCCCTTCTTACCACCCGGCCTGAGGCTGCCGCGATCATCCAGGGCGCTGCCGAAGCCTACGTGGTCGAGTCGCCGCAGTTCGCCCTGCTAGGTTCGATCGTCGCGGCATCCCTGGGCGAGGAGCGTGCGCGGGAATTGCGCATACGCGGCGCGGGCATGGACTGGGACCAGGCCGTCACCTTCACGCTCACCCAGGCCACCCAGGCCCTCAGCGAACTCCAACCTGAGACCCAGCCATGAGCGAACTGCCGCTTCAAGGTGCGGATACTGCCTATGCGAGCGTCCGGTTGCGCGCGTAAGTGACCATGGCGGTCGTTCACTGGAACCGACCCGCCGAAGCCGACCGACCTAGCTGTGGACATGGCCGGTCTCTCAACGATCTGGCAGGCCCCGAAGCGTCCGAAAGGCACGCCGAAGCGATCGCCTCCGCCGAGCGCGCGATCGAACTCGCCACCGCGCTCGGCCTCCCCGCGCCGGCGCGGGCGCTGGAATTGCGTGGCAGCGCGCGGTTCGCCCTCGGCGACACCGGTGGGCTTGCTCTACAACAACCTCGCCGAGGACCTTGGGCGGGCCCAGGGACCGCGGGCACAGCTGGAGTTGGCGCGCCAGGGCGCGGCCTTCACCCAGCGGCGGGAGATCGCAGAATGGGATGCAGCCACTCGCCCGGCGCAGCGGGCTCTCCCGGCCGGCCCGGTCGAATGGGTCGAGCAGGCGGTGAAAAGGCATGGGGAGTTCGGCGAACCGCAATGGCTAACCACGCTCCTGGTACCTGCTGCAGCGGCCCGGGCCGGTGCCGGGGATGCGCGCGGTGCCGTCACGCTGCTCACGGTACTCGAACCAGTACGCAACGTCCGGCACACCCCGGAGCACATGCGAAGCCTTCCCGACATCGTGCGCGTCACCATCGCGGCGGGCGAGCCGGGCCTGGCCGCACGGTTCGCCGTCGGGCTGACACCGGTGCATCCCCTCGACCAGCATGCGCTGGTCACTGCCCGCGCCCAACTGGCCGAGCACTGCGAGGCGGCGGCGCTGTACGCCGACGCTAAGCGCCGCTGGAAGCAATTCGAGATGCCATGGGAACGCGCACATGCGCTGCTGGGACACGGCCGCTGCCTGCCCGCACTCGGCCACCCGGCCGAGGCCCGAGAGCCCCTCCACGCGGCGCGAGAGATCTTCGCCAGCCCGGGCGCCACCCCCCGCCCTCACCGAAACCGATAAGTGCCTAGCCGGGGCAACCGCGCTGACCGGATAGCAGATCCATCACTCAGCGGCGCCACCACCACCGGCGGCGGCTGGCGCTTCATGACCGTGCCATGCCCGCCGTCGCGAAGGAACTCCGCGCCGGGTGCTGCGGTTGGCCTCCTGACTCCCCCAGGTGGATGCGCCTCAACCCGGGTCGATGTCTTCACGCCGGTGCCCGCGGGACAGCTCCAGCAAAGCGGACCGGTCGAACTGGCTGGCCGCTGCCGACGCCACCCGGCACGCGGTGACAGCCACCAGCGTTGACGTGCGAGCACCCTCCTCCAGATGCGCGCGCTCGCCGAGCATGGCGCCCGGCCCGTACTCGGCTAGTCGCTGGCCGTCCCTGTCGACCCGGAGCACCCCGTCCAGAACCAGATATACGTCCGTGCCCGGGTCTCCCTGGCGGGCAAGCACCTCACCTGCCTTGACCCGGCGGACGATCGGCTTGGCCATCCCCTGCATCAGCTGCACAGACAGCGACCGTTCCAGTTCCGTCTCCACGGCGGTGACCAGCGCGGGCGAATCCTCATCCCCCCACGGGCTGTGCCGGCCGAACGACTTGCGGTACCAGTCACGGAAATCGGTCAGCCCGGACTTGTGGCTGAGCTGGCCGTCGGCGCCGTAGACCCAGTGCCGCGGGAACCGGCTCGCCGCGGTCAGCGCGTACTCGGCCCGGCCATCGGCATGCAAGGTGAGCGACAGTGTGGTCCATACCAGTGGCGCCTGCCATTGCACATACGGCCGCCGCCGCACCCGCCGGGGCGCGGGCAGGCCCGTCCGGCCTCCCGTGGTTTGCACGAAGCGCACCCAGCCGCCGCCGGGCTGCGGGTCAGCCTGCAGGTCCGGCAGCTTGATCGCCAGGAACCGGTGACGCAGCGCACCAAGCTTGACCATGGTCGAGCCCATCAAGCCGCCACCGCTGTAACCGGAGCCGGTGATCTGACCGGAATCGCCGACATCGATCCAGGCACGCAACACATTGGCAAAACGGAACCGGTCGGTGGCCCGCAGTCTCTCGATGTCGCCGAGGTCCCCCGGTGGCGGTTCGTCGTAATGGGTGAACCCCGCATCAAAAGCCAGCCGGGTTCCCCCGGCCACCGCTTCCGATGGAATCCACGACAGCGAGGTAACCGAGCCTTCATGTCGCATGGGCACATGCTCCCCCACGGTGGTGCAGGACGGCCATGGTGGTGCCTGGCGATCCGATATGCCTACTATCACATGCTAAGTCAAGCCATTCCCGGAGGGCGCGTGCCGCCTCAACGTCGTTGCGTGTAAGGGGGCGGGGCGCCAGCGCAACCTGAGCGCGCCGTAAGGGGTTCGCCGCCATTGACAGCCTCGTCGTAGCGGATCGCCGACTCCTGCCAGGAGTCCTCGGCTTCCCATGAGAAGCCCGCAGCGCGGCTACCCGCTTGGGTCCAGTAGGACCGGGTGGTAGGAACTGGATTTCGAGCAAGCGGGACAAGTCTGCCCGATTCTCTGACGGCGAA
>JAJKHX010000288.1 GCA_021154785.1 Nocardiopsis sp.
ACCCTGCGGGCCGGCGACCAGGAAGATGACCGGGGTCCGCAGCGCGCGGCGGATACGGCGGGGATCCAGGCCGGGCATGGTCAGGTCGAGCACGGTGAGGTCGAGCACGGTGAGGTCGGGCCCGGACCCGCCGTCCGGACCCGCGGTCAGCTCGGCCAGCGCCTGCTCGGGCTCGGTCACCAGGCGCACTGCCATCCCGTCCCGGCGCAGGTAGCGAGCCGACATCTCGGCTACGTCGGGCTCGTGCTCGGCCAGCAGCACCGAGCGGGGCCCGGTCCTAGCCCCGGGCGGCGTCATCGACCGTGGGGTCGACGTCACGGTTCAGCGACTCCCACATGGTCGCGGAGTCGGCATCCGCCCCTGGTGCGGGACCCGGCCGCCCGGTCGCTGACTGCCCCGGCGCCGGCGGTCCGGCAGCCCGCTCGAACCGGGCGCCCATGGCCGGCCAGCGCTGGCCGTGCCAGGCGGTCGCCAGCCCGGCCAGCACGATCGCAGCCGCGCCGGCCAGGACCGCCGCGCGCCACGGCGCGCCCGCCAGGATCACCCGGCCGGGCCCGGCGATGATGATCTCGTGCACCGCGCCCCCGGCGGACGCTCCGCCGGTGGTCGAGCCGCCCAGCGGGCCGTCCAGGGCCCCACCCACCGCCCCTCCCCCCTTCCCTAGGGCCGCCGCCAGCACGGCCGGGGCCCGGACAGCGGTCACGGCGGCCGCCGCCGCACCCGCGCCCAGCACGGCCAGCAGGACGCCGAAGGCGCGCCTGATCACCGACCGGGTCGCGATCACCGCCGCCAGGCAGGCCAGCGCGGCCAGCGCGAGCGCGCCGGCCAGCGGGACGAGCTGCTGCCCGGTGACGGCGATGTCCTGCCCGGGCAGCGGCTTGGGCGGGGTGAACAGGGCGTGCGCCCAGGCCTGCCGGACGGCGAGGACGACCAGGGCCGCTCCGGCCGCCCCGGCCAGCAGGACCAGGACGAATTCCCGGCGCGCGGCCGCCATCACTGCTCTTTCAGCAGCACGTCCGCGTCGAAGCAGGTCCGGTCGCCGGTGTGGCAGGCCGCGCCGACCTGATCGACCTTGACCACCAGGGCGTCGCCGTCGCAGTCGAGTGCCACCGACTTGACCCGCTGGTGGTGCCCGGACGTGTCGCCCTTGACCCAGTACTCCTGGCGGCTGCGCGACCAGTAGGTGCACCGGCCCGTGGTGAGGGTGCGATGCAGCGCCTCTTCGTCCATCCAGCCGAGCATCAGCACCTCGCCGGTGTCGTACTGCTGGGCGATGGCCGCGACCAGGCCGGACGCATCTCGCTTCAGCCGTGCCGCGATGGCAGGGTCAAGCATCGTTCCTCACCTTCGTTGGGACTCCAACAGGGTAGCAACGCCGCCTAGGATCGGGAGGTGAGCTACTCCCGTGACGAACGCCTCGCGCTGTGCGCGCTGCTCGACGAGACAGGCCCGGACGCGCCGACGCTGTGCGCGGGGTGGACGACCGGTGACCTGGCCGCGCACCTGGTGCTGCGCGAGCGGCGGGTCGACGCCGCGGCCGGGGTGGCGGGCGGACCGCTGGCCGGGTACACGGCCCGCGCGCAGCAGCGGCTCCGGGACCGGACCCCGTTCCCCGACCTGGTGCGGATGATCCGGTCCGGGCCGCCGCGGCTGTCGGTCATGGCGCTGCCCGGCATGGACGAGCGGGCCAACTCGGTGGAGTACTTCGTGCACCACGAGGACGCCCGGCGCGGGGCGCCCGGCTGGGAGCCGCGGGAACTGAGCCGCGGCGAGTCGGACATGCTCTGGCGCCGGCTGCGGCTCGCGCGGTTCATGCTCCGCAAGGCGCCGGTCGGCGTCGAGCTGGCCCGGGACGACATCGAAGCCGGACAGGGCGGCGGGACCGGCCCGGACTACCGTTTCACGGCCAGGAACGCCACCCCGGCGGTGACCGTGGTCGGCAGCCCGGCCGAGCTCACCCTGTGGGTGACGGGACGCCGGGCCGCGGCCCGGGTCCGGATGGACGGCACCGAGGCCGCGGTGTCCAAGCTCGCCGCCTGGTAAGGCAAGGCGGCGGGCGGATAAGGATAAGCTGCCCATTTCCCGCTTCAGCCGGGCCAGCTCGTCCTCGACGTCGTGGCTGGGCGCGCTCTGAACGGGCGCGTCCCGGACGGGGACATCCCGGACCGGGGCCTCCCGGGTGGGCACGTTCCTGGTGGGCACCGTATCGGCCCGCGGCAGCGGCCTGCTGTACTCCTCGTAGCCGGGCTCGCGGACCTCGCGGTCGGCTTTTCTGCCCGGGACCTGCTTGCGCGACCGCGCCACCTTGACGGCGACCACGATGGCGCCGACGACGGCCGCGGCGATGACCACGTCGATCACGGCGTGCAGGATGGCGCCGATGACCGAGCCGACGATCAGGAACGCGATCAGTATGCCGACCCCGATGGCGGCGACCTTGAACCAGCGCATCCGCCGCATCCTCTCTCGAACGAGTTCTCCCCTTCTCGCGATATTACCCGACTCCCCCGTTTCTTTCCGCTGGCCGATACGCTTGCCCCATGCACGCACTCGGCATTGACATCGGCGGCTCGGGCATCAAGGGCGCGCCCGTGGATGTGGGCACGGGCCAGCTGCTCGCCCCCCGGCAGAAGATCGCTACCCCGCGCCCGGCCAAGCCGGAGCCCGTGGCCGACGTGGTGAAGCAGCTCACCACCGCGTTCAGCTGGACCGGCCCGGTCGGCATCACCTTTCCCGGCGTGGTCACCGACGGCGTGACCAGGACCGCCGCCAACCTGGACCCATCCTGGATCGGCACCGACGCGGGCGCCCTGTTCGCCAAGGCGACCGGCGACAAGGTCCGGGTGCTGAACGACGCCGACGCGGCCGGGGTGGCCGAGATGACGTTCGGCGCCGGGGTCGGCCAGAAGGGGACCGTCCTGATGCTGACCTTCGGCACCGGGATCGGCAGCGCGCTGTTCACCGGCGGCCTGCTGGTGCCGAACACCGAGTTCGGGCACATCGAGATCCGCGGTCACGACGCCGAGAAGCGCGCGTCCGAGCGGGCCAAGGAGCTGGGCGACCTGAGCTGGGGCAAGTGGGCCGGCCGGGTCGACGAGTACCTGCAGCACATCGAGGCGCTGCTGTCCCCGAACCTCATCATCGTCGGCGGCGGGGTCAGCAAGGAAGCGGACAAGTGGGTACCGCGGCTGACCGGCATCCGCGCCCGCATCGTGCCCGCCGCCCTGCTCAACAACGCCGGCATCGTCGGCGCCGCGATGGCCACCACGGGCGGCATCGCCCTCGATACCTCAGGGGCATCAGGAACCGCCGGCTGATTCTTTACGTTTCAATTATCATGTCGAAGAGTAGCAGGGACCGTCAGGAACGGGCACGAGAGCGGATCGCGCGGGCCCGCGCGGAGGAGGCCCGCCGGCGCCGGCTGTGGCTGGCCGGCGCGACGGCGGCCGTCGTCGTCATCGCCGCGGTCATCGGCATCACCTTGTCCCTCGGCGGGAGCGGAGCCAAGGCCGGCGACAAGACCCCCGCGGCGAACCTGGCTCCGCTCAGCTCGCTGGGCACCCTCGCCAAGGCGCCGGCCGCGGGCGCCCTCGGGCCCGAGCAGGTGCCGGTGCCGTCCGGTACGACGCTGGCCAGCCCGGCCGCTTCGGTCACCGGCCAGAAAGTAGACGGGATCGGCTGCCAGACGAGCGAGCAGACCCTGTTCCACATCCACGCCCACCTGACCATCTTCGTCAACGGCGCGGCGCGCCAGGTGCCGGCCGCCATCGGCATCCCCGGCGCGCAGGCCCAGACGACCGCGGCGGGCCCGTTCGTCGAGCAGGGCACCTGCTTCTACTGGCTGCACACGCACGCCGCCGACGGCATCATCCACATCGAGTCGCCGGTCCAGCGGAAATACACCCTGGGCAACTTCTTCGACGAGTGGGGCCAGCCGCTGAGCGCCAGCCGGGTCGGCCCGGCCCGCGGGCGCGTGGTGGCGCTGTACAACGGCCAGGTCTTCAAGGGTGACCCGCGGAACATCCCGCTTACCGCGCACGGCCAGATCCAGCTGGAGGTCGGCACCCCGCTGGTCGCCCCGGAGCAGATCACCTTCCCGAACGGGCTGTTAGCGGTTACCTGACGGGGTGGCCGGCCCCGCGCAGGGCACCCTTGACCTGCCCGATACGCAGCGTGCCGAAGTGGAAGACGCTGGCCGCCAGCACGGCATCGGCGCCCGCGTCCACGGCCGGGGCGAAGTGGGCCAGGGCGCCCGCGCCGCCGCTGGCGATCACCGGGACGGTCACCGCGGCCCGCACCGCGCGGATGAGCTCGAGGTCGAAGCCGGCGGTGGTGCCGTCCGCGTCCATCGAGTTGAGCAGGATCTCGCCCGCGCCGAGCCCGGTGGCCCGCCGGGCCCAGTCCACCGCGTCGATCCCGGTGCCGGTCCGGCCGCCGTGCGTGGTCACCTCGAAGCCGCTCTGCGTCCCCGAAGCGCGCCGGGCGTCCACGGACAGCACCATGCACTGGGACCCGAACCGGCCGGCCGTCTCGGCCAGCAGTTCGGGACGGGCGATGGCGGCGGTGTTGAGCGAGACCTTGTCCGCCCCGGCCCGCAGCAGCCGGTCCACGTCCGCCACGCTGCGCACGCCGCCGCCCACGGTCAGCGGGATGAACACCTGCTCGGCGGTGCGGCGCACCACGTCGTACATGGTGTCCCGGCCGCCGCTCGACGCGGTGATGTCCAGGAAGGTCAGCTCGTCGGCGCCTTCGGCGTCGTAGAAGGCGGCCAGCTCGACCGGGTCCCCGGCGTCCCGCAGCGCCCGGAAGTTGACCCCCTTGACCACCCGCCCGCCGTCCACGTCCAGGCAGGGGATGACGCGCACGGCGACCGTCACCGCGACGACACCTCGGCCAGGGCCTGCTCCAGGGTGAACGCGCCTTCGTAGAGGGCGGTGCCGACGATCGCGCCCTCCACGCCGAACGGGACGAGTTCCGCGATGGCCCGCAGGTCGTCCAGGGCGGACACGCCGCCGCTGGCCACCACCGGCGCGGACGTGCGGGCGCAGACGTCGCGGAGCAGGGCCAGGTTGGGGCCGCGCAGCATGCCGTCCTTGAGCACGTCGGTGACCACGTACCGGGCGCAGCCCTCGGCGTTCAGCCGGTCCAGCGTCTCGTACAGCTCGCCGCCCTCCGCGGTCCAGCCGCGGGCGGCCAGCCGGATGCCGCGCACGTCGAGGCCGACCGCGACCCGCTCCCCGTGCCGGGCGATGACCGAGCGCACCCAGTCCGGGTTCTCCAGCGCCGCGGTGCCGATGTTGACCCGGGCACAGCCAGTGCCGAGCGCGCGCTCCAGCGAGGCGTCGTCGCGGATGCCGCCGGACATCTCGACCTGGACGTCGACCTTGCGCACCACGTCGGCGAGCAGGTCCGCGTTCGACCCGCGGCCGAACGCGGCGTCCAGGTCCACCAGGTGGATCCAGGAGGCGCCGGCGCGCTGCCAGGCCAGGGCGGCCTCCATCGGGTCGCCGTACTGGCCGCCGCTGCCGGCCACGCCCTGGACGAGCTGGACCGCGTGCCCGTCGGTGACGTCGACGGCGGGCAGCAGGGTGAGGGTACTCACAGCGTCTCCGGTCACTGGGTCTCCGGTCACAGGGTCTCCAGCCAGTTGGCGAGCAGGGCGGCGCCGGCGTCGCCGGACTTCTCGGGGTGGAACTGGGTCGCGGCCAGCACTCCCTGCTCGACGGCGGCGGCGAACGGCTCGCCGTGCTCGGCCCAGGTGATGAGCGCGCCGGCGGCGGCGAGCCCGGTGGCAGCGGGGGCGCGCAGCGCGTAGGAGTGCACGAAGTAGAACCGCGTGCCGGGGTCGATCCCGGCGAACAGGGCCGAGCCGGGCGGCGGGGTCACCGTGTTCCAGCCCATGTGCGGCAGGACCCCGGCGTCGAGGCGCTCCACCGGGCCGGGCCAGGCCCCGCAGCCGTCGGTCCAGACGCCGTGCTCCACGCCCGCGGCGAACAGCACCTGCATGCCCACGCAGATGCCGAGCACAGGACGGCCCAGCTCCAGCCGCCGGGCGATCAGCTTGTCACCGCCGGCCGTGCGCAGCCCGGTCATGCAGGCGGCGAACGCGCCCACGCCGGGCACGGCCAGGCCGTCAGCCTCCAGCGCGGCGTCCCGGTCCGCGGTCACCTCGACCTGCGCGCCCACCCGCTCCAGCGCGCGCTGCGCCGAGCGCAGGTTCCCCGACCCGTAGTCGAGCACCACCACCCGGGGCATCAGCCGAGGACCCCCTTGGTGCTGGGGATGCCGCCGGCCCGGGGGTCGGGGGCGGCGGCCGCGCGCAGCGCCCGGGCGACCGCCTTGAACTGGGCCTCCACGATGTGATGCGGGTTGCGGCCCTCGATCACCCGCACGTGCAGGCAGATTCCCGCCGAGAACGCCAGCGACTCGAAGATGTGCCTGGTCAGCGTGGTGTCGTAGGCACCGATGAGCGGCGCCATGCCGTCCGGCTCGTGGTGCACCACGTAGGGACGCCCGGACAGGTCCACCGCGGCCTGCACCAGCGTCTCGTCCAGCGGCACCAGCGCGTTGCCGAACCGGGCGATGCCGGACTTGTCGCCCAGCGCCTCCCGCAGCGCCTGGCCCAGGGTGATCGCGGTGTCCTCGACGGTGTGGTGCGAATCGATGTGCACGTCGCCCTTGGCCCGCACGGTCAGGTCGAGGCTGCCGTGCTTGCCCAGCTGGGCCAGCATGTGGTCGAAGAACGGCACGCCGGTGTCGACCTCGACGATGCCGATGCCGTCCAGGTCGAGCTCGACCATGATCTGCGTCTCGTGGGTGAGCCGCTCCACCCGCGCTACCCGGTTCACCGGCCGGTTCATGAACTGAGCACCTCTTCCAGGGCGTTCCGGAACGCCGTCATCTCCTCCGGCGTCCCTACCGTGACCCGCAGCCAGCGCGGCGGGCCGACTTCACGTACCAGCACGCCGCGATCGAGCAGCCCCGCCCAGACGGCCCGCCGCGAGTCGAACTCGCCGAACAGCACGAAATTGGCGTCTGAGTCCGCCACCGCGAGCCCGCGCTGCCTGAGCCAGGCGACGAGCCCATCTCGTTCGGTCCGAAGAGACGTAACGGTGGCCAGCGGTTCGGCGGCGTGCGCGAGTACGGCGCGCGCCATCGCCTGGGTGACCGCGGACAGGTGGTAGGGCAGCCGGACGAGCAGCAGCTTCTCGACTACCTCGGGGGCGGCGGCCAGGTAACCGACCCGGCCTCCGGCCAGGGCGAACGCCTTGGACATGGTGCGGGTGACGACCAGCTGCGGGTAGCGCGGCAGCAGCGTGAGCGCGCTCGGCGTGCCGGCGCGGGCGAACTCGGCGTACGCCTCGTCCACCACGACCAGGCCCGGCGCGGCGGCGCAGATGGCCTCGATCAGCGCCATCGGGGCGGCGGTCCCGGTCGGGTTGTTGGGCGAGGTCAGGAAGACCAGGTGCGGCCGGTGCCCGGCGATCACGGCGACGGCCCGCTCCGGGTCGAGCCCGAAGTCCTCGTCGCGGGCGGCCGAGATCCAGCCGGTGCAGGTCACCCGGGCCAGCAGCGGGTGCATGGAGTAGCCGGGGTCGAAGCCGAGGGCCAGCCGTCCCGGGCCGCCGAACGCCTGGAGCAGCTGCTGGATGATCTCGTTGGACCCGTTGGCCGCCCAGACGTGGCCGCCGGTCAGCCCGTGCCCGAGGTAGCCGGCCAGGTCCTTGCGCAGCTCGGTCGCGTCCCGGTCGGGGTAGCGGTTCAGCGTGGCCGCCGCGCCGGCCACCGCGTCCGCGATGGCCCGGACCATCCGCGCACTCGGCTGGTA
>JAJKHX010000289.1 GCA_021154785.1 Nocardiopsis sp.
GACCCGCCGGGTCTACCTGCTGGGCGTGACCCGGTATCCAGACGGCGCGTGGCTCACGCAGCTGGCCCGGGACCTCACCGCAGACCTGGAAGAAGCCGGGCATCGCTTCACGCACCTGATCCGGGACCGGGATGGCAAATTCACCAGCGCCTTCGACTCCGTGTTCACCGCGGCCGGCATGGACGTGCTGCTCACAGCTCCTCAGGTTCCCCGCATGAACGCTTATGCGGAAAGGTTCGTGCGCACCGTCCGCGCCGAATGCACCGACCGGATGCTCATCACCGGCGAACGGCATCTCCGCGCGGTCCTGGCCGCGTACGTCGAGCACTACAACACCGGCCGCAGCCACCAAGGGCACGACATGAGCCTGCGCGCCCCCGATGACAGACCGGACATCATCCCGTTCGCAGCCCCGCCGGACCGGATCCGCCGGAAGCCCGTCCTCGGTGGACTGATCAACCAGTACGAGGCTGCCGCGTAAACCACCAGCTCAGACCTGGTAGCCGAGTCCCAGAGGTACTACAGGGCGGCAGAGGACACGGCGGGACCTCGTGGCCCAGCTGTCCGTCAGGTGGGCCGCCGGGCAGCTGCCCGGCGGAAGGGTCGTCTGGGCGGAACTGCCGTCCCGTCAGCGTGATCCGTGCGGTAGCCATCTGCTTCCGCAGGAGATGCAGCGGAACTCAACAGGACAGGTCGAACGCAACCAGCACTCTGGTCCCATGGGGCCCGGAAAGCGTCTTCACCCGATCTGCCAGCTTCCGGACCACCCACAGGCCGTGACCTTTCTCGCTGGGCAGCGAGTCCACTGAGACCGGGCCCGGGGCACTACCAGGCTGAATGCCTCCCATGCCGTCCCGGCTGGGTCCTGCCTTACGGAACCTCATCAGATCGGCATCGTCAACTTGGCATTGCAACGCCGTGGCCAGCTTCCATACCCGCAGGCGGCCCGCTCCGCCATCATGCACGACTGCGTTGGCCGCCAGCTCGTGAATGGCGAGCACCACATCCTCGGCCCGGTCCTCAGAAATGCCGGACTGAACGGCGCATTTCCGTACTTCTTCGCGTAGCGTGAGCAGCGCTCCGGAGTCGACATTGAGTCCAGGACCGGAGCGGCATTGCCAGTCCTGTTCGTGGCGGTCTCCTCCCTGCGCCATAGGGCCAGCCGGCAAGCATCCGTCTACCGGGGCCGCCAGGTACTAAACCATTCCGCCCACCTCAGCGAAGACAGCCCGGCGCTCACAGGTGCGCCGACGAGCAGCGAAATCCCCGGCCGGCTCGCGCGGTGAGCGAACGCAAAAGCCTGCCCCGTTCGGCATGAAATCTTCGGACCGAACGAGGCAGGCACCCGCCTCGCTACCGGGCCGCCTGGAGCGCATCTCCCAGGCTCTGGCCTGGGCTCGCCTGTGCCCGTTGACGAGTGCGCCAATGCCGGACGTGCCGCAGAACTCAGCTGAACCGCCCGCGGCCGGCGGCGCTGATGACGCCGGTCTCTTCGCACATGGTGACTACTGGAACGCCCGTGACGATCACGACCGGGAACCCGGCATCAGGCATGCGCGTCATCGTCTCCGGTGACCTGGCGCCGGATCATGAGCAGGGCGATATCGTCGCGTGCGGGCTCGCTGCCGACGAGGGCTCCCATCACCGCGGCACAGGCTGTTCCCGGGAACTGTGCCGTTACCGCCCGGCGCAGCCGGGCCAGGCCGTCATCGATCAGCTCGCCGGGCCGCTCGACCAGGCCATCGGTGAAGAAGCACAGCAGAGCGCCGGGCGGGATCGGCACGGTGGTCACCGGGCGCTGCGCGTCAGGGGCAACCCCGATCATCAGGCCTGTTCTGACGCCGGCCAGTTCCGCCGGCCGCCCCGGGCGCGCGATTACCGGCGGGAAGTGCCCGGCCAGGGCGACGTGCATCCGTTCCAGCCCTGGGGCGATGACGGCGTACAGCACGGTGGCCAGGGCGCCGGGTTCGAAGTGCTGCATCTTGCGGTCCAGCCGGCTCAGGACCTCCGCCGGATCGGTGGTCTCCAGCGCGTAGGAGCGCAGCGAGCTGCGCATCCGCCCCATGATCACGGCGGCGGGCAGGCCGGACCCGGCCACGTCGCCGACCGTCACGCACAGCTCTCCCGATGGCAGGGTGAACACGTCGTACCAGTCGCCGCCCACCGCACCGCTGCCCGGGATGTACCGGGCGGCAAGCTCCGCCCCGGCGACTGCGGGCAGCGCCGAGGGGACCAGGCTGCGCTGCAGGGCGGCGACCGCGGCTCGGTCCGCCTGGGCGGTCATCGACTGCACCGCCGCCGCGGCCCGGTCCGCCGCCAGCTGCAGCAGCTCCACGTCGTCGGCGGTGAACCGGCGCGGCGTCAGCGACCCGACGTGCAGCACGCCGGTCACCCGGCCGCCCGCCACCATCGGAACGCCCACCATCGACTGGATCCCCTTGGCCCACAGGATCGGGTTCAGCACGGTGGTGTGATCCACCCGGTCCAGGATCACCGGCCGGTGCTCGGCGGCGATCCGCCCGGCGAAGCCGTGGCCGACCGGGATCCGCACCCCCTGGCGAACCTCCTCCTCCAGGCCCGCGGCCGCCGTCGCGATCAGCTGCCCGGACGAGGAATCCAGCAGCAGGGCCGCAGCCGTATCGGCCTGCAGTGCCCCCCTGATACGGACCAGCAGTTCGGACAGCAGATCACGATCGTCAAGGCGGGACAGCGCCGCATCAGTGACCGACTGGATATCCCGGAGCCTGGCCTCAGCAGTTACCGGAATAGTTACCGGATCTGCGGCAGACACCGGGTCCGTAGCGGGCACCTCGCTGCCTCCCATGTCCCTGGAGATGCCCGCAGGCTCCGTCCAGCTCCTACTAGCTGGTTAATCGTCTCACTGACGGCTGTATCCCGCTGCCGCGCCCGCCAGCGCCACGACCAGGCGGTCACCGTCGCGCCAAGTGCGCCGGAGCCGTGAAGACTCACAGCGAACGGCCCGGAACGCCGCGCATCGTCCAGGCCGGCCCCTCCACCCGCAAGGGCACCCGGCCTTGCCCGCGGAGCCACTGCCGCCCCGGCGGCCCTGACGGGCAGGGCCAGGCCGGAGGCCAGGCCCGCACCGCGCGCGGCGAACCTTCCCGCCGCTGAGAACGGGCGACTCCTAACCCCCTGCCCGGGAGATCACCCAGCACCGGTCCCGGATATTCCTGTAAAATAATACTAAATCTCACTAAACGAGCGGCCGCGGAGGTGCCATCGTGAGCTTGCTGGAAGTATCCGTCCAGGCGGGGGACCTCGGCCCGGTCATCGTCCTGGCTGGCGACGCAGACGGCTCACCGGCCATGGAACTAGACGAAGCACTCACCGCCCAGGTATCACCCCGGGCCACTCACCTGACCATCGACGTGACGAACCTGCGCTCCCTCGACCCCGCAACGGCACAGATCCTGATGATGGCCGCACTGATCGTCATGGTCCAAGGCGGCAGCACGGTGCTGGTGAACCCGCAGGAGCCCGTACTGAAGATGCTGAGCCACACGCGCACAGCCGAGATGTTCACGATCCAGGCCCGGACGCCGGCCGGGACCGCGCCGGCCGCCAGCGCCGCCAGCGGACGAGAGGAGACCCCGTGCCAATGACTGACCACGAGCACGAGCTGGACGGGCCAGTCGCGCTCCGGCGCCAGCCAGCCAGTCTCAGCACCGGCCACCCAGGAGGCAATACCAGCACCAGCACGTTCGAGATCATCTGCCGCCAATGCGGTGACGATCCCGGTCTGGATTGCCGGGAGATCTCACCCGGGCTGCGCCAGATCCGCGGGCCCTACCTGCTCAGGGCCGGTATCGAAGCGTTCCTGGAGCACCTGGATTACCACGACGGGGCCGGATGAGACAGCCACCCGTCCTGCCCGGCCCGGCTTCAGCACGAGCGGAGCCGCCAACGAGTTGCACAACGGAACCGGCGAGATGCAGCCCGATCACACCTGACCTTACTCGCAGGCCCAGGCGACCGGGTTTAAGCCCCCGACCGGCACCACCGCATGTCTGGCTGCATAGAGGTATGACGGCGAATGCGATGGCACCACAGTTTCCTGGCCACCGTCGGCTACAGGCTGCAGCAGCTCGGCTGATCACCGACCGGGTAGCCCGCAACGTAGATGAGGCGCGCCCGGCGTGGTGGCTGATTGAGTTACTCGTCGGTGTTCTGCTCGGCCGGGGAGGGTTTAGCGGGTCGTTCGGGCTCTTGGGGAATGTCGTCATCGCTGGGGGCGAACGCATCGGCGAGACGGAGCGATCGCGCGGCGGCAGGCAACGGGGGCTGGGCACCCTCGAGGAGGGGAGATGCCGTGCCGCCGCGGATCAGGCGCCCGATCGGTCCCGGGTCCTCGGCCAGCACCGGTCCCGCGCAGGCGCCGACTACGATGCAGATGGCGGCGCCGGAAAACCAGGCGACCAGGGCGAGCGCCACCCCGAAGATGCCGTATTGGTGATTGTTGCTCGTCACATTGTCCGGCATCCACACCGTCGCCGACAGCGCATAGCCGGAAAGGGCAATTCCCGTGATCAGGCCACTGGGGAGCAGGACCCGAAGCCGTACCTGCCCCTTGAGCATCAGCCAGGCGGTGAACCACCAGATGGCAGTGGACAAGGCCAGCGCCACGACGACGAATGGGGCTATCCCCGCGCCGCCGCCCAGGACGGCGCGGGCGCCGCCCAGCAGCGCCATGTAGACGAGGAATGCCGCCACCCAGGCGACCCCCCGGACGTAGTTGCCGGCCGCCTTCCCCCCAGGGGGCCGACGCCAGGCACGGAGATAGGCACGGCGGAGCGCGGTCGTGAACGAACTGGCGAAGAAGACCGCCAGGACCAGGCCGAGCAGGCCGGTAGCCCGGCGGATGTCCTCGGCGGAGGCGAACGCCTGCCTGACCGTGGCCAGCGAAGCGCCAGTGATGCCGAGGCGGTTAGTCACCGTCGTGAAGATGGACATGCGCAGGCGCGCGGGCACGAAAGCGGCGACGACGATGATGAGCGGGAAGAACGAGACGAACGCCTTGCCCGCCAGGGCGATGCTGCGGTCGACGAACTCCGTTTCGAGCATCCGATCCCATATTCTCCACAGCAGCGTCTGCTCAGCCCAGCCGCGGATGACCTGGACACGGCCCCGGACCTTCTCAAACGCGTGTCGGCTGGTCCTTCCGGTGCCCGGCTCGGCCATGGTCCCGTCCTTGGTTTCGGCAGATCGCACGCGCTTGCAGGGTACGCCGGTATCCGTCCTCAGCGAGTCATTCTGACTGGCGCGGTGGATGCCGCTGCCGAACGAGATTCACTACGCCGATACCCGAGCCGACCTCATCGATACGGCAAGCCTGTGGGGTTCCAGGACTCGGCCACCGGTCCTGACCTTGGCTTCTATGCGGCCTGCAGATGGGCCTGAACCGCTCCCTGGCCGCACAGTTCTGGTCATATCTGGGCAACATCGTCAACGGCAGCCTCGGTACCAGCTACACAACTGGCAACACGGTCGCCCATGACCTGCTCACCAGGCTGCCTGCTACTGCCGAGCTCGCCGTGTCGAGCACTATTCTCGCCACGATCATCGGCGTTCCTGTGGGCGTTGCCGCCGGATTGCGGGAAGGGAGCGTTACGGACTGGGCCGGACGAGCGGGAGCAATCATCGGCACGAGCATCCCCCTTTACTGGTTCGGGCTGGTTCTCATCGCCGTCTTCTACGGTAAGCTGCACATCGCCCCGGCGCCCACCGGAGAAGTGAACGCGTTTGCCGCGGAGCCGCCGGGTTACACTCATTCACTCATGCTCGACAGTCTACTCAGCGGTAATTGGCAAACCTTCTTCGACGCACTGTGGCACCTTGCCTTGCCAGCAATTACCCTGGGAATTGTCGCGAGTGCTCCCATCTTGAAGATAACCAGGTCAGCCACTCTCGACATAGCGGGAAGCGATCATGTCAGAACGGCACGAGCATATGGTTTGTCCCGCTGGGAGATCCTGAAAAACGATATTCTCCGGAATGCAGCGACCAGGGTGCTAACGGCACTGAGGATCGTCTTCGGATTCTTGCTCGGCGGCAGCATCATCGTCGAGCGCATTTACGGCTGGCCGGGCCTCGGGCTTTACGCGTGGAATGCGGTAACGACAACCGACTATGACGCCATCCAGGGGTACATCCTGCTGATCGGCGTCATGTACGTCTTGCTCAACCTGGCCATCGATCTGCTGTACGCCGTCGCCGACCCGCGGGTCCGGTTGGGTGCGCCCGGAGACTTGCGACGCAGACGGCCGCACGCCGCGTGGCCGGGCCGCCGCGTGATTTCTCCGCCTTCGATTGAGGGGGACTGACATGGACGTGGCCGGTGCTGGCTTCAGCCCGGACCGGCAGGGTGGCCCCGCGCGCGTCGGCACCCTGAAGAAGTCCGCGCGCTTGCGAAGCGAGCTGAAGCGCTATCCCAGCCTCGCCGTTGGCAGCGTTCTGGCTGCGGTCGTGGTGATCGTGGCGATTGCCGGCTATCTGGCGCCACCGTACAATCCACTGGCTATCAACCCCGGTCACGCTCTGGTCCTCCCTGGGCCCGGGCACTGGTTCGGCACTGACCAGTTCGGACGGGACGTCTTCTCACGTGTCCTTTACGGCATCGGGATGGACGTGGTGATCGGCCTGATCGTGGCCGCCCTGGCCCTTGCCGTGGGGTGCACGGCCGGGCTCGTCTCTGGCTACCTTGGAGGCTGGATCGACGACATCGTCATGCGCGTCGTCGACATGGTGATGTCGTTCCCGTCCTTCCTGCTGGCGCTCTCGATCGCCGTCGTGATCGGCGACACCGTGCGCAATGTCATCATTGCGGTCACGATCGCGTACGTTCCGTAC
>JAJKHX010000290.1 GCA_021154785.1 Nocardiopsis sp.
ATCGGGATCGGCGAGAACGGCCGGTACATCCTGGCCGCCACGTTCGGCAACGTGCACGGCGTCTACAAGCCGGGGCACGTGAAGCTGCGCCCGGGCGTGCTCAAGGAGATCCAGGACGCGGTGGGCGCCAAGTACGGCCAGGACAAGCCGTTCGACCTGGTCTTCCACGGCGGTTCCGGCTCGGCCCTGGAGGAGATCAGGGAAGCCATCTCCTACGGCGTGGTCAAGATGAACGTCGACACCGACACCCAGTACGCGTTCACCCGGCCGGTCGCCGACCACATGTTCAAGAACTACGACGGAGTGCTCAAGGTCGACGGCGACGTGGGCAGCAAGAAGTCCTACGACCCGCGTACCTGGGGCAAGGCGGGCGAGACGGGCATGGCCGCCCGCGTCACGCACGCCTGCGAAGATCTCCTGTCCGCCGGCCACGCCCTAGGGAGCTAAGCACATGGACCACCGGAACCTGCTGGGCGGCCCGCCCGCCACCTTCTTGCTCCCGCACCAGGAGGCGGACGCCGCCCTGGCCGCGGGCGAAGCGCCGGAGAAGGTCGCCGCGCGCTTCCCCGACTACTCCGCGGCCTGGGCCGCGCTGGCCGAGCGCGCGTTCGCCCAGGGCGACGCGGTCACCACCTACGCGTACGCGCGGACCGGGTATCACCGCGGCCTGGACCAGCTGCGCCGCGCGGGCTGGAAGGGCCACGGCCCGGTCCCGTGGGAGCACGAGCCGAACCAGGGCTTCCTGCGCTCGCTGCACATGCTGGGCGTAGCCGCCGACGCGATCGGCGAGGACGACGAGGCCGAGCGCTGCGCGGACTTCCTGCGCGACAGCAGCCCGGCCGCCGCGGAGGAACTGGGCGCGAAGTAGCACCACCGCGACCGGGGAACCGGGCGCGGAGTAGCGCCGGCGCCAGGTAACCCCGTGGAGGCAGCCCGCCCTAACGGGACCAGCACCACGGGGTTACCTGTCATTTTTGCGGGTAATCTCAATTCGCAAGAGCCCCTGCCGCGCTTGCGCCCGTGCGGGGGCTTCGTCATGCGAGCCAAAGGGATTGCGCATGCCCGCCATCGTGCTTGTCGGCGCCCAGTGGGGCGACGAGGGCAAGGGCAAGGCCACCGACCTGCTCGGCGACCGCGTGGATTACGTGGTCAGGTACCAGGGCGGGAACAACGCCGGCCACACCGTCGTCATCGGCGACGAGAGCTACGCCCTGCACCTGCTGCCGTCGGGAGTCCTCTCGCCGGATGTCGTGCCGGTCATCGGCAACGGCGTGGTGATCGACCCGAAGGTGCTGCTCGAGGAGATCGACGGCCTGGAATCCCGCGGGGTGAGCTGCGCCAAGCTGCTGATCTCGGCCGACGCGCACCTGATCATGCCGTACCACCGGGCGCTGGACAAGGTCACCGAGCGGTACCTGGGCAGCTCCCGGATCGGCACCACCGGGCGCGGCATCGGCCCGGCCTACGGCGACAAGATCGCCCGGGTAGGGATCCGCGTCCAGGACCTGTTCGACCCCGGCATCCTGGCCAAGAAGCTCGACCTGGTGCTGCGCGACAAGAACCAGATCTTCACCAAGGTCTACAACCGCCGCGGCATCGACGCCAAGGCGGTCGCCGCCGAGTACCAGGAATACGCCGAACGCCTGCGCCCCTACGTGGCCGACACCGGACTCGCCCTGAACCGGGCCCTGGACCAGGGCCAGGTCGTGCTGCTCGAAGGCGCCCAGGCCACCATGCTCGACGTGGACCACGGCACCTACCCGTTCGTGACCTCGTCCTCGCCCACGGCGGGCGGCGCCGTGGCCGGGTCCGGCGTCGGCCCGACCCGGATCTCCGACGTCATCGGCATCGTCAAGGCCTACACCACCCGGGTCGGCGAGGGCCCGTTCCCGACCGAGCTCCGCGACGAGCAGGGCGAATGGCTGCGCAAGACCGGCGCCGAGTACGGCGTGACCACCGGGCGGGCGCGCCGCTGCGGCTGGTTCGACGCGGTCATCGCCCGCTACTCGACCCGGGTCAACGGCGTCACCGGCTACTTCCTGACCAAGCTGGACGTGCTGTCCGGCCTGGACCGGGTGCCGGTCTGCGTGGCCTATGAGGTGGACGGGAAGCGGTACGACGAGATCCCGATGACGCAGACCGAGTTCCACCACGCGGTGCCGGTCTACGAGTACTTTGACGGCTGGTGGGAGGACATCTCCAAGGCCCGCACGTTCGACGAGCTGCCGGCCAACGCGCGGACCTACATCAGCGCGGTGCAGGAGATGATCAAGGCCCCGGTCTGCGCGGTCGGCGTCGGCCCGCGCCGCGACCAGACCCTCCAGCTCCGGGACCTGCTCAGGAATGGCTGACGCGCCGGGCACGCACCCGGGCCTGCTGCGCCCCGGTTACCCCGTCCGCACCGAGCGGCTGCTGCTGCGCCCGCTGGTCCCCGGCGACGCCGACGCCATGCTCGCCTACCGCGGCCGCCTCGACGTCAGCCGGTACGTGCCGTTCGAGCCGATGAGCCGGGACGACATCCTCGAGCGGATCGCCGGCCAGTGGTCACGCACCGAGCTCACCGACGAGGGCCAGTACCTCACCCTCGGTGCCGAGGTCGCCGCCACCGGCGAGCTGGCGGGCGACGTCATGCTGTTCTGGTACAGCCGCGAGCACGCCGGCGGTGAGGTCGGCTACGTGCTCAATCCCGCTCTGGGCGGGCACGGTTACGCCACCGAGGCGGCCAGCGCGATGCTGCGGCTCGGCTTCGAGGGGCTGGGCCTGCACCGCATCGTCGCGCGGATCGACGAGGACAACGAGCCATCGGTGCGGCTGGCCCGGCGGCTGGGCATGCGGCAGGAAGCCCGCCTGATCCACAACGAGTTCTTCAAGGGCCGGTGGAGCAACGAGCTGGACTTCGCGATGCTGGCCGATGAGTGGTTCGCGCGCCGCGCTTAGCGGCCGCCGGTAGGCTCCTCGCGTGCGCATACTCGTCGTCGGGTCGGGGGGCCGGGAGCACGCGATCGTCCGCGCCCTCAGCGGTGAACCGGGAAACAGCCTGCACGCGGCCCCGGGCAACCCGGGCATCGCGGAACTGGCCGACATCCACCCGGATACCGCCGCGGCCCCGGACCAGATCCTCGCCCTGGCCCGCAAGCTCGGCGCCGGCCTGGTGGTCATCGGGCCAGAGGCGCCGCTGGTCGCCGGGGCGGCCGACGCGCTGCGCGAGGCGGGGATCAGCTGTTTCGGCCCCAGCGCGGCCGCGGCCATGATCGAGGGCTCGAAGTCCTTCGCCAAGCAGGTCATGACGGAGGCGGGGATTCCGACCGCGGCCTCCTTCACCTGCCGCACGAGCGGGGAGGCGGACGCAGCGCTCAACTCGTTCGGTCCGCCCTATGTGGTCAAGGACGACGCGCTCGCCGCGGGTAAGGGCGTGCTGGTCACCGGCGACCTCGAGGCGGCCCGGGCGCACGCGCGGGCCTGCGGCACGGTGGTGATCGAGGAGTTCCTCGACGGCCCCGAGGTGTCGCTGTTCGCGGTGTGCGACGGCACCACGGCGGTGCCGCTGCTGCCCGCCCAGGACTTCAAGCGGGCCCATGACGGCGACTCCGGACCGAACACCGGCGGCATGGGCGCCTACGCCCCGCTCCCCTGGGCCCCCGCCGGCCTGGCCGAGCAGGCGATGACCGCGGTCATCCGGCCCGCCCTGGACGCCCTGCGCCGGCGCGGCACGCCGTACCAGGGCCTGCTCTACGCCGGGCTCAGCCTGACCGCGGCCGGCCTGCGGGTGGTCGAGTTCAACGCCCGCTTCGGCGACCCGGAGACCCAGGTGGTGCTGGACCGGCTCGCCACCCCGCTGGCGCCGTTGCTGGCCGCCGCCGCGGCCGGCGACCTGACGGGCGCCGCCGCCCTGGAATGGCGCCCCGGCGCCGCCGTCACCGTGGTGCTCGCCGCCGAGGGCTATCCCGAGCACCCGGTCAAAGGCGGCACAATCAAGATCATGACCACCGAACGAGTGGCGAACTCCTACCTCCTGCACGCGGGCACGACCACTGGCCCGGACGGAACCCTGGTCTCCGCGGGCGGGCGGGTGCTGAACGCGGTCGGCTCGGGACCCGGCATCGCGGCCGCCCGCGCGGCCGCCTACGCGCTGGCCGCCACGGTGGACCTGCGCGGCGGCTGGTACCGCCACGACATCGCCGCGCGCGAGGCTTGAGCCGGTCCCGTGATCGAGCCAGCCGGGTTCGAGTCAGGGCCGGCCGTGACTGAGCCCGGCCCTGACGAGAACGGCACTGACGAGAACGGCGGGCAGCCGCTGCGGGTCAGCACCCTCGAGCTCTTCTTCGACCTGGTCTTCGTCTTCGCGATCACCCAGCTCACCGGGATCCTGGCGCACCACGACGTGACCGTCGAGGACGGATTCCGCGTGCTGCTCATCTTCGGCGTGCTGTGGTGGATGTACGGCGGCTACGTCTGGCTGGCCACCGCCCGCACGCCGTCCCAGACCCCGGAGCGGCTGCTCATGCTGGTCGGCATGGCCGGCTTCCTGATCATGGCGCTGGCCATCCCGGAGGCGTTCGGCCGGGACGGCGTGGCCCTCGGCATCGGCTACCTGGTCGTGGTCGTCGTGCACGGCTGGCTGTACCAGCGGGTCAACCGGAACATCGCCCGGGTGGTGCCGTTCAACCTGCTCGCGGCGGCGCTGGTGATCGTGGCCGGGGTCGTCAAGGGGCCGGCCGGCTACCTGCTGTGGGTAGCGGCGCTGGCCATCCCGGCCCTCTCGCCACTGGTCATCAAGCCGCACGGGCGGTTCTCGATCTCGCCCTCGCACTTCACCGAGCGGCACGGCGCTCTGGTCATCATCGTGTTCGGCGAGTCGGTGGTCGACATCGTGATCGGCGCCGAGGGGCACCCGGTGACGGTCTCGCTGATCCTGTCGGCGGTGCTCGGGCTGGCGCTGTCGGCCGCGCTGTGGTGGGCCTACTTCGGCGCCGCCGATGACGAGCGGGCCGAACGGTCCCTGACGGCGGCCGACTCCGCCGTCCGGCCCGGGCTGGCGCTGGCCGCCTACTTCTACTCCTACATCCCGCTGCTGCTCGGCGTCGTCGCCATGGCCTCGGGGGTCAAGCAGGCCATCGAGGACACCGGGCGCACGCTGCCGGCCGGGCCGTGCTGGGCCCTGGGCTGCGGGGTCGCGCTGTTCCTGGCGGGCAGCGCGGCGTTCCGGCACGCGCTGCGCATCGGCGTCCAGCGGTACCGGCTGGGTGCGGCGGTGGTTTGCGTGGCCGCCTCGGCAGTGGGCGTGGCGCTGAGCGTGGCGGCCGAGATGGTGCTGCTGATCGTCATCGTGGCGGCCGCCCTGATCCTGGAGGGCAGCGCCCCGGAACACGGAGCCCCGGAACACGGGGCCGCCGATACGGTAGAGGCATGATCGAGCGGTACACGCTGCCCGAGATGGGCCGGGTCTGGAGCGAGGCCCACAAGTACGAGCTCTGGTGCCGGGTGGAGCTCCTGGTGCTCGAGGCGCATGCCCAGGCGGGCACGGTGCCGGCCGATAGCGTCGAGCCGGTCCGTTCGGCTGAAATTCCCACCCCTGAAGCGGTAGCCGCGGTGGAGGCGGTCACCGATCACGACGTGATCGCCTTCCTCACGGCCTGGGCGGACAACACCACGCCGCGCTCGGCCGCCGCCTACGTGCACTACGGGATGACCTCCTCGGACCTGCTCGACACCGCCCTCGCGGTCCAGCTGACCGAGGCCAGCGACCTGCTGATCGACCGGGCGACCGGGCTGACCGCACGGCTGCGGGACCACGCGCTGGCGCACCGGGACACCCTGCGCCCGGGCCGCACCCACGGCATCCACGCCGAACCCGACACCTGGGGCCACCGGGTGGCCGACTTCGCCTTCGCCATGGCCCGCGCCCGGGACCGGCTCGTCCGGGCCCGGGACGCGGTGGCGGTGGGCACCCTGTCCGGCCCGGTCGGCACCTACTCCAACATCGACCCGGCCATCGAAGCCGAGGTCATGGCGGCCCTCGGGCTGCGGCCGGCGGACGTCGCCACCCAGGTCGTGATGCGGGACGGGATCGCCGAGTGGGTGAACGCGCTGGCCCTGGCGGCCACGGTCTGCGAGGCGGTCGCGCTCGAGGTCAGGCACGGCCAGCGGACCGAGGTACGGGAGGTGGCCGAGGCGTTCCGGGCCGGCCAGAAGGGCTCCTCGGCCATGCCGCACAAGAAGAACCCGATCCGTTCGGAGCGGATCTGCGGGCTCGCCCGGGTGGTGCGCGGTTACGTCACTCCGGTCACCGAGGGGATCCCTTTGTGGCATGAGCGGGATATCTCACATTCGTCCGTGGAGCGGATCGCGCTGCCCGACGCCGCCATCGCCACCGACTACCTGCTGGACCAGACCGCGCGGCTGGTCGAAGGACTGCAGGTGGACGTGGCCCGGATGCGGGCGAACCTGGACGTCACCGGTGGCCTGCTGTACTCCTCGGCGGTGCTGCTCGAGCTCGTCAGCGCGGGCATGAGCCGGGAAGACGCGTATGCCCTGATCCAGGCGGCGGCGATGGAAACCTGGGAGTCCGGGGCCCCATTCCGGGACACGTTGCGCAAACAGGCCGCGACACGCGGGCAGTCGCTCCCGGATACCCGGCTGGCCCGCGCTTTCCAGCCCGAGCGGTACGTTGCGCGGCTAGCTCCGGTCTTCGACCGCCTGGCGCGGCTAAGCTAACGCCCATGACTTCAGGACCTGAGACGAGCTACCGCGTGCGCGGAGGCGCTCCGCTGCACGGCACGGTCTTCGTACAGGGCGCGAAGAACGCGGCGCTGAAGATGATCGCCGCCTCCCTGCTGACCGGCAATGGCCACACGGTACTGCGCAACGTCCCGGTGATCGAGGACGTCCGCCGGGCCGTCGAGCTGGCCGAGGCGGTCGGCGCCGTCGTCCAGTTCCACGAGTCCGAGCGGACGCTGGTGGTCGACGCCTCCAACCTGACCAGCCCGGTGCTCCCGGCCGAGATCGCCCGGCGGTTCCGCGGCGCGGTGCTGTTCGTCCCGGCGCTGCTGCACCGGTTCGGCGAGGCCGTCATCGAGGGCATCGGCGGCTGCAACCTCGGCAGCCGCAGCCTCGACTTCCACTACCGCGGGTTCGCCCGGCTCGGCGCCGTCGTGGACGAGGGCGAATCGGTCATCCACATCAAGGCGAGCAAGCTCCAGGGCGCTCACCTGTACCTGGACACCCCGTCGCACACCGGCACCGAGAACCTGATCATGGCGGCGTCGCTGGCCCCGGGTAAGACGATCATCGACAACTGCGCCCAGGAGCCCGAGGTCCTCGACGTCATCGCGTTCCTGACCAAGATGGGCGCGCGGATCACCGGCGGCGGCACCGGCTTCATCACCGTGCACGGGGTGGACGAGCTGACCGCGGTCGAGCACACCGTGATGGCCGACCGGATCGACGCCGGCGTGTTCGCCATGGCCGCCGCGATTACCGGCGGCGAGGTCAACCTGGTCGGCGCCTCGCTGGAGCACTTCGGAGTGGTCCGCTGGAAGCTCGAGCAGATGGGCGTGGAATTCGGCACCAACGGCGCGGTGGTCTCGGTCCGGACGGAGCGGCCGCCGCGCCCGATCAACGTCATCACCGGCCCGTACCCGGGGTTCGCGACCGACCTGCAGTCGCCGATCATGGCGCTGGCCTGCCTGGCCGAGGGCGCCTCTTACATCCGCGAGACCATCTTCGACGGGCGCTACACACTGGTCGGCGAGCTGAACAAGATGGGCGCCAAGGTCGAGTTCGACGGCAGCCGGGTCGTCGTGCACGGCCCGGCCGCGTTCAAGGGCGCCCCGGTGACCGCTCACGACCTGCGGACCGGGATCGCGCTGGTACTGGCCGGGCTGGCGGCCGAAGGCGAGACCCTGGTCAGCCCCGGCTACCTCATCGACCGCGGGCACGTGGACATCGCCAAGCGCTTCAACTCCCTCGGCGCGGACGTGGCGGCCGTCAGCGACTGAGGTGACTGGCTTTCCTGCTGGCTGGCCTGACGTGACACAATGCCCACGTTGCCCCCTTGACGAAGAGGAAGCCACGATGGAGCAGCTGACCACGCGTATCGGTATCGAGCCAGGGCCTGGTCTTGTGGGCCGGTTCGGCGACACAGCCATCATGATCCCTCGTGACCCGGGGGGGTCCGCCTCGGACGAGTCGATCTCCGAGCTGCTCGCCCTGGCCGCCGAGGTCGGCTCCGACCGGCAGGCGCCGGCCAACACCATCGCGAGCCGGCTGGCGGCCTGGGTCATCGGTCACATGTCGGGGGACGCACCCGCGTTCGGGATCGTGGCCCCGATGCGCGATGGCGTGTTCATGTTCCTGCGCGGCGCGGTGTGGTGCACGATTACCGAGGGCGGCACGACCCGCCAGGTATCCGGTGAGCAGGCTCTGACCTGGGTCGACCAGATCGTGCCGGGCACGTTCGAGCGGCTGGCGATCGGCGCCGCGGCCGGCCGGCCGGTGCAGGCGGACCCGCTGACCGACCTGCGGAGCGGCGTGGTGCCGGGCCAGGGCTTCGTGCTGAGCCGGACGGCGGGCACGCCTGGACCGGAACCCGCCCGGGCTGAGTCGGGCACTAGCGTAGCCGGTGCTGACGCTGATGGTTCCGGCCTCGCCGGTGCTGACGCCGATGGTTCCGGCCTCGCCGAGGCCGACTCGGCCTGGGATGACTCGGCTGGCGCTGACTCGGCTGGCGCTGACTCGGCCGGCGCTGACTCAGTTGGGGCAGGCTCGGCTGGTGTTGGTGCTGACTCGGCCTGGGCGGGCGCGGATGCTGGCTCGGCTGGCGCTGGATCGGCTGAGGCTGACTCGGGCTGGGGTGGCTCGGCTGGCGCTGGTCCGGCTGGCGCTGGATGGGCGGGTGCTCGTTCGGCTGATGACGACATGCCTGACCGGGCCGGGGCGGGTTTCGCCGGGAGCGGGGCCGGGCCGGAAGCGGATACGGACGCCAGGTCAGGCTTCGCGTGGCCACGGTCCGGGGAGATGCCGGGACCGGCGACGGACCAGCCCCAGGAGGGGTGGGCGCTCCGGGCCGAAAGCCAGCAGAACCATCAGCCGACGATGGTCG
>JAJKHX010000291.1 GCA_021154785.1 Nocardiopsis sp.
ATCGCCGACGGCATCTGCGCCTACGCCGGGATCGTCGGCCGGGAGAACGTCATCGCCAGCGCCGACTGCGGCTTCTCCTCCCGGGCCTCGTTCGCCCCCGAGGTGCACCCCACCGTGGTGTGGGCCAAGTTCGCCGCGCTGTCGGAGGGCGCCGCGATCGCCACCAAACGCCTCTGGAGCTGACATGAAGACACTGGCGGCCATCGTCGGCCCCGGCAACATCGGCACCGACCTGCTGGCCAAGCTGCGGCGCAGCGAGCACGTCGAGGTCGGCTACATGGTGGGCGTGGTCGAGTCCGAGGGCCTGGACCGGGCCCGCCAGCTCGGCCTGGCCGCCTCGGCCGAAGGCGTGGACTGGCTGCTGCGCCAGGACCCGCTGCCCGAGCTGGTCTTCGAGGCCACCTCGGCCTACGCGCACCGGGCCAACGCGCCGCGCTACGCCGAGGCCGGCCTGACCGCCATCGACCTGACGCCGGCCGCGCTCGGCCCGCTGGTCTGCCCGCCGGTCAACCTGCACGCCCACATCGGCGCGGCGAACGTCAACCTGATCAGCTGCGGGGCGCAGGCCACGGTCCCGATCGTGCACGCCGTCTCCAGCGTCGTCCCCGTGCCGTACGCCGAGATCGTCGCCTCGGTGGCATCGGTGTCGGCCGGGCCCGGCACCCGGGCCAACATCGACGAGTTCACCCACACCACGTCCCGCGCCATCGAGGTGGTCGGCGGCGCGGTGCGGGGCAAGGCGATCATCGTCCTGAACCCGGTGGAGCCCCCGATGATCATGCGGGACACGGTGTTCTGCGCCATCCCGGCCGACGCCGACACCGACGCGATCACCGCATCGATCGAACGGCTGGTCGCCGAGGTGCAGCGCTACGTGCCCGGCTACACGCTGCGGGCCGCGCCGCAGTTCGACGAGGCCCGGGATGCCTGGCAGGGCAACGGCCGGGTGGCGGTGTTCCTCGAAGTCCGCGGCGCGGGCGACTACCTGCCCGAGTACGCCGGCAACCTCGACATCATGACGTCCGCCGCCGCCCAGGTCGGCGAGGTCATCGCCCAGCGCAAGACCGCGGAGGTGCCGGCATGACCGCCCCCGCCGCCGCCCCCGCCGGCCCGCGCCAGCTCCGCATTACCGACACCACCCTGCGCGACGGCAGCCACGCGATGGCGCACCAGTTCACCGAGGAGCAGGTCCGCGCCACCGTGCACGCCCTGGACGCGGCGAACGTGGAGGTCATCGAGGTCACCCACGGCGACGGCCTGGGCGGTTCCTCGTTCAATTACGGCTTCTCCCGGGTGGACGAGATCAAGCTGATCGCGGCCGGGGTCGAGGAGGCCACCCAGGCCAGGATCGCGGTCCTGCTCGTCCCCGGCATCGGCACCAAGGACGACCTGCGCAACGCCCGCGAGGCCGGCGCCTCGGTGGCCAGGATCGCCACCCACTGCACCGAGGCGGACGTGTCCATCCAGCACTTCGGCCTGGCCCGGGACCTGGGCATGGAGACCGTCGGGTTCCTGATGATGGCGCACAAGACCTCCCCGGCCGAGATGGCCAGGCAGGCCCGGATCATGGTGGACGCCGGGGCGGAGTGCGTCTACTGCGTCGACTCGGCGGGCGCGCTGGTCCTGGCCGACGCGCAGGAGCGGGTCCAGGCCATGGTCGCCGAGGTCGGCCACCAGGCCGAGATCGGCTTCCACGGCCACCAGAACCTGTCCCTGGGGGTGGCCAACTCGGTGCTCGCCTTCCAGCACGGCGCCCGCCAGGTCGACGGCGCGCTGTGCGCGCTCGGCGCGGGCGCGGGCAACTCGCCCACCGAGGTGCTGGCCGCCACCTTCGACCACCTCGGCATCGTCACCGGCGTGGACGTGGGCGGCGTGCTGGCCGCGGCCGAGGAGGTCGTCCGGCCGTTCCTGCCCCGCTGGCCGAAGATGGACCGGTCCGCGATCGTGCAGGGCTGGGCCGGGGTGTACAGCAGTTTCCTGCTGCACGCCGAACGGGCCGCCGAGCGCTACGGCGTCCCCGCCCACGAGATCCTGCAGCGGGCCGGCGAGCTCGGCTACGTCGGCGGCCAGGAGGACATGATCATCGACATCGCGGTCGGGCTCGCCCAGGAACGCGACCTGGCCGCCACCGGCGCCCGCTAAGAAAGGCCCGTAACCCCCGCTCACCCAGCCTGACCCCCGCTCATCCAGCCGCCGCCCCCGCCGCCGACCGGAGTCGGTGTGCCCCTGGATACCCTCTTGCGTACCCCGTGTGCCACCGACCCCCGGTCTTCGAGGGCCAGGCTCGGCTGGGCGCATACTGCCGCTATGGCAGCGTGGAAGGACGTAGAGCAAGCGGAGCCCGAGTTCGCGGCGCGGGTGCGGCGCCTGTTCGAGGCGGGCAGGCACAAGACGATCGCGACGTTGCGGGCCGACGGCTCGCCGCGGATCTCGGGCATCGAGTGCGAGTTCGCTGACGGGCAGCTCAGGTTCGGGTCCATGCCGGGGGCGCGCAAGGGCGCGGACCTGCGGCGGGATCCGAGGTTCGCCCTGCATGGCCCGGCATTTCACCCGCTCGAGGGTAAGGAGGCCGAGTGGCCGGGCGAGGCGAAGATCGCCGGGCGGGCGGTTCCCGGCGGAGGGACTGACGGGGATATGTTCCTGGCCGACATTGCCGAGGTGGTCATCACCCGGCTGAACCCGGAGGCGACGTTGCTGGTCATCGAGTCGTGGACGCCGACGCGCGGACTTCGTGTGGCGGAGCGCGAATAACGAGTGCGCGTGCGCCCGGTGCTGCGCCGCTGGATGCGGCCGGGTTAGATTCGGTGGGTAACAGAACCTGGGAGAAGGCGGACGGCGATGTCTTCACATGTGACCCTGCGCGGCCTGATGGGGCTGGGCGACGAGTCGGCGGCGCTGCAGGACTCAGCCCTGATCATGATCGACTGCCAGAACACCTACCGGCGCGGTGTCATGCAGCTGGACGGCGCGGAGGACGCCTTCGCCGAGGCGGCCCGCATGCTGGCCCGCGCCCGCGCCGCGGGCATCCCGGTCTTCCACATCATGCACGACGCCGGCCAGGGATCGCCCTATGACGTCACGGCCGAAATCGGCCAGATCAGCGACGAGGTCGCCCCCATCGCGGGAGAGCCGGTGATCGTCAAGAACTACCCCAGCTCGTTCTTCCAGACCGACCTCGGTGCCCAGCTCGACAAGGTCGGTCGGCCCGACCTGGTGCTTACCGGGTTCATGACGCACATGTGCGTCAACTCCACGGCGCGGGACGCCTTCAACCTCGGCTACCGGCCGACAGTCGTAGCCAGCACGACCGCCACCCGCGAGCTGTCCGTGCCCGGCGGCGCTCCCGTGCCCGCCAGCACGCTGCAGGCCGCGACCCTGGCCGGGATCTCTGACCTGTTCGCCGTGGTGGCCGGCACTCCCGACGACATCCCCGGCTAAGCCCGCCACCGCCAGCTGCCCCTGGCGTTTGTTTCTACCCCGGCTGAGGCGGTGGTCAGACGCCCAGGCTGCCCTTGGCCGCGGCCTCGAAGGCGCGGAACGGCAGCAGCCGCTTGGCCAGCAGGCCAGCCCGCTCGCCCGCCTTGCCGACGGATGCCCGCCGCGGCGGGCGGCGGGATTCCAGCACCCGCCGCACCACGGTGGCCACGTCGGCGGCGGGCGCGCCGTTCGCCTCGTCGCGTTCCATCAGGCCGACGGCCTTGACCACGGCGGCGCCGTAGACCGGATCGCCGTCAGCCGCCTGCGCCATCAGGCGGCTGGCCGTGAAGTCCGTCTTGATGTTGCCTGGCTGGACCAGCGTCACCTGCACCCCGAGGGGCGCCACCTCGTACGCGAGGGCCTCGCCGAGGCCCTCCAGGGCGAACTTGCTCGCGCTGTAGAAAGCCTGGAACGGGATGCCGATCACGCCGCCGATGGAGCTGATCAGGACGATGCGCCCGGAGCCCTGCGCCCGCATGGCGGGCAGCACCTGCTGCACCACCCGCACGCAACCCCAGAAGTTGGTCTCCAGCTGAGCCTTCGCCTCGGCGAGGGTGCACTGCTCGACCGCGCCGGCCAGGCCCCATCCAGCCGAAGCGACCAGCGCGTCGATCCGGCCGCCGGCGGCCAGCATGCCGGCCACGCCAGCGCGCACCGAATCGTCATCGTCGACGTCCATGACCAGGCCGGCCCAGCCGCCCGGGGCCGTGCCGCGCCGGCTTGCGCCCGTAACGGCCCAGCCGGCCGCATGCAGGTCCTCGGCGCAGGCCCGGCCGATGCCAGCCGACGCCCCGGTGACCAGTACCCGCCTCGCCCCGCCGCTCATCGGTACTCCTATCTCCCAGCCGTCCCGGCAGCCCGGCTGGCAACCCGTTTACCGAATCGTATGCCCGGGCCGCTTGCGGCACACTGGAGGAATGATCCGGCTCGGAACATCCGCCGACCTGCCCGCCGCCCGCAGTGTGTACCGCCGCGCGTCACTGTCGAACGAGGGCGACCGTCCCAGCCTCCTCGCTCATCCGGAATACCTGATCCTGGGGCCAGCGGGACTGGCCGAAGGGCGCACTCATGTCGCGGAGCAGGACGGCACGGTTGTCGGCTTCGCCACCTGGGCCGAAGCCGACGGCACCATCGACCTGGAAGACCTGTTCGTGGACCCGGACTACCGCAGGCGCGGACTTGCCGCCGCCCTCGTCGCCCGTACCGCCGAGGTCCTGCGGGCGCGGGGCGTGGAGCGCCTGGAGGTCACCGCCAATCCGCACGCGATGGGGTTCTACCGGGCCGCCGGCTTCACCGACAGCGGCGTCGCGGAAACAGAATTCGGCACCGCGCCGCGCATGGTGCTCAGGCTGTCCTGACCGCGCCGGCCTCGCCAGGCCCGCAGCCGCAGCTTTCCCTGATGACGAGTTCGGCGGGCAGCCGTTCGACATGGCGGGGCAGGGCCGGCTGGGCGATCCGCTGCAGCAGGCGTGCGCAGGCGCGCTCGCCCAGGAGCCGCATGGGCTGTCGGACGGTGGTCAGCGGCGGGTTGAGCAGGGCGCCGGCGTGCATGTCGTCGAAGCCGACGACGGCCATGTCGGCCGGGACCCGTACCCCTGCCGTCTGCAGTTCGCGGATGGCTCCGATCGCCATCTGGTCGTTGGCGCAGACGATCGCATCGGGCCGCTCCCGCTGCGGCCGCGCGAGGATCTCGCGTACGGCCAGCTGGCCGCTCAGGGCGGCGAACCAGCCCTGGAAGGACCCGGTCAGCGTCGCGCCCGGGTGCGCCGCGACTGCCTCCTCCAGGGCGCTGCGGCGTTCCCGGGCGTCCGGGGCGGCCGGCGGCCCGGCAATCTCGAACAGCCGGGTCCGGCCGTGCCGTTCGACCAGGTGGCCGACCGCCGCCCTGGTGCCGGCCCGGTTGTCGACGCCGAAGACGTCGGCGTGCGGCTCGCCGGGGGAGCCGGCGACCAGCACGACCGGGACCCGGGCCGCCACTCGCGCCAGATGCTCGGAGCTGACGATCCCCTCGGCGATGAGCAGCCCGTCGACCTTGGCCGAGATCTTCTGCATCCGCCGGTAGGCACCGGCCGGGTCGTCGTCCCGCAGCAAGGCGATCAGCAGCGACCATTCGATCTCGCCGAGCGAGGCCTCCACGCCGCGCAGTACCTCTTCGATGAACAGCAGGCCCTGCTGCTCGACATCGGTGTCAGGGCTGCGGCTTTCCACTGCCAGCAGGCCGATCACTTCCTTGCGCTGCCGGACCATGCTCTGCGCCGCGCTGTCGGGAACGTAGCCGAGCGCCTCGATCACTTCCAGCACGCGCGCCCGGGTGGACGGCCGGACCCGGTCCTGGCCGTGGACCACCCGGGAGACCGTAGCCGTCGAGACCCCCGCCGCCCGCGCGACGTCGTAGAGCGTAGAGGACGCAGAAACGCCGAACCCGGTCAGCCGGTCCCTCCCCGTGTGCTTTCTCCCTGACAGTCGGCAAACGTGCGCGGCGGAGCCGCGATCAGGGCAGATCGCACATCTAAGCGTTTACATACCACTGCCATCGCTCACATTAGGATTCCCGGCCCCGGAGCGTCAATAGCTCCCCTCGCCTCTTCCTGGACGCAGCGTGGTCCGGGGCCGTGGGCGGGTTGCGGGATAATGGGGGCAGGAATCACGATGCTGGCAGCGGACAGGGCGGTGTTCCCGTGGAAGCTTTCTGGGAGTCGTTCCGCCTGGACCCGCGGCAGCCCGGGCACGCGCCGATGCGGGCGTCGGACGCCGACCGGGAGGTGGTCCGGGTGGTGCTGGCTGATGCGTACGCGGACGGGCGGCTGGCCCGGGAGGAGTACGACGACCGGCTGGGCGCCCTGTACGGCAGTAAGACCCTGGGTGACCTGCCGGCCCTGGTCGCCGATCTGGTGCTGCCGGACGGCCCGGCGGCGGCGCCGGCCGCGCTTGCGGCTGCGGATCTGCGGACGCGGGGGGCGCGGAAGTGGCGCAAGGACGTGGAGGAGTCCCTGGCGGCGTTCCTGGTGCCGAGCATCATCTGCACGGTGATCTGGATCGCGGCGGCCGGGCGGGGGTTTTTCTGGCCGGCGTTCCCGATGCTGTTCATGGGGATCAACCTGGTCAGGACCGTGGTGAACCGCGAGGCGGTCATCGAGCACGAGGTCCGGCGGCTCCAGGAGCAGGCAGCGGGGGACACCGCCCCGGAACTCCCCGCCGGACGCGATGACCCGGACCAGGCAAAGGACGGGTAAGGCACACAGAAGACCTATCCCGTTCGGTCCTATGCTGCCTGGGGTGCGGGCGGGACCGGGATGTTCCGTGCGGCCATGCCGGCTTCGATGGCTGCCACCACCGACTCGGCTACCTTGACCCTGGCCCACCGCTTGTCCTCGGCCTCCACCAGCACCCACGGTGCGGCTGGGTGATCGGTCCGGTCCAGCATCTCCTCCACGGCCGCCTTGTACTGGGGCCGCTTATCGCGATTCCGCCAGTCTTCGGCAGTCAGTTTCCAGGTCTTCAGCGGCTCGCGCTGCCGTGCCCGGAACCGCCTGAGCTGTTCGGCGGACGAGAGGTGCATCCAGAACTTGACCATGATCATGCCTTCGTCGGCCAGCGTCCGCTCGAAGTCGACGATCTCCCGGTAGGCGCGCCGCCACTGCTCCTCGGTGGCGAAGCCTTCGACTCGCTCGACCAGGACGCGGCCGTACCAGGACCGGTCCAGCACCGCCATGCCGCCCCAGCCGGGTAGCGCCGGCCAGAACCGCCACAGGAAGTGATGCCGTTTCTCGTCATAGCTGGGCGCGCCGAACTGGGCGACCCGGACGTGCCGCGGGTCCAGCGGCGCGACGAGCCGCTTGATCGCACCGCCCTTGCCGGAGGCGTCCCACCCCTCGAAGACCACGCAGACCGGCGGCCCGAGCTGCGGGCTGTCCCCGATCAGGCCGCCCAGTACCAGCCGCAACTGCAGCAGCCGGTCCTGAGCCGTGGCCAGACGGGCCGCTTCGGCGTCCGGGGTGAGCTTCAAGCCGAGATCCAGTCCGGCGAGCCGGCCGCCCTTGCCAGCCATGCGCCGCACCTCCCCTCACCCCGGCCGGATCCTCCACCGATCTACCCGGGCTCGGGTCCGGTATAAACAGGACCACAGCGCCAGGCTCCAGCCGCCCTCACCATCTCCGTCCGCTAGGCCGTGCCGTCAGGACATTGCCGTCAGGGCTGGGCTTCGGGATCGGGGTCTGCGCTCAGCGCGCGATGCGGGAAACGGTGCAGCTCCTGCGGCCAGCCGACGGCGACCGCGATCCGGCCGGCCCAGTACCGCGCGGCGGCATCATCGGGTACGTCGATGACCGCGAAACCGCCGAGGTGCTCCTTGGTCTCGGTGAACGGCCCGTCGGTGAAGACGGGCGAGCCGCCGCCCGGGTCGACGCTGCACAGGGCGGTCGAGGCGTCCAGGCCGCCGTCGCTGAAGACGAAGACGCCCGCGGATGTCATCTCCTCGATCAGGGCCCGGGCGGACGCGCCCCTCTCGCGCAGTTCCTCCAGCGTAAGGTCGGGCACCCACTCGTCGTTGAAGGCGATCAGGTACAGCGTCATCTCCAGCTCCTCTGCTCTGCTCACGGGCAGCCCGGGCGGCTGCCGCTCACTCACTATCCCTACGAACGCGTTCGCGCCGATCGACACCCGGCCAGGACTTCCCCCGGGATTTCCCGTATCCGCGGCCGGGCGGAGCCGGTGAACGGGTATCGCGTTACAGTGTGGCGGTGGCGGGTGATCAGGCCGGGCGGGTGGACAGCTGGATCTGGTCGGTGCGGCTGGCTGCGACCCGTTCGGCGGCGGCGGGTGCGTGCCGGGCCGGGCATGTCAGGGTCAACGGAGTCCGGGTCAAGCCCGCGCATGCCGTGCGGGCCGGTGACGAGGTGCGGCTGCGCGGCGAGGGACGCGAACGCGTCGTGGTCGTCCAGCAGGTCATCGCCAAGCGTGTCAGCGCCGCGGTTGCCGTGGCGTGCTACATCGACAACAGCCCTCCCCCTCCGCCCCGTCAGGAGGCTGTCCCGGTGGCTGCCCGGGACCGCGGTGCGGGCCGTCCGACCAAACGCGAGCGCCGCAGTATCGACAAGCTGCTCGGGCGCCCGGCCCGCTGACCGGAGCCGCTGTCTTACCGTGGACACATGACCGCATGGGCCAACCTGCCGCCCGCGCCGCCGCCGCACGGCACGGTGCTGGCCTGGACGAAGGGCTGCCGGTGCGAGGAGTGCGAAAGCGAGTACCGGCGTTTCCTGGCCGAACTGGAATCGCGGCGACCGCTGAGGTTTCCCGCTCCGCCGGAACCGCGCAAGCTCGATGCCGGCACCCGCGCCCGGCTGGAACCGGCGGTGCGCCAATCCGAGTGCCCCGCGTGCGGGGCGCTGCGCCACCAGCGGTGCCGCAATCTAGCGTTCCCCCAGCATTTCGCGCCCACTCATCCCGAGCGCGTAAGCGCCCATGACCGGGCGGCCAGCGGGCCGGCGGCCGGGCGCCGCCCGGGCGGCACCAGTGACCTCGCCTGAGCCGCCAGTTAGGCTTCCGCCCGGATGCACTGCGGCCGGCCGGCCAGCCGAAGGGAACCAGCGTGACTGCTCTGACGGCTGAAGCCGCCAGCTTCTCAGGCCGCATCGGCCTGACCAGAGCCCAGCCCGGCCCTGGCGCAGATGTTTCTGGCCCCGTTCACGTCGGCGTCCATCGCGCCGTGCGCGGGGCAGATCACGGTGTCCTGCCGGGGGCGGGTGCATCTCGCCCCGCACTGGTGGCAGGTGATGCTGGTATTCCGGGGATTCACGAGCACGATTCGCCGGCCAGCGTCTTCCGCTTTGCCTGCGAGGATGCTCATGAACTGGCCCCAGCCAGCATCGAGGATCGAACGGTTAAGGCCGCTCTTGGCGGCAACGTTGGTTCCCGGTTCTTCCAGCGTGCCGCTGGCCGAGCGGGTCATGTTCGTTATGCAGAGGTCTTCCAGGGCGATGACGTCGCACTCGCGGACGAGCGCCCGCGCGGTCTTGTGGTGAAAGTCGGCGCGGCGGTTACGCACGCGGCGGTGGACCTCTGCGACTTTCGCCCTGGCCCGCTTCCTGTTCGCGGAGCCGCGCTGCTTACGCGAAAGGGACTGCTGCGCAGCGGCCATCTCATCAGCGGACTTCCTGGTGTACCGCGGGCTGGCGATAACCTCCCCGTCGCTGGTGGTCGCGAACCTGGCCACGCCCACGTCCAGGCCGACCTCGCGGCCGGTGGCAGGGATCGGGCGCGCGGGTACGTCATCACAAGACAGGACCACGTACCAGCGACGGCCCTCCCGCTTGGCGCTGATCGTCTTGACGCGGCCCTGCACCGGGCGGTGGGCGTGCACCTTGACGTGACCGACGCCCTGAAGGTACACGCGGCCCATGTCCGGCTTCCACCGGCACCCGTCGCCGTCGCTCGGCCACTCCACGGAATCCCACCGGTCCAGTGCCTTAAAACGCGGGTAACCCGCCTTCTGCCCCGCTTTACAGCGCCGGTAGAACGCGGCCATTGCCTTGTCCAGGCGCCGCAGGGTGGCCTGCTGGGACGAGAACGACCACCGTGCCTGGTCGGGGTCGAAGCCGCGGATGTCCTTGAGCTGGCCGGACTGCTGTCCGTACCGGATGCTGGCGCGCCGCATCCGCCACGCCTCGCGCCGCTCCTCAAGAGCGGCGTTGTAGAGACGCTGGTGGTCGCGCAGGCACTGCGCCAGCCGGGACGCCTGCCCGGATGTCGGGTAGACGCGGAACTTGTACGCCCGCCTCAACGGGTCTTCTCCTTGCGCCACGGCCGTTCGTACTGGGTGTCGATGTACCGGCGCACCGTCGCGGCGGACACCGCGCCCACGGTGGCGGTGAAGTACGACTTCGACCACAGGGTCGGCAGCCGGGTCCGCAGGTGCGGGAACTCGGCCCGCAGAGCGTGGCTAGTGAAGCCCTTGAACTGGTTCGCGATGTATGAAGGGGAGTGCTTCGGGTGAGCTTTCACGAACAGGTGCACGTGGTCGGGCATGACCTCCAGGGCGATGATCCGCCACCCATGCTCGGCGGCCTTGATCCGGATCAGCTCCTCGCAGCGGTCCTTGACCGGCCCGTCCAGAACCGGGCGGCGGTACTTCGGGCAGAACACCACGTGATACCCGAGGTCGTACGCGCCGCCAGCGGAAACCTGAACTTCGCGGGCCATGCCAACAATTATGCACGCCGCACCTATCTAACAGCCGCGCCGCGCTGGCCGGGCACGCGATTCCCCTGCCGCCTGAAGGCGGCAGTCCCCTCGCGAGGTCTTTGATGGACCTCACCGGTAAGGCCGTCATCGTCACCGGCTCGTCGAGCGGCATCGGCGAGGCGATCGCCCGCCGTCTGTCCGGCTTCGGCGCGGGGATCGTCGTCAACTCGGCGTCCTCGGCGGAAGCGGGCCAGCGCATCGCCGCCGAGCTGGGCGACGCCGTGTACATCCAGGGCGACATCGGCGACCCGGCCACCGCCGCTGCCCTGGTCGCAGCGGCCGAACAGCGCTGGGGGCGTCTCGACGGCCTGGTCAACAACGC
>JAJKHX010000292.1 GCA_021154785.1 Nocardiopsis sp.
ACCCGCGGGACGCGGGTGATCGTGTCCGGACGGCTGCGGCAGCGGTCGTACGAGACCAAGGAAGGCGAGAAGCGGACCGTGTACGAGGTCGAGGTCGACGATGTCGGCCCGTCCCTGCGGAACGCCTCCGCCAAGGTCAACCGGATCGCCAGGAACGGCTCGGGCGGTTCGGGCGGGGGCGGCGGGCGGCCTTCCGGCGGTCAGGGATCCCAGGGAGGCGGCGGGGGCGGCGACACCGACCCGTGGGCGTCCGATGGCGGCGGCAGCTTCGGCGACGAGCCGCCGTTCTAATAGCCTGGCCGGATCTAGGAGTCGCCGTACCGGGCGCGCAGTTCGTGCTTGAGGACCTTGCCCGAGGCGTTGCGGGGTAGTTCGTCCAGGACGACGAGGCCGGTCGGCTTCTTGTAAGAGGCCAGCCGGCCCGCCGTCCAGCCGGTGAGGTCCTCGAGGGTGGGCGGCGCGGCCGGGTCGGCCGGGACGACGATCGCGATCGGGGTCTCGCCCCACTTCTCGTGCCGGGTGCCGATCACCGCGACGTCGGCGACCGCCGGGTGGCCGGACAGGACGTTCTCGACCTCAGCGCAGTAGATGTTCTCCCCGCCGGAGATGATCATGTCCTTCTTCCGGTCGACGACGTACAAGAAGCCCTCCTCGTCCTCCCGGACCAGGTCGCCGGAATGGAACCAGCCGCCGGCGAACGCCTCCGCGGTGGCCGCCGGGTTGTTCCAGTAGCCCGCCATCAGGCTGGGCCCGCGGTAGACGATCTCGCCGACCTCACCTCGCGGCACGTCGTTCATCTGTTCGTCGACCACCCGCGCGGCGATGGTCGGGATCGGCTTGCCCACCGAGCCGATCTTGCGGACCGCGTCGGCGCTGGGCAGCGCCGTCGTCACCGGTGACATCTCGGTCTGGCCGAACACCGAGACGATCTCGGCCGCCGGGAACGTCTTGGCCATGGTCTCCAGCAGCGGCACCGTGGCCGGCGCCGCACCCCAGGAGATGGTGCGCAGCGACCGGGTGCGGCGAGTGGCGTCGGGGTGGGCGCACATCACCTGCCACTGGGCCGGCACCAGGAACAGCGAGGTGACGCCCTCCGCCTCGATGACGTCGAGCGTGGTCTGCGCGTCGAACGGCGCGGTGGGCATGATCACCGACGTGGTGCCGAGCATCAACGCTGGCACCAGGCCCCCGATGCCGGCGATGTGGAACAGCGGCACGTTGACCAGCCCCACATTGCCGTCGTCATGCAGCCGCGAGGTGCGGATCCCGGTGATGGCCTGCATGAGCAGGTTCAGGTGGGTGAGCATGGCGCCCTTGGGGCGGCCTGTGGTACCCGAGGTGTACATGATCAGGGCGACGTCGCGCTCGTCGATCGCGGCCTGGTCCCCGCCCTCCGTTGGCTGTGCCTCCTCAAGCAGAGCCTCGTAGGATCCGTCAGCCCCGGTCGTAAGGACGGGCGTCGGCGTCTGGGCCGTCTCGCCGGCCGCCGCCGCGGCGAGCGGGGTGAGCAGCGGGTCGGTGACGACGAGCGAGGCGCCGCTGTCCTGCCGGATGTAGGCGGCCTCGGCCGGGGCGAGGCGGAAGTTGACCGGGACGGCGATGGCCCCGATGGCGTTGGCGGCGAGCACCGACTCGACGAACTCGGGCCGGTTCGTCATCAGGACCGCGACCCGGTCTCCGCGGGCGACGCCCTGCCCGGCGAACGCGGCCGCCGCGCGGCGCACCCGGTCGTGCAGCCGCGCCCAGGTGATCGACTCGCCCTCGTACCGGATCGCCACCGAATCCGGGATGGCGAAGGCGTGCCGGGCGACGTGGTCGGCCCAGTGCGCGCCGCTGAAGGGCAGCCGGGACGGGTGCATCGGGTCCTCCCCTTGCTCTAGTGAAGCTGCCTGCTAGTGAAACATGAGCGCGGCTGGGCCGGGAGTGGCGCCTTACCCACGCTGGCCATCGGAGAACCGGCCGCCGGAGAACGGGGGCTGCCGGGCGTTGGCCGAGCGGCGGCGGCCTTCCTCGATCCAGGCCGGAATGGCCGCCGGGTCCGCCCCGGCCTGGCGGCACAGCCACGCGGCGCACAGGGCCAGCGGCTCGTCCAGCTCGCCCTCCGACGTCCCCTCGAAGATCCCGGCCACCTCGGCCAGAAGGTCAGCCCGGCCGCCCGCCAGCGCGCGAAGGCCGGCCAGCGCGGCCGCCTCCTCCTCGGTGCTGAGCCGGCGCCACCGCGCGTGGAACCGCGCCTCGCCAGCCAGCTGCGCCACCAGGATCCGGTCAGCCTCTACCCCAAGTCCCCGATCACTCATCCGAATAGTGTGGCTGACCAGCGACGATATCGCCAGTATGAAAATCCGTCCACCTCGCGCCAGGACGCGGGGATCGCGTTCTGGCCCCAGACCGAGCTCAAGTAGCAACCCGGAAAGCGATGGCACCGCCAACCGGACACCGCCGAAATCCGCTAGACCCAGAATCGCCCACCCCTGCCGAGGACGCGGAGCTCGGGGTCCACGACGGCGGCGTCGTCTGAGCCCATCCGGCAGGTGCCGACCGGGTGGTAGTAGCTGTCGACCGTGCGGCGGATGGAATCGCGCAGCCCCGCGTCGGTGCGGATCTCCGCGCCGGGGTACAGCTCGACGGCCCCGCCGAACGAACGATGTAGTCGTAGGCCTTCACGGCCCCTATGATCTCGCCGGCGCGGCTAGGCCGGAGTTACCATCAGGTAACTCCCACCGCCCCGCATGTGTAACGTGCCAGGCGAGGGTAGAGCGGAGCCCGCTATGTCTACTATGACCTTTGCTCCCGACCGGGTGACGCGCCGTTCACCGTCCGTAGATCCCAGGATCGGGCTCGTGCTCGGCGCGGGCGGCGTGCTCGGCGCGGCCTGGATGACCGGCGCGCTGGTCCGGCTGCAGGAGCGGCTGCCGGGGCCGGTCGCCGAGGTGGACCTCATCGTCGGCACCAGCGCGGGCAGCGTGCTGGCGGCCGCGCTGCGCTGCCGGGCCTCGCTGGCCGAGATCACCGCCTGGCAGCACGGGAACGTCACCGGGCAGCTGAGCGAATCCGCCGCGCTCGCGGCGCGGGAAGGGCCGCTGCCGCCACTGCCGTATCCCCGGCCAGGCTCGCTGCCGCTGGCCTACGCGGCGCTGACCCTGCAGGTGCCGCCGTGGGTGGGCGCCAGCGGCTGGCTGCCGCACGGCCGGGGCCAGCACACCGCCCTGCGCTCCCTGGCCGGCGAGCTGCATGAGCGTTACCAGCGCGGGCGCCACCAGCATGCGAGCGACCAGGACGGGGCCGGGCCGGCTGCCGCCCCGTCGCCCTGGGTGGACGGCCGCACCTGGATCGCGGCCATGGATTACGACACCGGGCGCCGGGTGCTGTTCGGCCAGCCGGGCGCGCCGCCCGCAGCGCTGACCGACGCCGTGGTCGCCTCCTGCTCGATCCCCGGCTGGTATACGCCCGCCATGATCGGCGGCCGCCGCTACGTGGACGGCGGAATCCGCTCCGCCACCTCGCTCGGCGCGCTGCGGGGAACCGACGTGGACGAGGTCTACGTCCTCGCGCCGATGGCCTCCACCGAGCCCGACCATCCCCTGCGGCCCGACCTGCGGATCGAGCGCCAGTTCCGGCAGCTGCTCACCCGGGCCCTGGTCCGCCAGGCGAAGATGCTGCGCGCGGAGGGCAAGCGCGTCACGGTCATGACACCGGGCCCCAGCGACCTGGCCGTCATGGGTGCCAACCTGATGGACGGCAGCCGCCGGCAGGCCGTGCTCGACCAGTCGCTGCGCACCTCGGCCGACGCGCTGGCCAGCTTCGGCCTACAATCCCAGGTCGCCTAGCTCCTTGTGCAGGTCGGCCCGCGGGTTGTCCTTGCTGACCGGCACGGCCACCGTGCCCGGAGACGCGCTGGCCCGGGCCGTGCTGTCCGGCCCCTTGACCGCCGGCCCGGTCCGGGCCACGTTGAGCCCGCGCTTGGTGCTGCGGAAGATCCAGCCCGCGGCGATCCCGCCGACCAGCCCGCCCAGGTGGCCGATCCAGCTCACCCCGGGCGTGCCGGGGATGGCCACGGTCAGGATGTAGGCGTAGGACAGCGCCATGACCACCGCGGCCAGCGAGTCGATGAGGTTCCGGTCGATCAGGCCCCGGGCCAGCACGTAGCCGAAGTACCCGAAGATGAGCCCGCTGGCGCCCACGGTGAGCTCGGTGCCGCCCTGGAACAGCCACACCGCCAGCCCGCTGGTAATCGCGACGACGAGCGTTACGCCCAGGAACCTGTACACGCCCCGGTACGCGGCGAGCAGCCCGAAGACGAACAGCGGCCCCGAGTTTCCCTCGATGTGCTCCCAGTTGAAGTGCAGGAAAGGCGAGGTGAAGATCTCCGGCAGCCGCCCGATGTTACGCGGCAGGATGCCGTAGTCCTGGTCGAGCCGGTAATGGTCGGCCCAGTTGAAGACCTGGAGCAGCCAGATCAGGCCGATGAACCCGACCATGAGGAAGAACGCCTTCCTGGCCTCGGCCAGGTCGATCTCGGCGGTCCTGATGGTGCCGCGCTTACGTCTCCCGGTCTCACTCGTCATGCTCTCATTGTGCATCGCTTTCGCTAGCGTTCCGCGCGATCGCGCCGGGATCGAATCCGGCCGCCAGCGCGACCAGCGCCGCGTTGAGGTAGAAGGTCAGGTCGGCGTCGGCCCGCGCGGACCAGCGATCGTACGCCGCGCGGCAGGCGGCCAGGGTGGCGCGGCCGACGGTGAGCGGATAGAGCGAGTCGGCGGGCTGGCCGATGCGGGTCGCGGCGAACTCGCTGATGGCCCGCTCCCACGCGTCGTAATGCAGGGCGGCGCTGAACTGCAGGCCGGGTACCAGGCCGATCAGGTTCATCCGCAGCCGCAGTTCGGGGACGTCCTGCGGCCCGTAGTGGTTGGCCGCGACCACCGCGCGGCGGATGGCCTCCATCATCGGCACCTCGTCCGGCACCTCGGCCAGCGCGGCCCGGATGACCTCCACCTCGTGGTCGAACTCGCTCCACAGCACGCTGGCCTTGGAGCTGAAGTAGCGGAAGAACGTCCGCTTGCTGACCCCGGCCTCGGCCGCGATCTGCTCGATGGTGGTGTTGTCGAAGCCGCGGTCGGTGAACAGGCGCAGGGCGATGAGCTCGAGCTCACGCCGGCTGGTGCCGGGCGGCCGCCCGCGCCGGGTCGCGGCCGCGCTGTCAGCTGACGTCGGACCGGTCAGCACGGGCTGCCTCCCACGGGAAGAGTTCACGCGGACAAGCCTTGCTTATGTCACAAGGTGACGTTAACATCCGAATATATTCGTCACCGCGTGACGGAAATGGTAACGCCGCGCCCCTGGTCCGTATCTGCGCAGCTGGGCCCGTATTCAGCAGGTGGGCCCGTGCCTGAGGTGGGAGAGTGTCATGAGCGAACGTACCGCGACCGCTGACATCGCCGAGGCCCCCGTGGAAGAACCCGAGCTGGCGGACGCCGACCTGCTGGTGGAAGAGGTGTCCATCGACGGCATGTGCGGTGTCTACTGAGGTACTGATGCCAGGCACCCGGGCCGGGTTCGACCTCGACCTTCCCTGGCAACTGCACCCGCAGGTGTCAGTGCGCCCGGAACGGTTCGGGGCGCTGCTCTATCACTTCGGCACCAGGCGCCTGTCGTTCCTCAAGAGCCCGGCCCTGCTCACCGTGGTCAGCTCGCTCGGCGATTCCCCCAGCGCGCGGGCGGCCTGCCGGGACGCGGGCGTGACCGAGGCCGAACTGCCCACGTACGCCACCGCCCTGGGGGCGCTGGCCGCCTCCCAGATGATCCGGGCCCGGGAGGCCTTGTGACAGTACCGGCCCTGGTCGAGCAGTTCCAGTACGGCCTGGACGCGCCCATCTGCCTGACCTGGGAGCTGACCTACGCCTGCAACCTGTCCTGCGTTCACTGCCTGTCCAGCTCGGGCCGCCGCGACCCCCGCGAGCTGAGCACCGCCGAGTGCAAGGCGGTGATCGACGAACTGGAGCGGATGCAGGTCTTCTACGTGAACATCGGCGGCGGCGAGCCGACCGTCCGGCCCGACTTCTGGGAGCTGGTCGACTACGCCACCGCCCACCACGTCGGGGTGAAGTTCTCCACCAACGGGATCAAGATCATCCCCGACCGGGCCCGCCAGCTGGCGGGCAGCGACTACGTTGACGTGCAGATCTCCCTGGACGGCGCCACCGCCGAGGTCAACGACGCGGTGCGCGGCCCGGGTTCCTACGCCACCGCGCTGCGGGCGATGGAAAACCTGGCCGCGGCCGGGTTCCGCGGCTTCAAGATCTCCGTGGTGATCACCCGGCAGAACATGGGCCAGCTCGATGAGTTCAAGGCGATCGCCGACCGGTTCGGCGCCCAGTTGCGGCTGACCCGGCTGCGCCCCTCGGGTCGCGGCGCCGACGTGTGGGACGAGCTGCACCCCACCGCCGCCCAGCAGCGGCAGCTCTACGACTGGCTGGCCGCCCGCGGCGAGCAGGTACTGACCGGCGACTCGTTCTTCCACCTGGCCGCCTACGGAGACCCGCTGCCCGGCCTCAACCTGTGCGGCGCGGGCCGGGTGGTCTGCCTGATCGACCCGGTGGGCGACGTGTACGCCTGCCCGTTCGCCATCCACGACAGCTTCCTGGCCGGCAACGTCCGCGGCCCCGGCGGCTTCGCCACCGTCTGGCGGGAGTCGGAACTGTTCACCGACCTGCGCCGGCCCCAGACCGGGGGCGCCTGCCAGTCGTGCTCGGCCTACGACTCCTGCCGCGGCGGGTGCATGGCAGCCAAGTTCTTCACCGGGCTGCCCCTGGACGGCCCCGACCCGGAGTGCGTCAAGGGCCACGGCGAGCACGCCCTGGCCGCCATGGGCAGCACCGCGGCGCCACGGCCGTCCGGGGACCACTCACACCGAACCCAGCCGGTGCCCGTGACGATTAGCCGGCGTCCGCCGGAGTCGGCCTGCAACGAGAGCCCCCTGGCCGGCTTCAGACCCGGCGGCTAATCCCGGCCAACTTTCTTTGTCGGCAGTTTTGGTCGTTGGAACGACCAAAACTGCCGACAAAGCGCCACTGACTGTGACCGAAGTGAAAGGAGCTGGGCAAGTGGCAGGGAAGCTCGAGGGGAAGGTCGCCTTCATCACCGGCGCCGCGCGGGGACAGGGGCGCAGCCACGCGATACGGCTGGCCCAGGAGGGCGCCGACATCATCGCGGTCGACATCTGCGGCCAGATCGCCAGCGTCGTGTACCCGATGGCCACGCCGGAGGACCTGGCCGAGACCGTCAAGGAGGTCGAGGCGCTGGACCGGCGGATCGTGGCCCGCCGGGCCGACGTGCGGGACGAGGCCGGCCTGCGCGCGGCGTTCGAGGCGGGCGTGGCCGAGCTCGGCCCGGTCGACATCGTGCTGGCCAACGCGGGCATCGCGCCGATGTCGCTGGGCGAGGAGCGGCACGAGGCCTGGCAGGACGTGATCGACGTCAACCTCACCGGCGTGTTCAACACGGTGGAGATCGCTAAACCGTCGATGATCGAGCGCGGTGCGGGCGGCGCCATCGTCCTGACCAGCTCCACCGCCGGGATCACCGGCATCGGCGGCCCCACCCGCGGCGGCCTGGGCTACACCGCCTCCAAGCACGGCGTGGTCGGCCTGATGCGCTCCTACGCCAACGCGCTGGCCCCGCACCGCATCCGGGTCAACTCGGTCCATCCCACCGGCGTGAACACCCCGATGGTAGTCAACGAGATCATGCAGGCCTGGCTGGCCGAGGACCCGAGCCTGTCCGACGCCATGGTCAACGCCCTCCCGGTCGACATGATCGAGGCGGCGGATGTCTCCAACGCGATCGTCTGGCTGGTCTCCGACGACGCCCGCTACATCACCGGTGTCACGCTCCCGGTCGACGCGGGCTTCACGGTGAAGAAGTAGTGGCGGGCAAGGTCGCCTTCATTACCGGTGCCGCCCGCGGCCACGGCCGGGCGCATGCGGTCCGGCTGGCCGAGGAGGGCGCCGACGTCAGCAACGCGGTGCTGTTCCTGGCCTCGGACGAGTCCCGCTACGTCACCGGCCTGGAGTTCACCGTCGACGCAGGCAACACCATCAGGTAAGGAGAGAAGCAATGGCAGGACGGGTGGCGGGCAAGGTCGCCTTCATCACCGGCGCCGCGCGGGGGCAGGGACGCAGCCACGCGCTGCGGCTGGCCCAGGAGGGCGCCGACATCATCGCGGTCGACCTGTGCGGCCAGGTGGCGAGCGTGCCGTACGCGATGTCGACCCCGGAGGACCTGGCCGAGACGGTCAAGGAGATCGAGGCGCTGGACCGGCGCATCGTCGCCACCCAGGCGGATGTGCGCGACTACGGCGCGGTCAAGGCGGCTGTGGAGGACGGAGTCGCCCAGCTCGGACGGCTGGACATCGTCGCGGCCAACGCCGGCATCTTCAGCTTCGGCTCGCTGGAGGAACTCGACGACACGACCTGGCAGGACATGATCGACGTCAACCTGACCGGCGTCTGGCACGCGGTCAAGGCGACCATCCCGCACCTGCGGGCGGCGGGCGGCGGCTCGATCATCTTGACCAGTTCCACCGCCGGGCTGATGGCCATCCCGCACATCGGGCACTACACCTCGGCCAAGCACGGCGTGGTCGGGCTGATGCGTACCCTCGCCCTGGAGCTGGCGCCCGACATGATCCGGGTCAACAGCGTGCACCCCACCGCGGTCGACACCGACATGATCCAGAATGCGGCCACCTACGAGCTGTTCGCGTCCGACCTGCCCGAGGCCGAACGGACCCGGGACGTCTTGGGCGCCCGGTTCGCCGAGCTCAACGCGCTGCCCATCCCGTGGGTCGAGCCGGTCGACATCTCCAACGCGGTGCTCTGGCTGGCGTCGAACGAGGCCAGGTACGTCACCGGCGTCACGCTGCCCATCGACGCGGGCTCGCTCGTCAAATGAGCGAAGGTCCTGACCTCGCGGCCACCTACGACCGGGTGGCCACCCATCTGGTCGGCCGCGAGCGCGAGCTGACGCTGGTGCTCGCGGCGGTGGCCGCGGGCCGGGACATCGTCCTGGAGGGACCGCCGGGGACCAGCAAGAGCACCCTGCTGCGGGCCATCACCGCCGAGTGGGGCATCCCGCTGGTCTTCGTCGAGGGCAACGCCGACCTGACCCCGGCCAAGCTGGTCGGGCACCATAACCCGGCCCGGGTGCTGCGCGAGGACTACAGCCCGGACAACTTCGTGGACGGCCCGCTGCTGCGGGCCATGCGCGAGGGCGGCTTCCTGTACATCGAGGAGTTCAACCGGGCGCCCGAGGACACTATCAACACGCTGCTCACCGCGATGGCCGAACGCCAGGTCACGGTGCCCACGGCCGGAACCGTGACCGCGGCCGCGACGTTCCGCGTCATCGCGTCGATGAACCCGTACGACAACGTGGGCACCACCCGTTTGTCCACATCGGTGCATGACCGGATCTGCCGCCTGGCCGTCGGCTACCAGGACGCGGCGGCCGAGAAGGGCATCGTGGCGCTGCGCGCGCCGCTACCGGGGCTGGCCGGCTCCCGGTACGAGCGCCTGGTCGGCGACGCCGTGGCGGTCACCCGGGCCACCCGTGAGCACCCGGA
>JAJKHX010000293.1 GCA_021154785.1 Nocardiopsis sp.
TGAGACCGCCCGCAAGCGGACCGCCGTGGCCATGAACGAGGAGCTGACCGCGCAGGAGGCCCAGATCGCGCGGCTGGCCCGCGACGGCCTGTCGAACCCGGGGATCGGCGCCCGGCTGTTCATCAGCACGTGCACCGTCCAGTACCACCTGGGCAAGATCTTCGCCAAGCTCGAGATCAGCTCCCGCCTGCAACTCCACCGAGCACTGCCCGACGACGCCAACGCCGCGCGGCTGGCAAGCGGGCCGGTCACACGGAATCCGCCACTTTAAAACGTGGCGGGTGCGCCGCGGCGTGGCCGACAGGGAGACCGCGATATGCCGCGGATCGACAGTTCCGGCGCCGACTTGGGCAGGAGCGACGTGTGGGGCATGTAATCGGCCGGAGAGACGATCACGATCTCCGCGGCCCCGCGCGGCAGTGACCGTTCCAGGTGCCGCGCGCAGTGATATCCGGCATAGCCGGCGCCGACGATCATGATCCGGGACCGCGCGCCGGGGCTGTCTACGAGTTGGTTCATCACCATTGGGATCCTTTCTTGCGATTGAGGAATCTAGATTTGCCGGGCTCCGGTGGCGGGCGCTTGTGCCGGGCCGCCGGGCAGCCCGTCGGGGTGGCCTATCCGAGCGCGGTCCGGAACCCCTCACGCCAGCTGGGATGAACGGGTTGTCCGCCGGCCTACGGCCGCCGCATGGTTCCGTCCAGTGACTGGTAGGCATTCCTTGGCCGGGGCCGTCATCTGTTCGTCGCGAGGCGTGCGTGGTCGTGTCTGCCAGGATCGGCGAGGTGGGCACGTTACACTCGCGCGGCCCGGAGCACTGTCTGGTATCGCCGACGCGCTTGGATGAACTGTTCGGCGGTGCCGCCACGGTCGGGGTGGGCGTCGGCCATGGCGCGGCGCAGTTCCTTGATGAGCGGTGCTTGCGGTGCGGCCTGCTGGGCTCGCTCGCGTTCTCTGCGGTGCAGGTAGTCTTCGGCGGCCTGGCGGGTGGCGAAGAAGAGCCGGCCGGCCCATCCGGGGCGGTGGCCGGGAATCGGGATCACGCCGGCCGGGTATCCGTGACGGCACCGGTCTTCCCCGTGCGGGCAGTGCTCCCACGTGTAGCCGTGCTGTGCGCACCGCCAGCCGCAGGTGTCTGCCAGGCAGTCGTCTCCGCACCCGCCGGGCGCGTGGCACTGACGGCCCGGGGACAGGACATGCACGCAGTGGCGGTGGCCGCGGCCGTGTAGAGCGCACACCAGGCCAGCAGCGATATCCCTCGGACAGTTATCGCGGCACCGGGTGTCGGTCTCGAGCTGTTCGCGGCTGATGCAGCCAGGGCTGACAACGGCCTCGCGCCGGTCCCAGCTGTCGCTGGTGTAGTAGATCAGCTTCGCCGTCTTCTTGACGATCGGCACCTGTTGGACCCAGCGGCGCGTCCCGGCGGAGTAGTCGTTGTGGGGGTTGTGGACGCAGGGGACGTACAGGTATCCGGCGGGGGCGTCGTCATGAGCGCCGGGTTTCTGCGGTCTGGCTTTCCGCGCGGCGGCACCGGTACGCCTCCGGGCATCGGCGGATGCCAGCCGCCGCCTGGCGTGGCGGCGCCCGGAACGGCTGGCAGCGATGAAAGGCAGGGCTATGCCCGTGAACAGGGCAATCGGAATCACGATGGGTATGACGACAACGATCAAGCTCGACCTGTCCATGACATCGGGCCTCCTTCCACGATTGGACGGGCGGTCGCCGGTCCGGGCGGATCTGCGCCAGGCGGCGCTGCCCGGTGGGCTGGCTCACGGATCTCGTCATAACCGCCTTGGGAGTTCCTCACGATCCGCCCGGTTTCCCAGCCATGCAGTTCCTCGTCGCGTCGCCGGTCGGCCAGCGCGTGGCAGATGACCCGGGTGAACAGGAATGCCAGGGCCGGCCCGGCCAGCACCAGGACCCGGAATATCCAGGTGACCGTGTACAGGGGGATCTGCAGGTGGTAGGCGATCTGGTCGTTGGCTGCCGCGGCCCACAGCAGTCCGTACAACGTGACGCCGGCCACGCCGACCGCGGTGCGGTTGGCCGGGTCGGCCGGCGTGGGCGGCAGCAGCCCGCGCGGCGGCCGCCCGCCCGTGATGCGCCGGTCCGCGATCGCGTACAGGGCCAGGGCGGTGAAGAACAGGCCGGGCGGGACCAGGCCCGCGATCAGCACGCCGAGAGCCAGCGGATGCCCGGCTAGCGACAGCTCCCAGGCCGGCATGAGCCGCAGCCCGCCGTCGAGGAACCCCATGTACCAGTCCGGCGCCGCGCCGGCGCTGATGCTGCCCGGCTGGTACGGCCCGATCAGCCATACCGGGTTGATCTGCGCGATCGCGCCGAGCAACACCAGCACCGCGCAGGTGAACGGCAGCAGCGGATCTAGCCGCACCCGGCGCGGCCACCGCAGCGGCAGCCGGAAGCTGGCCAGCAGCAGCGCGCCGGCCAGGGCCGGGAGGACGAGGATGTGCACCCAGTAGTCGCGGCCGATGATCTGATGCCCGGGGGGCGCGCCGCCGAAGATCGCGAACACCAGGTGGGTCCCGATCACCGGCACGGACAGCAGCACGCCGGTGTCCACGCTGAGGCTGCCACCGGAGAGCCCGTCGTCGGATAGGAGGGTGCCGGTGTAGGTCGCGAGCATGCCCAGCGGCAGCAGCGTCACCCAGATCAGCCAGTCCGGCAGCGCCCGGCCGCAGAACCGGCCGCGGAAGAATACCCGCAGCAGCCGCAGGCAGATCGCCGCGACGAATAGGTCCGCCGACCAGTGGTGCACTTGGCGGATCAGCAATCCGCCGCGGACGTCGAAGCTGATGGCCAGCACGGACCGGTACGCCTGGCTTACCGGGACGCCGTCCAGCTTGCTATAGGAACCGTGATACACGACGGTGGCCATCGACGGGCGGAAGAACGGCAGCAGCAGGACCCCGCTGACCACCGCCACCGCGAACGAGTACCCGGCGATTCGCCCGAATACCGCCGCCCAGCGATCCTGCGGATCGCGCCGTAGCGCACCAGGAACGAGCCGCCGCGTCCCCGCAGCCAGCCGCCCCGCAGCAGGGCCACCGCTCCGCGGCGGGTTACGCCGGCCGGCCACTACCATCAGATGCTCCTAACCGGGTGATCCGGCCGCTGACCTGTGTGCCGCCGTTCTGCCTCCGAGCGAGACCCGGCATGTATCCGTGGGCCAGGCGTGTGATGCTGATCCGGGCTGGCTTGGTCTTTCGCGCGGTGCTTTCCTCTTGCCGCTAGATAACGGCAGGCGTGGATGGTCATCGAATCCTCCGAGGTGAGACGCGGAATTGCTCGTAGTGTGCGCTGGGGCCTCCTGTGGTCAGGCGGCCGCCGATGAGGGGTCGCCCGGCTTGGAGTTTGGGCGAGTAGTGAGCTCTCGGCATCGGCGCCCGCGGGACCTGGGTCGCGGTGACGGCGGAAGGTGTCTGGGGCTGTCAGGATCCCCGCCACGGAACTGGCCAGGGTGATCTCCAGCCCGTCGAGGATCCAGGCTGTCCCCAGTGGCATCACCAGCCTGGTAGGAAACCGCGTCCACGGCAGCCGGTCCATCCGCGCCGGGATCAGGCTCCGCACAATCGCGGACGAAACATCGGTGTTTGCGGGCATTCTTATCCTTCCTGCCGTGTGCCACGCATCGCCGGCGGCGACGGATCGGCCGGCGCCATAGTGGAGTTCCTCCGGTGAGCACGGGACAGGCTGTCGTACGCTCACCGGATGCGGAAAGAGCGGGGCCGTCCCCCTTCAGCTGCGGTCAGTTGAAGCGGGCACCGATGCCTGGGGCGGCTCGCTCGGTGAAAGCGTGCATTACCGGCCTGGTCACCACACCCCCAATCTGGCTAGTTCCCGGTTGTCACGGTGTGCAGCACGGCGTCGTTCCGCGATGGATAAGCACCAGACCGGCCACTGGATGGGCAGCTCGACGGTGGCAGGCAGCAGGCCACAGCATGGGCTGGCGGCTGGTGTCGGCCTGGGCGCCGTGCATGCCCTGATCGGGCTGGCGCTGACTGCGGACAGGCAGATCCGGGAAGTGGGCGAGTGAATCAAGGACGGTCTCTTCAGCCTCGGCGGCAACCGGCCCGGTGCGCGGTGGCGCAGGTTAGCGGCTGTCCCGCTCGTCGCGCGGCCGCGTCGGTCCGATGGCGAGCCCGGTGATACGGGCACGACATGTCCGCCAGCAGCGCTACCGAATGCTGTCCCATGACAGCGTCCATGACTCCCCTGGGAGAGCACGGCGGTGATCAGAACCGCGCATGAACGACAGTTCCGCCACTCCCGCGCGGGCGATGAATACCGGGGGAATGCTTTGCCCAATGATGTCCGGCGGGTGCTGGTGCCGGGAGTGGGGGGACCGTGGTTGGCCGTCGTCCGACTGGTCCTCTTTGACCGGGCTCTGCGTCGCGCGGTCGGCGGTGGATGTCCACCGTGAAGCTGGATCTGCTTTGCCCAAGGTCAGCTTGGCGGGCCGCGTCCGCGGTCTTTAGTGGTTAGCCTGCGGCGCGACCGCGTGCTCGCCGGCGGGCCAGATGGTCCAGCCTTGCGCGGATAGCGCCGACCAGTGGTGGCTTGCGCAGTGCCTGCACAGGTAAAGCTCGCCCTGACGGTCCACGCGGTACGTCGCTCGGACCGCGGGGCCGCACCGATCACAGGTCTGGTTCAATTCGTGTCTCCCGTCGTTTAGCTGCGCGGCGGCAAGTAGACCGTGCTCCCGATCTCGGCCGCTGCATCATGTTGAGTGCTCACCACCACGGTCTCCATCCCTAGCTGGGTGTGGCCCACGCGCCGCGGCCGCGGTCGATGACGCCGCGGGCGACGGTATGGGTGAAGAAGATCCCGGTCCAGCTTGAGGTAGGAGTCGTAGAACGGGCCGTCGCGCTCCAGGAACGGCCTGGGGATGAAGAATCCGGCGGCGTTGACCAGCAGCACATGGGCAGCTCTGCTGGTTGCATACGAGCAAGCCTGGTCGCCCTGCCCGTCTCGCACACCGTCAAATCAGGTACTTGTTAGAGTCCTCCAGAACGTCAGCGTGCCTTCAGCCCGCCTGGGCGGGCGCCGGTCGGCTGGCGCGTTACAGCGAAGTACCGACGCGGACCGCGGTTCGACTCCAGGCGTCCAAGGCCACGGCGGATTCGATAAGGGAACCCTCGCGGCGGCTCATATCGGGCTGAAGCGGGCATGCCAGGAGGCAGTCCGATCGCGGGCAAGCGTATGAGCCGCCGCCCCTTATCAAATCCGCCGCTCCGTGGCGGCAAGGTGCGGTCCCCAGGGAACTAATTTTCTGTCAACGATGCATGACGGCTAGCGGACGCCCGTTAGGGCCGTCCTTCCCCAAGGTCACACTAGGCCTGTGGTCAGCGGGGGCGGGAACCAGCGTCCGTCGAGTACTTCTGGTTTCGAGACGTAGAGACGCAGGGTGAGGGCGAATCCTTGGCCTGCAGGGGTGGGAAGCCAGTTCGGCTGCGGTGCTGCTTCGGGCTGCTGGGGGGCCAGCCAGAGGCTCAGCGAGCCGTCGGGGTTGTGTTTCAGCGGCATCGTGGAGTTGAGGTTCCAGCGGTCGATGCTGTTCGGGACGACATGGTAATCGGGTACCGAATACAGAGTGCATGACCAGAACGCCCCGACGACGGAGCCTGGCAGCGCATCGGCTGGGAACCGGACCTCGTAGGTGCGGGAGCCGTCCAGCAGCGTTCCGGTCGCGTCGGTGAGCCCGACGAAGTAGATGGCTTCGTCGGTGGTGTTGGCCCACAATCCGCCGAAGTTGATGATGTCCCTGGCCAGTATGTCGTCACCGAACCGGCCAGCGGCGTAGGACACGGACCAGCCACCCTCGTGCCGTCCGAAGCCCTTCGCACCGGCGAAAAACGCGGGGACCGCCTTGGTGCCGATGACGTCAGCCACCCGCTGGGCGCCGCTGGCGGTGGTCATCTCCGCGACGACACGGGCGACCGTGCCCTGGTGCTGGGCGGCGCTGGGCATGGCGTCCGGATAGGACGCCAGCACCTGGGGTGAGAGGGTGAAGATTTCCGGGCCGAGCAGCGCCGAGTTGGTGAAGTCCGGGACCTGGACCGGCGGCTCTACCCCGATCCCATCGGGAACGTCCAGCGTGAACTGGCGCTGAAGGTGCAGCGCTTCGCCGGGGTCGCCTGCCAGCTCAACCCGGGCCAGGATCTTCGTCTTGGCTGCGGGCAGGTCGATGCGCACGGCACCGTCCGGAACCGGTGGGCTCGTGCCCGCCAGTACGAAGGCGACCTGACCGTGCGGGTGGTCCGGGTAGGTCCGCTGGTTGACGTTGGCGATGACCTCGCCCCAGCCGTCCAGGATCTGCACGGTGTAGTACCGGTCAACGACCGGCGGCACATTCATGACGACAGCGTGATCGGGATCGACTGCGATCCACGCCTCCAGGTAGGCGACGTCCAGGTTCGGGTTCACGAACTCGGCCGCCTCGGCCCCGAGCGGGTTGTACTTAATCGTGTTGTAGCCTGCCTGCTCGACCCGGATGTCGTGGTTCTCCTGCCTCAGGACGAGGAACCGGCCCAGCAGGTACAAGTAGGCATCGACGATGTCGTCATCGCTCACGGCCATGCGTGTCCTTCCGAACGGCAGCGGCCCGGTGACGCCGCAGCCTCAACCTAAACCGGGGGCCAGAGCATGCAATCACCCAAGGAGCATGAATGGTCAGCCGAGGTCAGCGAAGCACCTGCACAAGACCCGGCCTACAGTTGGCTCACGCCCTTTCATGTCTCTGACCTCCGGTGGAATGGCTACTGCGTTGCCTCGGTGATGGTGGCATGATCCAGCCGAATGAAGCGCGGTCCCCGGGGAAGGCAGGCGGCATGAGCAGTGAACCAGGTGGAGCAGGTCGCGGACCCGACGAGCCGGGCGGCTACGACCAGGAGGCCGATGTGGCCGAGTATCAAAGTGAACTTGACGCCACATCCGAGAACGGGGGCGACGGCGACGAGGACAGTAAGTCCGGGGAAGCCGCGGAGTGGGCGGACCGCAATCCGCGGGCTGCAGGTGCAGTCGGCGATCCCGGCGACGGGCCGGTTCCTTAGCAGCAACCGGCCGTTTTGCGTCCACACCCGGGCGGGCTAGCCGCCGATCATGCTGCTGACCTGGAACTTGCTCCTCGTCGGCAGCAGGCCGAACCTGCTCATCGCGCTCACCACCCGCTGCAGCCGCACCGAGTCGATGCCGAGCGGGAAGGTCGGCAGCGAGATGAACGCCGCCGACTGCTTCGGGATGCCCAGGTATTTCTCGATGGCTGCCTCGGTCGCGGCGCGGTGATGTTCGTCTTCTCCAGCTTGAGCCGCGTCGTGCCGCTCCCGGATCCGCCGGAGGAGCATCCGGCGGCCAGCATCGTGACCGCGACGGCCGACGCTATTGACGGTCGTGCCAGGTCAGGGGGTCGCGTCGGCCCGGGCGACGTTTAATGTGCCGACCCGGGGTAGAGGGCCGCCGCCATGACGCGAGAACAGCAGCTGAAGGAA
>JAJKHX010000294.1 GCA_021154785.1 Nocardiopsis sp.
GAGGCGATAACCGCGGAGACGCTAGCCATGGGGGCGGGGCTCCCTTCTCAGGACTCAGGACTCAGGACTCAGACGGGTCGGCGTATACCGCGTTACGGTCCACGGCCGAGTAGATGTCCATCCCGATGGGACGGCGGCGCTCCTCGGCGATCTGGCCGAGCAGCCCGGCCGCCCGGGCCAGCAGCGCGAAGCCGCGCAGCAGCTCCACCGGCAGCCCGAGGTCGGCCAGCGCGGCGCCGCAGACGCCGGCGCCGTTGAGCGGGAGCCTGCGCCCGAGCACCTGCTCGTGCACCCGGCCGATGGCCTCGAACAGCCGCAGGTGCGGGCCGCGCAGGCCCTCCTCGGCGGCGATGCCGATCAGGACCGGGGTCCGCGGGTCGGTCACCTTGTGGATCGGGTGCCCCAGCCCGGGCACGAACCGCCCGGCCGCCTTCGTTCGCTGGACGGCGGCGAGCGCGACCGCGTCCCAGCCCTCGTCCGTGGTGGGCACCGTGTTCGAGGACTCTGTGCCGTTCAGCCCGGCGAGCACCTCGTGCAGGTAGATCCCGCAGTCCTCGGTGACCCCGAGGAACCGGGACCCGCCGCCGAGCAGCCCCGCGGCCAGCGCTCCCTGCAGCGAGTCGGGCGCGGACAGGTAGGTGACCCGCGCGGCGATCGCGGTCGGGGTGAACCCGTGGTCGGCCAGCGCCACCAGCACGGCCTCGAACACCCGGGTCTCGGACGGCGTCGGACGGCGCAGCGTGACCAGCCAGAAGGCCAGCTCGCCGAAGCTGACCTTGCCCATCAGGTCCGCGGTCAGGTCCTGCCCGAGCAGCCGGATCTGATCGGGTGTCGACGTACCGAGCGAGGTGGGGAAGGAAAGCCCGTCGGTCACCTGCCGTTCTCCTCTTCAGACAGCCAGCGGCGGATCTCGTCCCCCTGCTGGTCCAGCCGCGGCGGCGGCAGCCGGTAGCTGGCCGGGGTGGCGGAGAAGGTGATCGGGTGCCGCACCGACGGGATCGCCTCGTCGCCCTCGCCCACGATCACCACCGGGTCGAGCCCCACCTCCTCGGCGAACGCCACGCCCTGGTCGATGGTGTTGATCGGCCCGCACGGCACCCCGTTCCCGGTCAGCTCGCGGAACCACTCCATCTTGGGCCGGGTCGCCAGCCGCTCGACCAGCAGCGGGCGCAGCTCCTCCCGGTTGGCCGTCCGGTCCTCGTTGCGGCTGAACCGCGGGTCGTCGGCCAGCTCGGGCACGCCCAGGATCTGGACCAGCTTGCGGAACTGCAGGTCGTTGCCCGCGGTGATGATCAGCTCGCCGTCGGCGCAGGGGAGCGGCTCGTACGGGAACAGGCTGGGGTGGCTGTTGCCCATCCGGAACGGGACCACCCCACCGGCCACGTAGGCGCTGGTCTGGTTGACCAGGCCGGACATCGCCGACGCGAGCAGGCTGATCTCCACGTGCTGGCCGGCGCCGGTCGCGTGCCGGTGGTTGAGCGCGGCCAGCACGCCGATGGTGGCGTGCAGGCCCGAGATCACGTCGAACACCGCCACGCCGGCCCGGTAGGGCTCGCCCTCCGCGTCCCCGGTCACGCTCATCAGCCCGGAGGTGGCCTGGACGATGAGGTCGTACCCGGGCAGCCCGGCCCCCTTGGGCCCGCTGCCGAAACCGCTGATCGAGGCGTACACCACGGCCGGGTTGGCGGCCGCCACGGTGTCGTAGTCGAGCCCGAAGCGCTTCAGCCCGCCCGGCTTGAAATTCTCGACGAATATGTCCGCGCGCCGCGCCAGCTCACGCGCCAGGGCGAGGTCGCCGGGATCCTTCAGGTCCAGCCCGACCGAGCGCTTGTTGCGGTTGACGCCGAGGTAATAGGTCGAGACGCCCTCCCGGACCGGCGGCTGCCAGGTGCGGGTGTCGTCCCCGCCGGGACCTTCGACCTTGACCACCTCGGCCCCCATGTCGGCCAGCAGCATGGTGGCGTACGGCCCGGCCAGGATCCGGGAGAAGTCCGCCACCAGCAGTCCGGCCAGCGGTCCCTGGCCCCTCTCCGCCTGGGCCTCCGTCATCCGCGCCCGTCCTTTCGTCGAGGATTGTCCGCAATGCGGACAAACGTCCATGATTGGCGTACGGACCAGCCTAGACCTGCGCCGATACGTGTCAAGGTCAAGGGCAAATCCAAACCTTGACATACCAAACGGGGATGGTTGACAGTGGCAGCAACCCGCTCACGCGATCGTAAGGCGGACGTTCGTCCGCGTGAAGATACCCGGAGGTCTCGATGACGAACCCCGACGAGGTGGCGGCCGGCCGTCCCGTGCTGCTACGCGGCGGCACCGTGCTCACCATGGACGACGCGCACACCGTTCTCACTGACGCCGACGTGCTGGTGACCGGGGACAAGATCGCCGCGGTGGGGCCGCACCTGGAGGCGCCGGCGGGCGCGCTCGTCATCGACGCGAGCGGCGGCATCGTGATGCCCGGCATGATCGACACCCACCGGCACATGTGGCAGACGGCGATGCGCGCCTACGGCGCGGACTGGACGCTGACCCAGTACTTCGTCTGGAACTACCTGGAGCACGGCCGCAAGTTCCGCCCCGAGGACATCGCCGCGGGCAACCTCGCCTCGGCCTGGGAATCCCTCGAGGCCGGCGTGACCACCACCGTGGACTGGTCGCACAACCTGCACACCCCTGACCACGCCGAGGCCGCCCTCGACGCGCTGCGCTCGGTGCCCGGGCGGTTCGTGCTCGCCTACGGCAACATCCAGGCCGGCCCCTGGGAGTGGACCGCCGACCCGGCCGTCCGGTCGTTCTTCGGCCGGCACGCCGCCGGTGACCTGCTCTGGTACCAGCTCGCCTTCGACGTCACCGGCGACCCGTCCTTCCCGGAGAAGCCCGCGTTCGAGGTCGCCCGCGAGCTCGGCCTGCCGGTCACCACCCACGCCGGGGTGTGGGGCGCCACCAACGACGACGGCATCCGGCTGATGCACGAGAACGGGTTCATGCACCCGGAGACCGTGTACGTGCACGCGGCCACCCTCAGCACCGACTCCTACCAGCGCATCGCGGCCACCGGGGGCACCATCTCGGTGTCGACCGAGTCGGAGCAGAGCGCGGGGCAGGGCTATCCGCCCACCTGGCAGGTCCGCCAGCACGACATCCCGGTCGCGCTGTCGATGGACACCAGCGTCTGGTGGAGCGGCGACCTGTTCTCCGCCATGCGCACCACCCTCGGCGCCGACCGGGCCCGCGAGCACCTCGAGGCGCACATGAAGGGCGAGACCGTCACCCACCACAAGCTGCGCGCCGAGCACGTGGTCGACTGGGCCACCCGCGGCGGCGCCCGCGCCCTGGGCCGTGACGACCTGGGCAGCCTGGCGCCCGGCCAGAAGGCCGACGTGGTGCTGATCAAGAACGACGCCTCGCCGGTGTCGTTCCCACTGGTGAACCCCTACGGCCACGTGGCCTTCCAGGCTCAGCGCGGGGACGTGCACACGGTCCTGGTCAACGGCCGGGTCGTCAAGCACGAGAACCGGCTGGTCGGGGCCGACCTCGCCGCGGCCCGCCGCGCGGTCGAGGGCACCGTCGCCCACCTGCGGTCCGAGCTCGGCGAGGAGGCCTGGGCGGCCGGCATGAACCCGGACCTGCCGTCGACCGAAGTGCTGGACAACCCGTATCAGTACACCGAGTACAAGTCCGAGTCCACGCACGGCGCGCGCGGCAGCCTGTTCGGCGAGGAGTAGCCCCTCCCATGGCGGGACGCGGCCACGGGCCGGACTTCGTCGAGGCGCTGGCCCGCGGGCTGGACATCCTGGCCGCGTTCGGCGCGGACCACCGCGTCATGTCGCTGAGCGAGGTGGCGGCGGCGGCCGGGCTGGCCCGCCCGACCGCCCGCCGCCTGCTCCTCACGCTGGAGGAACTGGGCTACGTCCGGTCCGCGGGCGGGTCGTTCGAGCTGACGCCGAAGGTGATGAACCTCGGCCTGGCCTACGTCAGCTCGCTGGGCCTGTGGGACATCGCCCGGCCGCACCTGGAGGCGCTGGTCGCCCGCACCGGCGAGTCGTCCTCCATGGCCCAGCTCGACGGGTCCGATATCGTCTACGTGGCCCGCGTCTCGGTGCCCAAGCTGATCGCGCTGCGGGTGGAGATCGGCACGCACTTCCCGGCGGTGCAGACCTCGCAGGGCAAGGTGCTGCTCGCGGCGCTGCCCCCGGACCAGGTCGCGGCCGCGCTGGCCCAGCCGAGCCGGTCCGGGCTGCCGCCCTCTATCGGCCGGCCGGACGGGCAGCTGCGCGACGAGCTGGCCGAGATCCGGGCGCGGGGCTGGGCGCTGGCCGACGAGGAGCTCGCCCCGGGGGTGCGTTCGGTGGCGGTCCCGGTCCGGGACGGGACCGGGGCGGTCCGGGCCGCGATGAACGTCACCGTGCACGCGGCCGAGACGACCACGCAGCGGCTGGTTCACGATCACCTGCCGGCGCTGCTCACCACGGCGGGCGAGATCAGCGCGGAATGGGCCGTCTGGCTTTCCCGGCCGCACCGGGAAATCGCCCGGCGGCCCGAGCCCGGATCGGTCACCGCGTAAGTAGGCTAACGGCGTTCGTACGCACAAGTATTCGATAGGAATTGTCGTCGGAATAAGCCTTCAAGGTGGCGGTAAGCACCCTCCGCAGTATTGGTGACACGCCGTGCGACCTGGACATATGCGATATGAGGGCGATAAAGGGGGAGCATTAGCGCTGAGACGACAATCCTTTGCCAGGAAGGTCACGCCAATGCTCCCGGAGCCGACCATCCCCAGGCGGCGGCGCGCCGCCCCGGGCCCGCGGACTCAGCCGCAGCCGGGGACGATGACGCCGCTGTTCGCGGTGCCGGATAGCCCCGCGGAAATACCGCCGCCCGCTCGCCCGCCCCGACGCGCGCCTAAGACGTCCAAGGAGGCACCCGACCTGCTGGCCGTCACCGCGGAAAGGCTCCGGCGGGCGCTGGGACGCAGTTTCCTGCGCTACGGGGTACCCGGCGATCCCGAGATCGCCGTGCACGCCGCGATGAACGTCGTCGAGCCGGTGCTCGACGCGCGGGACACCGAGATCCTGCGGCTCAGGCGGCTGATGGGCGGTAACCACCCGCGCCGCTAGGGCGGGCCGGTACCTGAGCCGCGGTACCTTCTCAGCTGGCGGCCACCTGGTCCAGCGGGACGTCGGTGTCGGCGAGCCGGGCCGGGTCCACCGGGCGGCCGCCGCGCACCAGGTCCTGGATCGCGTCGTTGACATCCCACACGTTGACGTTCATGCCGGCCAGCACGCGGCCGCCGGACAGCCAGAACGCGACGAACTCGCGCTTGTCCACCTCGCCGCGGAAGACGACCTGGTCATAGCCGCCGGGCTCGACGTACCCGGCGTACTCCATGCCCAGGTCGTACTGGTCGGTATAGAAGTACGGCACCCGGTCGTAGGCGACATCCTGGCCGAGCATCGCCCTGGCCGCCGCTTGCGGCTGGTTCAGCGCGTTGGCCCAGTGCTCCACCCTGATGTGCCGCCCGAGCAGCGGGTGGTAGGCGCTGGCGACGTCCCCGGCGGCGAAGATGTCCGGGTCGGAGGACTTCAGCGCCGCGTCCACCACGATGCCGTTGCCGGCCTCCAGCCCCGCCGCCTCGGCCAGCTGGCTGTTCGGGGTGATCCCGACGCCGACGATCACCACGTCGGCCTCGACCTGGCTGCCGTCGGCCAGCCGCACCCCGCTGGCCCGGCCGCCGGTTACCGAGATCTCCTCGACCTGGACGCCGAACCGCAAGTCGACGCCGTGCTGGCGGTGCAGGTCGGCGAAGACCTGCGCGACCTCGCGGCCGAGGACCCGCAGCAGCGGCAGCTCAGCCGCCTCCAGGACGGTGACCTCGGCCCCGGCCGCGCGAGCCGCCGCGGTCGCCTCGAGCCCGATCCATCCGGCCCCGATGACCGCGACCCGGGACGCCGTCTGGAAGGCCGCCTTGATCTGGTCGCTGTCGCCGACCCGGCGCAGGTAGAGCACGCCGTCGGCGTCGGCGCCCGGCACCGTGAGCCGGCGCGGCGAGGAGCCGGTGGCCAGCAGCAGCTTGGCGTAGCCGATCCGGCTGCCGTCGGCCAGCGTCACCTCGTGCGCCGCGCGGTCGATACCGGTGACGGGGGAGCCCAGCCGCAGCTCCACCTGGTTGTCCGCGTACCAGGCCTGCGGGTGGACGAAGATCGTCTCCCGTTCGGCCTTGCCCTGCAGGTAATCCTTGGACAGCGGCGGCCGTTCGTAGGGCCGCTCCGTCTCCTCGCCGATCAGCACGACCGGCCCGTCGAACCCCTCGGCCCGCAGGGTCTCCGCGGCTTTCGCCCCGGCCAGCCCTCCGCCCGCGATCACGTACGCGCTGTTCCCGCTCATTTCCCGCTCTCCTGTCGTGGTTGGCTATCTTCGGCATCTTCTCAGCTGGGCACGCCCGCCAGGGCGAAGAACTCGGCCCGGCTGCGCGGGTCCTCCCGCAGCGTCCCCAGCATGGCCGAGGTGACCGTCTTGGCGCCGTGCGCCCGCACGCCGCGCAACGTCATGCAGGAGTGCTCAGCCTCGAGCACCACGCCCACGCCGGGGGCCTGCAGCCGGGTGGACAGGCACTCGGCCACCTGCTTGGTCAGCCGCTCCTGGACCTGGGGCCGGGCCGCGAAGTGGCCGACTACGCGGGCCAGCTTGGATAGTCCGACGATGCGCTCCCCGGGCAGGTAGCCGACATGAGCGACGCCGGAGAACGGCAGCAGGTGATGCTCACAGACGGTCCGGAACGGGATCGCCCGGGCCAGCACCAGCTCGTCGTAGCCCTCATCGTTGGCGAACGTGGTCAGCCGCAGCGGCTCCGGGGTGAACAGCTCGGCGTAGGCGCGGGCCATCCGGGCCGGCGTCTCCCGCAGGTCGTCGGAGTCCGTGTCGATCCCCAGCGCGGCCAGGAAGTCGCCCGCCGCCCGGCGGGCCGCGTCGAGGTCCACCCCGCCCGCGCCGTGCGCCGCGTGCAGTCCGTCGATCCCGTCGATCCCGTCGATCCCGTCGATCCCGTCGATCCCGTCGAGTTCGCGGGCGTCGGCCATGTGCAGCGGCGATGCCGTCACGGCTGCTCACCGCCGAGGGCCACGCAGCAGTAACCGGGCTGCGGGTCGAGGACCGGACGCCAGCTGTCCGCCCCGAGCCCCTCGACCAGTCCTTCGATCAGCGTCAGGTTCATCCCGCAGACCACCTCCCGGTGCCGTTCCGCCAGCTGGTGGAACGGGCAGTTCTTCAGCCGGATGACTCCGCCGCCGCGGCACGGCTCGTAACCCTGCCGCGTCAGCGCATCCTCCACGTCGCAGGCCGCTACGCTCCGCGTGCCGCCGCTGGACGCACCCTGAGCGTCGCCGCCGGGCGCGCCGCGGCTGTCCGCCTCGGCCCGGTAGCCGTAGCCGAGTTCCGTGCCGAGCCGCCGTGCGATCTGCCCCAGGGCGGCCCGGCTCCGGCCGCTGTCATCCGTCTCGACCGCCTGGGCCAGCAGTCGCGCCGCCAGCTCGTAGGACCGGGGTGGCACGGTGACCATGAACTCCCGGTCCGCCCGGGCGTATAGCTTTGCCGGGCGCCCGGCCCCGGGCCCGCTGCGGCCCGCCGGACGCTGATAGGTGGCGGCCAGCAGCCCGGATTCGACCAGCTTGTCCAAGTGATAAACGGCCAGGGCCCGGCCGACGCTGGCCGCGGCGGCCGCCTCGTCGCGGCCCACCGGACCGGGCTGCCGGGTCACGACCTCGTACAGGCGGCGGCGCACCGGGTCATCCAGTGTGCTGAGCGACGCCAGGTCCGGGCCGCCGGGTGATAGGCTCACGCCCGGACTCTATCACTAAAAATCTTTAATTAAAGAACGGAGCAGGTTCATGCCCGACCGCCCGCCGCTACCGCCGTTCGACCGCCCGAGCGCCCTGATCAAGGTGCAAGCCGCCGAGGACGGCTGGAATACCCGCGACCCCGAGCGGGTCGCGGGTGCCTACACCGAAGACTCGGCCTGGCGTAACCGCGACTCCTTCTTCACCGGCCGCGCCGCGATCATCGAGTTCCTCACGGCCAAGTGGGACCGCGAGCTCGACTACGCGCTGCGCAAGAACCTGTGGGCCTTCGACGGGAACCGGATCGCGGTCCGGTTCCAGTACGAATGCCACGACGCCGCGGGCCGCTGGTGGCGCAGCTACGGCAACGAGTTGTGGGAGTTCGACGAGCACGGCCTGATGCGCCGCCGCGAGGCCAGCATCAACGACGTCCCGATCGAGGAGTCCCAGCGCCGCATCTTCGGCCCCCGCCCCGAAGCCGAACGCGGCACGGAGTTCCCGCTCCAGTAACGTCCGGCCTTACGCGGATCACAGCAAGCGAACTCGGCAAGGCCGCCCGCGACGGGGCCGGCTGGCACGAGTGCCTGGGAGCGCCTGGCCGCCGACCTCGACGGCGCGCCCGCCCGGCCATGGGGCGAGCGCTGGCGCGAGGTCCATCCGCGCTACGTAACCCACCTCGGCCCCGACGCCGCCACCATCGGCCCGCCTCCGGCCAGACCGCCAGCACCAGCCACAGACCACATCACCATCGCAGCGCCACATAACAGTTGTCCTGACCACCGCAACGCCACATTGCGGTCGTCCCAAGGCGTCATCCAAAATAAGCCGTGCAATTCCGGCTGTGAGTGACCGCACCACACGTAACTGCCTTAACAGAGCTGATTATCGCAGACCACAACCCGCAGATTCCCGCGGGTTACGATCCGCGGTGATGGGGGTCGTGAAGGTAGTGACTGTGATGGGCGGATCTTGCGAAAGGCGCCGCGCCCCTGGCCGCCGATTGCCTGCTTAGCCCATTCGAAGATCACAAGTCAGCGTCACGGCAAGATTTCCATGATCATGAAGACTTTCTATCGGAAAACGTAGTAAATCCTTCGCGATCATGAAAGGCAGCCAGCAAGGCGAGGCGAGGCGATCGGGGTCTCAGGGGCAGATGTGACTCTATGCGCAATGCCAGGACGAAGACTTTTCATGATGGCCGCTGCCCAGTGACAGGCTAGAGCCGGATCGTCGCCTCAATGGCCAGGCGGCGA
>JAJKHX010000295.1 GCA_021154785.1 Nocardiopsis sp.
GCAGCGGGATCCGGATGTCCACGCTGTCCGCGGCGTGGCCGACGGCGGCCTGCGGCCAGTGGCCGGTGATCATGGCGAGCACCCGCCGGTTGCCGGGCAGGACGTCCATGGCCAGCGCGGTCACGCCCCGGGCCTGAGCCCGGTCGATCAGCGCCCGCATCAGCGTCGCGCCCACGCCCCGGCGCTGCCAGGCGTCGGCCACCACCACGCCGACATCGGTCGCCCGCGGCTCCCCCGGCCCGCCGGGAGTCCCGGGCACTGGATCTCCGGGTAGGGGCCGGTCGGCGGCCATGGCGTGCCCGACGATGACGCCGTCCGCGACGGCGACGATCGCGTCGACGTGGGCGGGCTTGCCGGCCATCAGGTCGAGCAGGCCGCAGGACGGCGTGACCGGGGCGAAGAACCTGAGGTAGCGGCTCTCCACGGACAGCGCGGCGAAGAACTGGCGGAGCACGGCCTCGTCCGCCGGGCGTACCGGCCTGATCGCGGCGGCCGCGGGATGCCCGGAGCTGACGGCGGTCTCGGCCACCTGAGTTCGATCCATGTACTCAGGATGACCCCGGATTGCTGAGTCTGTCAACTGGACTTAGCATATGGTCATGGCGCGACCCTGGATTCTCGACTACGACTCGGCTAACTGCACGATCGGCGCGACCGTGGACATCCTCGGCGAGCGGCCGACGTTCCTCGTCCTGCGCGAGGCTTTCAACGGCGTGCGCCGTTTCGACGACATGCAGCGCCGCACTGGCATGCCCCGCCAGGTCCTCAGCCAGCGCCTGGCCCGCCTGGTGGACGAGGGACTGCTGCGCAAGGTCCCCTACCAGGAGAGCGGCCAGCGCCGCCGGACCGAGTACCGGCTGACCGAGAAGGGCCTGGACCTCTACCCGGTGCTGCTGGCGCTGATGGCGTGGGGCGATAAGCACGCGGTCGGCGCGAGCGGCCCGCAGGTCCTGATCCGCCACCGGGACTGCGGCGAGCCGGTGGGCCTGCAGGTAGCGTGCGCGGCCGGGCACGTTCTCGAGTCCGCCCGCGAAGTCACCCCGGTCCCCGGGCCCGGCGCCCGCAAGATCGCCTGACGGGCGGCCGGATCGCCTGACGGCGGCCGGATCGCCTGACGGCGGCCGGCGTAGGGTGCTGCCATGCTGTTTCCCACCTCCCTCGTCGGCAGTTACCCGCAGCCGGACTGGCTGATCGACCGGGGCCGGCTGGCCGGCCGGTTCCCGCCGCGGGTGCGCGCCCGCGAGCTGTGGCGGGTCGATCCCGCCTACCTGGTGCAGGCCCAGGACGACGCGACCCTGCTGGCCATCCGGGACCAGGAGCGGGCCGGGCTGGACATCCTGACCGACGGCGAGGCACGCCGGGAGAGCTACTCCAACCGGTTCGCGACCGCGCTGGACGGCGTGGACATCGACAACCCGGGCACCGCGCTCGACCGCAGCGGCCACCCGAACCCGGTGCCCCGGATCACCGGGCCTGTCAAGCGGCGGCACGCCGTCGAGGTGGACGACGTGAAGTTCCTGCGCGCGAACACCGCCGCAACCATCAAGATCACCGTGCCCGGGCCGTTCACCATGTCACAGCAGGCGCAGGACGATTACTACGGCAGCGCCGAGTCGCTGGCCTTCGGCTACGCCGAGGCGGTGGCCGAGGAGGTCGCCGACCTGTTCGCGGCGGGCGCCGACATCGTCCAGCTGGACGAGCCCTACCTGCAGGCCCGCCCGGAGCCGGCCAGGCAGTACGGCGTGAAGGTGATCAACCGGGCGCTGGAGGGCGCGGCCGGCACGACCGCGGTCCACTTGTGCTTCGGCTACGCCGCCATCATCCACGAGCGCCCGGCGGGCTACTCGTTCCTGCCCGAGCTGGCCGCGTGCAGCTGCGACCAGGTCTCGATCGAGACCGCGCAGTCCGGGCTCGATACCTCGGTGCTGACCGCGCTGGACGGCAAGACCGTCATCCTGGGCGTGCTCGACCTGAACGACATGACCGTCGAGCCGGCCGAGACGGTGCAGGCCCGGGTCGAGCGGGCGCTGCCCTACGTGCCCGCCGAGCGCCTGGTGCTCGCCCCGGACTGCGGCATGAAGTACCTCCCCCGCGACGTGGCCTTCGGCAAGCTGGCCGTGCTGACGGAGGCGGCCCGGCGGCTCCGGGCCGGATAGCGTTCCTGGCAGCATCCTTCCCTCTGAGCGGCCGGAAGAGCACAATGATCCGGTGACCTATGGCCAGGTAGGAGCGGTGTGCCCGCAGTGCGGCCGCGCCGACACGGTGCATTCGATCGGCGAACTCGCGGCGATCGCCCGGAGCCGGCTCGGACAGTTCGGTCCGGGGTACCAGGCGCCCCAGGGAAACCAGGCGCCCCCGCCGGGATATCAGGTGCCGCCGGGGTCTCCCCCGCCGCCGCCATCGGGATTCCCTGAGCCCCCGCCGTCGTCCGGGTTCCCGTCGCCCGCGCCGTCGTCGGGATTTCCCTCGCCCTCGCCCTCACCGGGGTTCCCGGCGCCGACCCCGCCCCCGCCCCCGCCGCCGGACTACGGCGACGGGCCGCCGCCGCCGGGCTACAGCGGGCAGCGGCGCCCGAGCCGGTGGTCGGGCAGCAACCGGCCGACCAGCAACTCGAGCAGCAACAGCGGCGACGACTCCATCGAGGACGCCGTGGCGGGCCTTGTCATGGAGGCGGCCACGAAGTTCGTCGGCGGTGCGATCAGCCGCCGGCTGAAGCGCGCCTTCGACGAGCGCGTGGGGCCGGCTATGGCCGCCCGCCAGGAGGCGATCCTGAACGATCAGGTCGCGATCGCCGAACGCCATCCGGACCTGCGCGGCTGCCTGACCGACAAGGTGGTCTTCCTGGCCGGCGGCGATCGCGTGCTGCCTATGCCCAGCCTGGTCCGGGGGCTCACCATGGAGCAGGCCGACGCCATGGTGGCCCAGCTAAGAAACGGCTGAGCTACGGAACGGCTGAGCCACGGAACGGGTTACCCGCGGGTCCAGACGCGCAGCGGCCCGAGGAGCTGGCCGCCGGCCTCCCGGGCCGCGGCCAGGTTTTCGCCGTGCTCGTAGCCGACGACCGGCGAGCCGGGCCGCAGCGCCGCCGCGGCCCGTAGGGCGCTGCGCCACAGCGTCGCGGGCGCTGGTACCCCGTCCGGCAAGCTGGCTGTGAACATGTTCGAGATTCCGGTGACCCCGGCGGCGGTGTAGGCGATGGCCCCGCCGGCCAGCGCTCCGTCCCGGTAGAAGCCCAAGATGGCGCAGCCCGGATCGGCCAGGAGGGCCGGCTGGAACAGCCCGGTCACCTCATCGTCTCCGGCCCAGGCGGTTTCCCACCGGACCAGCCCGGCGACATCGTCGACCGCTTTCCAGTCCGGGCTCTCGACCGGCGGCCGCTCCGGCAGCGCCGGGTCGCAGGCAATCCAGTCGGCGTCGAAGAGCGGCGTCAGGCCCTCGGCGGCCAGGTCGAGGCGCGCGAAGCTGTCCTTGACTCCGTAAGCCCGGCCCGGGTCCCGCGCCGCCTGGGTATCGGCCGCCGTGGCGTCGGGGCCCAGGGTGATCGCGTTCGGGTAGAACGGCAGGTCGTGGCGGGGACTGAGCCACGTCCGCGCGGTGAACTCACCGGGGTAGCCGTGGGAGCGGCACACCGCGTCGCACCAAGCGGCGTTGTTCGCCACGGCCGCACGCAGGAGAGTGTGGGGGGCCACCCTGCCTCGTTAGGAAAAATGGGTCTGGGGACGGTCGAGCGGCTCCCCGTCGAGGAAGGTGTCGACCTTCTCGTTGTAGAACGCGACCAGGCCGGCGACGGGCAGCAGCTGGCGGGTGGGGAAGTCGTACGCCCAGGCCAGGTCCTGGTGGACGGCGCCGCCGGCCTGGACCGACCAGTAGCCGCTGGTGGTGCCCTTATACGGGCACGACGTCACGGTGCCGCTGGGCACCAGGTGCTCGAACCGGACATCGGTCCGGTTGACGTAGTACCGCGTGGGCAGGCCGGTCTCGAACACCAGCACCGCGGACCGCGAGTCGGCCAGCACCACCCCGTCGAGCTCGACGCGCACCGGCCGGTCCGAGCGCAGCGCGTCGACCCGGGTGTAAGGGTCGCGCGGGTGCACGAACACCTGCTCGTCCTCCTCGAACCAGGCGTCGAGAGCGGCCCACTCGAAGCGGACCATGCCGTCGAGCCCGTCCACCGCGGCCTTGGTGACCAGCCGGGCGGCCCGCGGGCGGTGCGCATGGCCGGCCCGGAGCGCGTGCAGCTCGACGAGCCCGCGGCCGGTCTGCTGGGTATGCTCCTCGGAAACGAGCAGGCCGGGGCGGACGTCAGCGAGCGGGATGTAGTACTGCGGGTAGTGCGGCCACTCCCAGACGTACAGCGCCCGGGTGGTGTCGAGGACCTTCTCGTTCCCGAGGTAGGCGCGGACGCGGCGCGGCACCGGCGCGACGTGGTTCACCGGGACGATCGAGGCGGGATAGTCGTTCACGGGGCTCCTTCTCGGCTAGCTGACACGTCTTCTCGGCTGGCTCAGATGTCCAGGATGAAGCGGGCGGCCGGGCTGAGCCGGGCCGCCGTCTGCGGCCGGACGTACTTCCGCTGGTCGAGCTGCTGGCCATTGGCCCGGCGGGTGAAGTAGGAGTGCAGCGCGCGCCGGGGCTGGTCGCTGCGGTTCATGGTGCCGCCGTGCCATAGGTGAGAGTTGAACACGACGACCGTCCCGGCCGGCGCGATCAGCCGCACCTCGTCCGGGTGGGGCGCGGCCGGGTCGGCGAGCGCCTCGCGGGCCCGCTGGGTGAACTTGTGGGAGCCGGGCACCACCCGGGTCGCGCCGTTGTCGGCGGTGAAGTCGTCGAGCAGCCAGACCGAGTTGCAGACCTGGAAGGGGCCGGGCCAGACCGGGCCGCCGTAGTCGGCGTGCAGCGGCTGGAGGCCGTGTCCGGGGAGCGCGGCCCGGAAGTTGAGCGAGGAGAGCTTGAAGTCGCCCAGTACGTGCGCGACGCAGGCCAGCACCCGGGGATCGGTGAAGCAGGGGTCGAACATCGCGCCCTTGTTGACGAGGTCGGCGAGCCGGTCGGCGCCGTTCTCCTGGTGCACCTCGAGGCCGGCCTGGTCGCCCTCGGCTTCGAGGAGCTCGGCGAGGCGGGTGCGGATCGCCGTCAGCTGCGCGGCGGAGAGCATACCGGGCAGCGGCGCGTAGCCGTCGCGGTCGAGCCGCTCCCTGGTCTGCGCGTCGATGCTGGCCTCGGTGGCGCCCAGGCCGGCCAGCGCGGTCACCATGTCCATGGGGCCCAGCCTACGTAGGGTGGGACGTAGGCCGGACTTTATGGGGCTGGTGGCCCGGGCGCGGATGAGGACGGCGGATGAAGACTGGGCGGGTCCGCGAGCGTTAGGGCCGGGCGTCCGGGAGCAGGTCGGCGGGGACGGGGACCAGGCGGGAGCGGAGGTACTCGCCGAGGCCCTTGGCCTGGGCGTCGGGGCGGGTGGTGCCGGAGACGCCGGGGGCGAGCAGGCCGTGGATGACGAAGTTGACGGCGAGGAGGTTCGGCAGCTCGTAGCGGTCGATCTGGAGGCTGGCCGCCTCGGTGAGGAGCTCGCGGAGCCGGTCCGCGGTCAGGTAGCCGCGCAGCCACTCGTACGCGCGCGGGCTGACGGCCCACAGGCCCACGTTGGCGGCGCCGCCCTTGTCGCCGGAACGCGCGCCGCACAGGCGGCCGAGCGGGATGCGCTCGGTAGGGCCGGCGGGCTCGGGGGGCGGGGTGGATCCGGCCTGGAGAGCGGGTGGGGCCGGCCGGGGGTATTCCGGCGGCCGAACGGGCTGGGTGCTTCCGTCGGGCAGGTGCACCTCCTGGGTGACCAGGGCGGACGGGATCAGCGTGGGCCAGTAGACGCCGAACGCGCTGGCGCCGGCGGGCGGGGTGGTGGTGTGGAAGCCCGCGTAGCCGGCCAGGGCGAGTTCGGTGGCGGCGTTGGAGAACGCCCGGCCGACCTTGGCCTCGTCCTGGTCCTTGACGGTGATCCGGAGGTGCGCGGTGGCCTGCTCGTTCGACGGCGCGTCGGGGTGGTCGAAGCGGAGCAGGCGGGCGTCGAACTCGCCGAACTGCTCGGTGCCGCCGAGGACCTCGGTGAGCAGGGTGATGGCGTGCTCGGCCTTCTGCTCGATGTCCAGGCCGGTCAGCACCATGGTGGTGGTGTTGCGGTAGCCGCCCAGCATGTTGAGCGCGACCTTGAGGGTGTCCGGCGGCGGGCTGCCCTTGGTGCCGGCCAGCTCGACCCGGTCCGGGCACTGCTGGGTGAGGCGGATGGTGTCGAAGTGCGCGATGACGTCGGGGTTGAGGTAGGCCGGGTCGCCGATCTCGTAGAGCAGCTGGGCGGTGACCGTGCCGGTCGAGACGATGCCGCCGGTGCCGTCGTGCTTGGTGATGACGCTGCTGCCGTCGGCGGCGACCTCGGCCACCGGGAATCCGGGGTAGCGGCGGTCGGTGATCTCGTCCAGGAAGCTGTAGTTGCCGCCGGTCGCCTGCGGGCCGCACTCGATGACGTGACCGGCCGCGACCGCGCCGGCCAGGGCGTCCCAGTCGTCGTGACGCCAGCCGTGCCACCAGGCGGCGGGCCCGGTGACCAGGCTCGCGTCGGTGACCCGGGGGCAGACCACCACGTCCGCGCCGCCTTGCAGCGCCGCGGTGATGCCCCAGCC
>JAJKHX010000296.1 GCA_021154785.1 Nocardiopsis sp.
AGCTGAGCCGCCACCTCACCCCGGCCGCCGATACCAAGCCCAGCAGCAAACGCCAGCGGCACCGGCGCGACAGATTGACCCGATCTGTGCGCCTCAGCAGGTTGACGCCGAGATTGCCCATGCCGCACTGAACGGCGGCTCGAGTATTTGAAGGGTGTCAAGGCTGTTGACGCATCGTTACCGTTAGCCAGGAACCCGTCCCCTGGGGAGCGACGCCATTCCTCTGTGCCGCAGCCGCTAACTCCGGCCCATGGTTGCGGAGGCCGAGGGAAGCGTTCGCCAGCACGTCCCCGCCGATAAGCCCCCTGAGCCGGCCGCCGGGCATCCGCGCCGCGATTTCGTGTACCGTCCACGGGTGCTCGCGCAGGCGGGCGACTACCATCCCGGCCGCGACGATCGTGACAAGGGCGCCAAGCGTGATGGCCGCGGCGACCCGTAGATCAGGACCGTTCTTTCCCGCTGGGGTGAGCACAGCGCCGGCAAGGCCGGCCAGGAGAAGAGTGACGAGGTACAGCAGGCCGGCGATCGCGAGCATCCAGAGGATCACCAGCTGGTTGAGGCCGCGCCGGGCCAGGACCCGCAAAACCACGACGCCGGAGAACAGGTAGCCGGCCGGCAGCACGCTCCCGGCTGCCTGGGCGGCGACCGCCAGCCTGGCCAGCACGCCCACGCTGACGTTGACGCCGCCCCCGCGGAGTATGCGCCGCTGGGCGCGGGCCAGCGCGATAAACGCGCCGCACTCGGCGGCCATCGCCGGGATGATCCAGATCCACGAGGCCCGGCGCAGGTTGCTGACGCCGGCGAGCAGCTCGCCGCGGCCGCCTGTCACCGTCCGCGCCGCGAAAACCAGGCCGACCAGGGTCAGGATGATCCAGATCCACCGCCGTCTGAGGATCACCGCCCCGATTCGGGTTACCCAGGGCGGAGAGAAATGGGCAAGAGCGCGGGTTGTCATCTCACGACCGGGCGTCCAGCTCGGCGGCCAGGTCCGTCAGCGGAACGCTCACGATGATCATGCCGTCCTGGGAGCGGGTCGTCGCGTCCGGCGCGATCCGGTTGACCAGTCGGCGGATCGCGAAGTTGCCCGGCTCCATGATCCCGATCACCGTGCTGATGTGCTGCTTGGCGAGCAGCCGCAAGATCGCCCGGGTGAGCAGGGTGCCTACCCCGCGGCCCTGCCAGGCGTCTTCGACCCAGACGGCGAATTCGGCGATGCTGGTCGCGGCCGACGCGGCGGAGGCGAGCCCGAGCACCTTGCCGTAGCTCTCTTCATGGCAGGTGTCGCGCGCTGCCACCGCCAGTTGCTTTCCGCTCGCGATCTCGTCCAGGTAGAACTGCGGGAACACGGAAAGGGCATGGTGAAACCGGTCCCGCCGGGTCTCTGGGCTGCTGCGCGCGAACAGGCCGAGCAGGGCCTGCTTGTCCTCGGGTCCTACCTCGGAGGAAATGATGCACGTCCGGCCGTCTGGCGGGGGCGTGGCGCGGCCGGCCGGCATCTGGAGGGGCAAGGTCAGCTGGTCTGTCGGCAGGGTCTTGGTCATGGTGCGCTCCTTGGCGTCTCGGCACCCGTTATCGGCCGAGCCTGCTACGGCCGCGCCGCCCGTCCAATGGAGCGGTCTTGAGTTGCGGGCTAGGGATGGCCCGCACAATTGGTGGGGCTGGCCCGAGGTTCCAGGCTGCCCGGAGGTAGTTCGGCCTGGTCTCGATTCAGCCCTCGGGTTATCCCCAGGCATGCCGACTGCTGACTCCAGCGCTTGAACTGAAGCGCGCTCCATTGGACTGCCGACGTAACACCGGGAGGCTGGCCGTGTGCGGAGCCAGCACCGGCGAGCGCTCCGTGAGATGCCCGGCCAACCGTAGGAGCGATCATGCCAGCCACCGGCCTCACCAGCCCGCCGCTGCGGGAGCTAGCGCGCCGCATTAGCAGCGGGACCGACGTCACCCTCTTGTGGAACGAGCGCACCGGCGCGCTGACAGTCTCAGTGCGCAACCACGGCACCGGCTCACATTTCCAGTTCACCGCCCCAGCCCGACGAGGCCCTGCGCGCCTTCTACCACCTCTGTGCCTACGCTGCAGCACAGCGGCTGCCCCACGCGGACACGCGCTTTCGTCCCGGGCGTGATCCACATGGCCTCCGCGAGGCATCACACAGCATCTTTCCCGGCCGATGCGTCACCAGCGAGCGATGACGGGCATGTCACCAACCGACCGCACCTACAGGCGTCGGTCAGTGAGTTCGCTGGCACGGCGATCCTGCTGTTCGCTTCGGTGCTTGCCGCCCGGTGGCTGTTCGGCCCGCACTCGGCGCTGGCCACTGCGGTACCTGGACTGCCCGGCCGCATGGTGATCGACGGAGTGGTCATCGGCGTCGTTGTCGGGTCGCTCATTATTTCGCCACTCGGGCGCAGCTCGGGAGGGCATTTCAATCCCGCCGTCACCGTGACGCTGTGGCTGCTGCGCGGCCTGCCCGGGCGCGACGCCGCCGCGTATATCGCCGCCCAGCTGGCCGGCTCGCTGGCCGGCGTGATGCTGGGCCGGGCGGTACTTGGCGCCGTCATCGGGCATCCGTCAGTCGAGTACGCCGCGATCCAGCCCGCCGCGGGGTGGTCCGGCGACGCGGTCTTCGCCGGCGAGGCTGTCTCGCTGGCGGTCCTGATGGCATTGGTTGTGGCGTTCCTGGACCACCCCGTGCTCAGCCGATGGACCCCCGCGGTGGTCGCCGTCGCCGTCGCCGTGCTGATCTTCGCGGGCGGCTTGACCAGCGGCGGGAGCTTCAACCCGGCCCGGCAGTTCGGCCCGCTGCTGTTCGCGGGACGGTTCTCTTACCTGTGGGCTTACCTGCTCGGCCCCATCGCCGGCGCCGTCAGCATCGTCGCACTCGCCAAAGCCGTGGGCTACCGCAGCCGCTCACGTGCAGCCTGTGCGGCACACCACCGCGCGACGCGCCCGGCGCACCGGGACTGTGGGGTTGGCCCCATAGCCCGGAGGAGCGGTCGGCGGCCACAATCCCCGGTATAGCCTGCCGGATCCTGGTCGTTGACGACAGCGAGTCCTTCCGCCACACCGCAGCTCAGCTGCTCGCCGCGCACGGCTTGGAGCCGCTAGCCGCTGCCTGCGACGGTCAGGCAGCCCTGCCGCGGTGTCGACGGACGTGCCCAGTGACGTCCTGAGAAGCTGCGGCGCGGCCGCATTCGTGCCGAAGACCGCGCTGACGATCACGGACCTGCACGAGCTGTTCGCCGGGCCGGGTCAGGACCGAAGGTAGTTGAGCACGGCCAGGACCCGGCGGTGCTGCTCGGGTGACTGGTGCAGCCCGAGCTTGTCGAAGATGCTGGTCACGTGCCGTTCCACGGCGGCGACAGTGACCACAAGCTGCTGCGCGACGCCGGCGTTGGAGAACCCTTCAGCGATCAGCGCCAGTACTTCTGACTCACGCTTGGTCAAGCGGTCGAGGGCGCTGCTCCGGCGGCGGCGCCCGACCAGGCGGGCAACAACATCAGGGTCCAGCGCCGACCCGCCCTCGGCGACCCGGCGCACCGCATCGGTGAACACCCGCAGATCGCCGACCTTTTCCTTGAGCAGATAGCCGACCCCCTGAGCACCCTCGGCGACCAAGTCGAACGCGTAACCGTCCTCGAGAAACTGAGACAGCACCAGCACGCCGACACCGGGATCGGCCGCGCGGATTTCCAGCGCGGCGCGCAGTCCGTCATCGGCGTGATCCGGCGGCATCTGGATATCGGTGACCACGACGTCCGGACGGTACACGCGCGCCTTACTGACCAGATCACGCGCATCGGCGGCGGTTCCTGCGACCTCGAAACCGCTAGTCTCCAGAACGCGTACGATGCCCTCGCGCACGATCGGCTGGTCCTCGCCGATAAGTACCCGGATCGGTGCGGGCTGAGCCACCAACCCAAACTACGCGACTGGCGCGCCTTCCGACCAGCCCCGTTGCCTGCAGAACCGGACCCGGACATACTGGCCACGCGAAGCCTGTGAGCCTGCGGCGGCGGCAGCAATCTTACCCGGCCGGGCACGACTCGGAGACGAGCGTGCGGCACGGCGCGCCCAGCATGCCGGGAAACCATGACTTCTCTACCAGCCGGGCTGGCATCGTGCCGCGGGATCACCGTCGGCCGATGTGGCACTTCACGGGATTGTGGACGACGCTGGTCGCGGGCTTCTCGTTCATGGTGCCCGGATTCGTGATGTATGACGGGGGTTTCTCCTGGGTGCCACGGCCGGTGCCAGTCTGCAGACGCTGACGCTCCTCACCCGGGCCGTGTTGGGGCGGATCGGCTCGTGGCTGTGTCGTTGCTGGTGAGGATCCCGGCCTCGGCTGGGTCAGTTTCCAGGCTGACGTCCTGCTCCCGCTGTGGCATGGTTTCTACGGGTGGCCGCAGGCGCAGTCTCCAGCGCCATCTTGCCGGCCCAGCTCGGATTCTCTGGGCTGCGGAACTGGGGGGTCGATACCACTCGAGTCCTGGCTCGCGGCCGGCACCTGCTACCTGGCGCTGACCGCCGCCGTGCGGCACAAGGCGGCTTCCCCCAGTGTGTCCTGGGCTTCTCCCCTGGGTGACTCCAGAGCGCACTGTAGGGATTTCCCTATGCTCGATGTGGGGCCGTCCGGTTTCAGGTGTCAGATGAGCCCGATTGGCGCGAAGAGTTCCCCCGGCCAGGCTGGCAGGCATGAACCTCACATCGGTGGTTGCCTCCCAGCCGTGCATCCCGGCGGAAAATACCGGCCTGGACGAATGGTTCCTTACCGCCGCTGAACGCGGCAACACGGCCACGCGCCTTGATTCCCGGCACCGGGACGGCACCGCCTGGACGACCGGGAACCAGGTGCGTCCGCTGCTGCACGGCGCCGCGTACTTCACCGAGCTGCTCGCCGGCGTGCGTGCCATGGAGCCGGGTGACCTGCTGTTGTTCACCGACTGGCGCGGCGACCCCGACGAGCGGCTCGACGGCCCCGACACGGAGGTATCGCGGGTACTGGCCGAAGCGGCCAGCCGGGGGGTCATCGTGCGCGGCCTGCTCTGGAGATCGCACCTGGACCGGTTCCGGTTCAGCCTGCAAGAACATCGCGATCTGGGGAAGGCCATCGTGGCCGCGGGCGGCGAGTGCCTGCTGGACATGCGGGTGCGCCCCCGCGGGTCCCACCACCAGAAGCTGGTCGTGTTGCGCCACCGCGCCCGCCCCGAGCGGGATGTGGCCTATGTGGGCGGGATCGACCTGTGCCACGGCCGCCGGGACCGCCACGACCACGTCGGCGATGAGCAGCCGTGCCCGCTCGGCCCGGCCTACGGTCCCCGCCCGCCCTGGCATGACGTGCAGGTCGCTATCCACGGCCCGGCCGTCGCCGATGTGGAGACGGTGTTCCGGGAACGGTGGGAGGACCCCGCCCCGCTGAGCCGCAACCCGCTGCGGCGCTGGCGTGACCGGCTCTTGCGCCCAATCGAGCCACCTCCGTGCCCGGTGCCGCTACCGGACCCGCCCCGGTGCGGCACCGACGCGGTGCAGATGCTGCGCACCTACCCGTACCGGCGCCGCGGGTACTCCTTCGCCCCGTCCGGCGAGCGCAGCATCGCCCGGGCCTACCGCAAGGCGCTGGGCGGGGCCCGGCACCTGGTGTACCTGGAAGACCAGTACCTTTGGTCACCGCATGTAGTCGGCTGTTTCGCCGAGGCGCTCGCCACCCAGCCTGGCCTGCGGCTGATCGCGGTGGTGCCGCAGTTCCCGATCACCGGCCTTAACCAGGAGTGGCGGCCGACCGGATCCGCGGCCGCTCCGCAGCTGCTCGCCCGGGCCCGCTCACTGGACCTGCTGCAGCGCCTGGGTGGCGAGCGGGTCGCCGTGTACGGCGTGGAGAATCACGCCGGGACCCCGGTGTACGTCCACGCGAAGGTCTGCGTCATCGACGACACCTGGGCTTCGATCGGATCAGCCAACCTCAACCGGCGCTCCTGGACCTACGACACCGAGCTAGGCTGCGCCGTCATCAGCCAGGCCCCCGACGGGGACAGCCTGGCCCGGCAGTTGCGGCTCGACCTGATCCGCGAGCATCTGGACCGGGCCGAGGGCGACGATGCCGGCCTGCGCGACCCGCGGGATGCGTTCGACGCCTTCGCGGCCAGCGCCCGGCGGCTGGATGACTGGTACGCCGGCGGCCAGCGCGGGCCGCGCCCACCGGGCAGGCTCCGCCGCCACCGTTCCACCCCGCTGCCCGCCTCCACCGTGCGCTTGGCCGAGCCGCTGTACCGGATCTTGTTCGACCCGGACGGGCGGCCCAGGCACCTGCGCCGAGCCGAAGCTTTCTGACCCAATCACCTCAGGCCGACGGAGAAACACACAATGGACTCAGTTAACAGAACCGCGCTGCGCCCGTACGAGCATTTCGCCTGGCGCAGCCTGGCCGGGCTGGCCGCGGTTATCGCGGCCGCGACCGGCTTCGGCCTCCTCCTGCTGCTGGTGCGCTGGAACTGGCCGCCGCTGGCCAGCTGCGACCGCCACGCCGTAGACGCCCTCAACCACATTGTCGCCAGGCGGCACGCCGCGGTGACCGTGCTGACCGCCATTACCGGCTTCGGCGGCCGAACGATCCTGTTCTGGCTGGTCACGGTCAGCACGGCCGTCATGCTGATACGCCGGCAGTACCAGCTCGCCACGTACCTGGCCGTGACCGGCCTCGGCGCGCTCGCCCTCGACCCCGTGGTTAAGCTCCTGGTCGGGCGGCTACGGCCGGTAGTCCCCATCCACCTCGCAAGCGCGCCCGGCAACAGCTTCCCTAGCGGGCACGCGCTCGACGCCACCGTCTTCTACGGCGTGATGCTGCTGGTCTTCCTGCCGATCATCCCCCGCCGCCTGCGCAAGCTGGCCGTCGGGCTGGTGATCACGCTCGTGCTAGTGATCGGCGCCAGCCGCGTCGCGCTCGGCGTGCATTACCCCTCGGACGTGGTCGGCGGCTGGCTGCTCGGCATTGCCTGGCTCGGGATAACCACCCACGCGTTCGGGCACTGGCGGACCGATACCGGCCAGCCGACCCGCCGTCTGTCGGAAGGGCTAGCGCCGGAAGCGGCGCCGCAACTGGGTCCCACCCGCATCGTCCCCGTCGCTCACCCATGGCTGGCCGGGACACGGCTGGTCGTATCATTCGTGCTGATCGGCGGGGCGCTGGCCGGCCTCGGCAAGCTCATCACGAGCCACCCGCCGGCGTTCGATGAGGCGATACCAAGCTGGCTGGCCGCCCACCGCACGCCTCAGCTCACCACCTTCAGTTACCTCCTGAGCCAGGCCGGCAGCACCCGCTGGATCCTGGCGATCGGCCTGGTTATCGTGCCCGTGGCACTCGCCCTGATCCGCCGGTGGCGAACCGCCGTGTTTGTCACCGGAGTCATGTTCGGCGAGCTCGGACTGTTCCTGGCCGTGGAAACGGTCGTCCACCGCGCCCGGCCCGTGGCCACCCATCTCGATTCCAACCTGCCTACCGCCAGCTTCCCTTCCGGGCATACCGCGGCCACGATGTGCCTATACGGCGCGCTCGCGGTCCTGGTCGTGCCTCGCACCCGCGGGGTCTGGAGATGGCTGGCCATCGTGCTGGCCGTGGTGATGCCGACCCTAGTCGCATGGTCGCGGATGTACCGGGGCGAACACCATCCCCTCGACGTCACCGGAGGCCTCGTCCTGGCGCTGCTGTGGCTGGCCGCGGTCACGTTCGCCATAAAGCCCAACGCAGACCTCCGCAAACCGGGCCCGTCCCCGCCGGCCCGTCCCGGGTACCAGGACCCCGTCGGCCAGCACCCCGGCACCGGGCCGCGCACCGCCGTGGTCGCCAATCCCGTCAAGGTCAAGGACGGGGGCTCCGGCCAGCGGCAGATCCGGGCCGCGCTGGCCCGGGCCGGCTGGCCCGCGCCGCTGTGGCTGGAGACCAGCTGGGAGGACCCCGGTGGCAGCCAGACCCGGCAAGCCATCCAGGCCGGTGCCGAGATCATCTTCGCCTGCGGCGGCGACGGTACCGTCACTGCCTGCGCCAGCGAACTCGCCGGTACCGACGTGGCCCTGGCCGTGGTGCCATCCGGAACCGGCAACCTGCTGGCCGCCAACCTCAAGCTGCCCGCGGACCCGGCCAAGGCCGCCGCCGTCGCCACGGCACGCGGCCGCCGCCGGCTCGACGTCGGGATGGTCGAGAGCCGCTGTTTTACCGTCATGGCCGGCATGGGATTCGACGCCCAGATGCTCCGCGACACCCCCGAGTCGCTGAAGGCCAGGCTGGGCTGGCCGGCCTACGTCATCGCCGCGGCCCGCCACCTGTGCGAAACCCCGATGCAGGTCAGCATCAGCCTCGATAATGCCCCGCCGCTCACCCGCCGGGCCAGGTCCGTCCTGGTCGGCAACGTCGGCGAGCTGCGCGGCGGGCTGCGCCTGCTGCCCGGCGCCCGGCCCGACGACGGCCTGCTCGACGTGGCCGTGCTGATGCCCCCCAGGCGGCGCAGCTGGCTGCCGCTGGCCTGGTCACTGCTGCTCCACCGGCCCGCCGCCCCGCTGATGGAAACCTTCCAGGCCAAGCACGTGACGATCAGCAGCAACCAGGAGCACCCGAGGGAGCTCGACGGGGACCTCATCGAGCCGTCCAGCACCCTGACGGCCGCTGTATGTCCTGCCGCGCTGTGGATGTGCGTCCCCGAGAAACCCGCCGCCGGCGCCCAGCCCACTGGTGCGCAGGCCACCGCCCACGATGCCCTCATCTGAACCCGGCCCTACAACGAAAAGGCAGCAAACATGTATATGATCCGCGAGCAGCTGTTCCGCCTGAGCGAGGACTCCGACATCACCGACCAAGCCGGCCGGCCCGTCCTGCACGTGGACGGCAAGATACTGAGCCTGCGCAACCGGCTCATCCTCCGCGACCCGTCGGGGCGCGAGGTCGCCCAGGTGCACCGCAAGCTGGCCGCGCTCCGCCCGACCTACCAGATCACCGTCGACGGAAAAACCGTGGCGAAGGTGCGCAAGCACCTGTTCAGCACGTTCCACGAACGGTTCACGATCGACATCGCCGATGCCGACCCGATGGAGATAACCGGGGACCTGCTCAGCCACGAGTTCACCATCCAGCGGGACGGCCAGACCTCTGCGACCGTCTCCAAGCGCTGGATCAGCCTGACCGACACCTATGCCGTCGACGTCACCCCCGGCGAGAACGACCTGCTCATCCTGGCCAGCGTTCTCGCGCTGGACCTCGCCATGGACGCCGAAAACCACCATTCGTGATCCCAGCTCCGGAAAGGAAACGACATGCGCGCTGACATCAAAGCCGGGGCAGCATTCCCCGATTACCAGCTCCCCGACCATACCGGGACACCGCGGCGGCTATCTGAGATCCAGGGCAGCGACCCGATGATCATCGTGCTGGCCAGGGAAGCCTATTCCGCCAAAGACCAGCGTCAGCACGAGGGCCTGATCCAGCTGTGGAGCGAGATGAAACCCGGCGTGGGGTACTGCCGGATGGTAACGATCACCACCAGCGATCCGCAGGAGACCTTCAACTACCGCTCCGGCGTGAACGCCGAATGGCCATTCCTGTCCGACACCGGCCGCATCGTCCAGCGCGACCTCGACATCGCCGAGTACACCGATCCCGCGCACAACCAGATGGTCCCGCACACGATCGTATGCGCGCCCGGCCTGGTCATCTACAAGATCTACAACGGCTACTGGTTCTTCGGGCGGCCAACCGTCGAAGAGCTGCGGATGGACCTGCGGGCGGTCCTGAGGCAATGCCACTCGGACTGGGACCTGTCCGATCCGCAGGTACGGGCCGCCTGGGACCTCGGCCAGACCGATCGCTTCTACCCGCCGGAGCTGGGCTGGCCACCGGACCAGGACGCCGGCCCGGCTGGCTCAACGGCCGGGGCCAACTGCGCGGCCGCGGCCTGGCCGACGTGGCCGAGGTAATCCGAACGCCCGGCTGGCCTGGCCACAGCTAGCCGTTGGCGACAGATCGCCGTAGAGTCGGATTCCTGAGATACCTGCGCCGTATCCGCGAGACATTGCGCCTGTGGCCGGTACGGCGCCAGCATCACCAAGGAGACCGCGACGGATGCTGACCGCCTTGATCCGCTGCTGGGCGCTGACGCGTTCCTCACCTCGATCCTGAACTGCGTCGCCCAGCCGGTCTGGGTGGCCGATCACGACGGGCTGATCCGGTTCGCGAACCCCTCGGCGGTGGCCACACTGGGCTATGACAACGTGTCAGCGCTGATCGGCAAGCCGAGCCACCAGACGATTCACTACAAGCGCCCGGACGGTTCGCCCTTCCCGGCTGACGAGTGTCCGCTGCTGCTGCCGCGCACCACCGGGGAGACGGTGCACCGGGCCGGCGACTGGTTCGTCCGGCGTGACGGGTCCATGTTCCCGGTCGAATACTGGTCGGCTCCGATGGACGGACCGGGCGGCCGCGGCGCGGTGGTCGCCTTCAGGGACGTAAGCGAGCGGCGGCGTACCGAGGGTGTCCTGCGGGAGCGGGACGCCATCCTGTCCGCGCTCGGCCAGCCGGTCTACGTCGGCACCCCCGACGGGCTGATCACCTACGCCAACCCAGCCGCCGTCGCCGTCCTCGGGTACGGCGACGCCTCCGAGCTCATCGGCCAGAACGGGCACTGGCTGATCCACTACAAGCGCCCGGACGGGTCGCCTTACCCGATCGATGAATGCCCGCTGACCCGCGGCCGGGACACCGGGGACCGGGTGCGCATCGAGGAGGACTGGCTGGTCCGCAAGGACGGCTCCATGATGCCGGCCGCCTGCACCGCGGTGCCGTTCGAGGCACCGGGCGGATATGGCATCGCTGTCAGCTTCACCGACCTGAGCATCCGGCTGGCCGCCGAGCGGTCCGAGCGCGAACGTGAGATCGCCGAGGCCCGGGCGGCCGAGCTCAGCGCCGGTGAGGCCCGCCACCGCGCGATCCTCGCCGCGGCCCTCGACGGCGTGGTCATCATCGACCAGGACGGCCGGGTGACATACCTCAACGCGGCGGCCGAGCGCATCTTCGGTTACCGCGCCGACCAGGTCCTCGGCCAGGAGCTCGCGGACGCGTTCCTGCCACCATCGGCGCGGGAGGCTCACCGGCGCGGGCTGGCCCGGTACCTGGCGACCGGGCAGACGCCTATTCTCGACCGGCGGATCGAGGTCACGGCCGTGCGCGGGGACGGGAGCGAGTTCCCGGCCGAGCTGACCGTGACCCGGGCCGGGCTGCCCGGCGCGCCCGCCTTCATCGGGTACGTCCGCGACATCACCGAACGCCAGCGGGCCGAGGAAGACCTGCTGACCGCGCGCCAGCGGCTGAAGGCGGTCGCGGATGAGCAGGCGGCGCTCAGGCGCGTCGCGACCATGGTTGCCAGCGGCGCGTCCCAGGAGAAAGTGTTCGCCGTCGTCGCTGAGGAGGTGGCAGGCTGTCTTGACCTGCCGCTGGTCAGCGTCATCCGCTTCGAAGCAAGCGAGACGGCGGTTCACGTTGGCGTCTGGGGCCGCCAGAACCCGTTCCCTGTCGGCACCTCGTGGCAGCTAGACGAACACGGCGCAGCCGGGCGGGTATACCGTTCCGGCCGTTCGGCCCGGGTCGACTACGCGCACGTCCCCGGGCCGATCGCCGCCAGGCTCGCCGGCCAGGCGGGGATACGCTCGGCGGTGGCCGTACCGATCATCGTCAACGGCCTGCCATGGGGCGCGATGATGGCGTTGTCCACCGCGACCGCCCCGCAGCCGGCCAGCACCGAGGCCCGGCTCGCCAGCTTCACCGAACTGGTCGCGACGGCGATCGCCAACACGGAGGCACATCAGGAACTGCGGCGGCTCGCGGACGAACAGGCCGCGCTGCGCCAGGTGGCTACACTGGTGGCCCAGGGAGCCGAGCCGACCGCGGTATTCGACGCGGTCTGCGAGGTGACCGGTCGGCTCTTCGGCGCAGCCAGCGTCAACCTGGCCCAGTTCACCGCGGACGAGATGAACTTGACCCAGGCGGGCTGGAGTCAACGCGGAACACACATCCCGCCCGGCACGCGCCTGCCGCTCGACGGAGACTCGATCAACGCTCTCATCAGGCAAGCGCATGCGCCGGTCCGGGTGGACAGCTATGAAGGCCGGCCTGGCCGGCTCGCGGCCCGGCTGCGTGAGCTCGGCATCAAATCGGAGGTGGGCGCGCCGGTCGTGGTGGACGGCGAAGTGTGGGGCGCCCTGATCGCCGGAACGGACCAGGCCGAGCCACTGCCGCCGGGGACCGAGGAGCGCGTGGCGAGCTTCGCCGAACTGATCGGCACCGCGGTTTCGAACGCCACCGCCCGATCGGAGCTGATCGCCTCGCGCGCCCGCATGGTCACCGCGTCCGACGCCGCGCGGCGGCGGGTCACCCGCGATCTGCACGACGGCGCCCAGCAGCAACTCGTGAGCACGATCATCAACCTTCAGCTCGCCCAGCAGGCCTGGTCGTCCGCGCCCGAGCGGGCCAGGGAGTACCTCGACCTGGCGCTCCGTGACGCTGGCAGCAGCATCAACGGACTCCGTGAGATCGCGGCCGGCATCCATCCCGCGATCCTGACTCTTCGCGGCCTGGCCGCCGCCCTCCAAGCGCTGGCCGACCGGCTTCCCCTGCCGGTCCGCCTGGACGTCACCGATCGGAGGCTTCCTGCGCCGATCGAGGTGAGCGTCTACTTCTTCTGCTCCGAGGCGCTCACCAACGTGGTCAAGCATGCCCAGGCCAGCTCCGCCTGGATGCGGGTGGCGGTCAAGGAAGACCGGTGCACGATCGAGGTGGGCGACGACGGGATCGGCGGGGCCGAGGCCCGGCTGGAAACCAGCGGCCTGATAGGGCTGCGCGACCGCATCGGTGCGCTGAAGGGCGCGATGCACATCAGCAGCCCGGTCTCCTCCGGCACGACGCTGCGGGCCTGGATTCCGCTCTCCTACGAGACGGCCGTGACCGAGGCCGAGAAAGACGCCTGAGGTTCGTCAGCCGCGTTCAGGAAGCTGGACATCGTAGCGGTGCTCATGGCCCGATTGTTACCGGCGCCCCGATCACGCGCGGGTTCGATGATGTGGCGGCGCGGCGGGCGCAGAGCGCAGATATCGACCAGTTCTGAGCGGCGCAGTCAACCTCGCCGGGCGGCAGGGATCTGCGCCAGATCGGCGGGTCGGCGTGCGTTCTCCCCGGACGCGCCTGTCACTCGGCGTTACGCTGCCGGGCCGGTATTGTGCCTGCGGTTCGTCTTCCTCATGATCACGCGGACGGTCTCCTGGCCGCGGCTGTCCCGGCGTACGGAGACCTGGATGTGGACGATACATCTCGCGCTCTGCCCCCGCGCAGCGAGCCTGGCCTGGGCGCTTCCCGAACCCACATACCCGCGCAAGCGAAGCTTCGCCAGCGTCAGCGTTCTAGGATTGCCTCCGTGGCGGAATTCGATCCGAGAGTCCCGAGCATCGCACGGGTCTACGACTACTTCCTCGGCGGCAAGGACAATTTCGCAGCAGACCGCGACCTAGCCGGCCAGATGATAGCGATGGCCCCGCTGGTCCCGGTCATCACGCGGGAGAACCGCCAGTTCCTCGCCCGCGCCGTTGCCTGGGCGGCGAACCAGGGCACCGGCCAGTTCATCGATGTCGGCTGCGGCATGCCGACGACACCGAACACGCTTGAGTCAGCCCGCGCGGTTACCGCCGGCGCGCGGGTGGCGTACATCGACAACGACCCGGTCGTCCTGAGCCACCTGAACGCACTGACCGCCAAGGGCTGCGCGGGAGTGACGGTCGTGGCCGGTGACGCGCGCGAGGTACCGGCGATCCTCGGCAGCGTCAGCACCGGTATCGACCTGTCGGCTCCGGCCTGCCTGGTCATGGGCTACCTGCTGCATTTCTTCCCGGCCGGTACCGCACGCGACCTCGTGGCCGCTTATGCGGCGGCGCTAGCACCGGGAAGCTCCCTCGTCCTGTCCGCGATCCACGTCGACAGGCAGGGCGCGGAGGAGGGTTTCGACGACTACTCCACCTCGGTAGCACGGGTGTACAACCATTCTGTCGAGGAGTTCACCAGCTTCTTCGGTCCCCTGGAGGTGCTGCCGCCCGGCGTGGTCGACGCACGGCAGTGGCGGGCCCGGGCAGAGCCGGCGCACCTTCCGCAGCGCGAGGTCCTGCCGCCCGGCGTGATCGACGCGCGGCAGCAGCGGACCTGGGCAGAGCCGGCGCACCTTCCGCAGCGCGAGGAATACTCCATCGTCGGCGTTGCCCGCATCTGAGCCGACAAATGGTCATCCGGCAGTTCGCGGCTTCGGTGAGGTCGCCGGGGACCAGGACCGCGGTTCGTCCGGCGTCTTCGACCCATTTCCTGGTGTCTTCGGCGTCTTCGTGCTGGTTGAGGTAGGAGATGATCACGTCCGCGCCTTCACGGGCGAAGGCGATCGCCACCGCCTTGCCGATGCCGCTGTCGCCACCGGTCACGACCGCGGCCTTCCCGGCCAGGCGGCCCGATCCCTGGTAGCTGGCTTCGCCGTGATCTGGTGTCGGGCGCATCTGCTGCTCGGTGCCTGGCGGGTTCTGCTGCTGTGCTGGCTGGTTCATCGAATTGTTCCTCCGTAACGGTTCTGGGTCCGGCTGGCCGGACGTCGCGTTTCTCCCCGCCACGCCGAAAAGGCGTGGCAGCACCGCATAGCGCGTACCTATGCGGGAAGAGCCGCCACCCTATCGGCCGGAAACTCGTGAGGCGGACTGGTCACATGCTGCACAATCCCGGATACGGACCACCCTTCAGGCGCCGCCGCCGCCGCGGCATGCTGACGCACGGGATGATGACGGTTCTCGGTGCGGCCGTCGCCGCGAGCCTGCTCCTGGGCTTCCACAACTCACCGTCCGGCGCTCCTGGTATTTCCCTGCCGGGTACCGGGGCGGTGCCCGCCCCGGGTTCGCAGTCCGCCCCGCTGGCTGGCGGCGAGCAGGCCATCGTAACCAAGATCAAGCCGGGCCTGGTGATCATCAACACGACGCTGCAGTACAACAGCGAAGCCGCCGCCGGGACCGGCATCGTGATCAACGCGGACGGGCTGGTGCTGACCAACAACCACGTCATCGAGCACGCCACCAAGATCACCGCCAGGTCGGCCTCGACGGGCACGACGTACACCGCGACGGTCGTCGGCTACGACAAAACCGGTGACATCGCGCTGATTCAGCTGCGGAACGCATCCGGGCTGACGGCGGCACGGCTCGGCAACTCCTCCTCGGTCAAGACCGGGGACTCCGTCGTGGCCCTGGGCAACGCCGAGGGCCAGGGCAGCATCACGGCGAAACCCGGCCGGGTCACCGGGCTGGGCCAGACCGTCACCGCCAGCGAAGACGGCGGGGCGACGGCCTCTGAGACGCTGCACGGAATGATCCAGACGAACGCCGACATCGTGCCCGGCGACTCCGGCGGCCCGCTGGCGAGCTCCGCCGGCGTGATCGGGATGGATACCGCAGGGAATGACGGAAGCACCCAGCAGGCGTCGACCGGGTTCGCGATCCCGATCAACACGGCATTGTCGGTCGCCCGGCAGATCGCCGCGGGCCACGCCAGCTCCACCATCACGATCGGCTACCCGCCGTTCGCGGGACTCTTCACTGGTTCCGGATCGGACAGCAGCCCCCAGGCGCAGGCACAGCAGCAGGGCGGCGGCTTCAGCGGCGGCATCGGGAACACCCCGCGGTGCTACACCAGCAATTCCGGCCTGAGCGTGCCGTCGTCCATCGCGCCGGCCCGCGCCGGCGCCCTGGTCGTCGGGACCATCTGCGGGAGCCCGGCCGCCGCGGCCGGCATCACCGGCGGAGCGGTCATCACGGCGGTGAACGGGCAGGCCGTCGGCTCACCCGATGACCTGACCGGCATGCTGTCGCGGTTCCATCCGGGCGACACGGTCTCTATGACCTGGGTAAGCCCGTCCGGTCAGCAGACCATCAGCCGCCTGCACCTGGCCGCCGGCCCGCCGCAGTGACCGCTTGCCGTCGCAGGTTACGAACTAGCTACAGGAGGCTATTGATGAGTGGTGCTGCGGCCATTCAGCCCTGGAGGCGATGGGCGTGTCCAGCGCGGAGTTCGACCGCATGTTCACCGAATTCGAGCAAGCGGTCCTGGATCACGCCGAGCGCGAGGAACAAGAAGAGTTCCTGCCGCTGCGCGCCCGGGAGTCCCAGTCCACGCTGGTCGGGATGGGCGCGGTGCTGCGAGCCGCGGAGATGACCAGGCCGACCCACCCGCATCCCTCGACGGCGGGCTCGCCGATCGCGCAGTGGATGACGGTGCCGTGGGCTTCCATGATCGACCGGGCCCGGGACGCCATCAAGGCCGCCGTGCCGGGAAGCTGACGTTACAGGTAAAGACGCCACCACCCGGTTCGTTCGGGAAAATCCAGGGCCCGAACGGGGCAGATGGTACGCACCCCGGCCGGCTCGTGCCCTGGCTGACGACCGGGGTACCTGCGCGAGGTCCCGGACCTGTTCACCGGCGCCCTGAGGGGCGTGAAGGCTGAGCTCGATCCTGCTGGGATCATGAAACCCGGGGGTCTTGCTGCGGCCAGCCGGAGCTATGAGTGACAGTCGTGAAGGAGGCAGATGATGAGCGGCGTGCTTTCCTCGGCCCCGGGTATGCCCGGGCCCGATGCGGTGGCGGCCAAGGTATTCCGGTCGGAGCTGAACCCGGTCGGCTTCCTGGATCGGGCGGCCTGCATCTACCCGGAGAAGGCCGCGATCGTGGACGGCGATCGGCGGCTGTGCTACCGGGAGCTCGCGGAGCGGTCCTGGCGGCTGGCGAACGCGCTGCGCTCGGCGGGCCTGGGCAAGGGAGACCGGGTCGCCGCGCTGCTGTTCAATTCCTCGGCGATGCTCGAGGCGCATTTCGGCGTGCCCGCCGCGGGCGGGATCCTGGTCGCGGTGAACAACCGGCTGGCCAGCGCCGAAATCGGGTACATCCTTGCCCACAGCGGTGCACGGTACCTGCTGGTGGACACCGCTTTGGAGGCGCTGACCACGCCGCTGGAGCTGGCCGGCGTGACCGTGATCCGCTGCCCGGATCAGTACGAGGAGTTCCTGGCCGCGGCTTCCCCGGCGATGCCGGTGAGCTGGCTGGAGCATGAAGAGGAGACGATCTCGATCAACTACACCTCCGGGACCACGGGCCGGCCCAAGGGGGTGCAGTACACCTACCGCGGCGCGTACCTGAACGCGCTGAGCGAGGTGATCGTGGCAGGCCTGAGTCCTGATTCGGTCTACCTGTGGACGCTGCCGATGTTCCACTGCAACGGCTGGTGCTTCCCGTGGGCGGTCACCGCGGTGGCCGCGCGGCACGTGGCCCTGCGCGCCGTGGACCCGGGGCTGGTCTGGGATCTGATCGACAGCGAGGGCGTGACGCACTACAGCGGGGCGCCGACCGTGCAGCTGATGGTCATCAACCATCCCCGGGCCCACCGCCTGGACCGCCCGGTGACCGCCATGGTGGCCGCCGCTCCCCCGTCACCGACGCTGCTCGGCCGGATGAGCGAGCTGAACTTCCGCGTCGTGCACGTGTATGGCCTGACCGAGACCTACGGCCCGATCACTGTGTGCCCCGAGCCGGAGGGGTGGCGCCAGCTGCCGGTTGAGCAGCGGGCCAGGTACCTGGCCCGCCAGGGGCAGGCCTACCCCTCCGCCGATCTCGTCCGTGTCGTCGGCAAGGAGATGAACGACGTGCCCCGGGACGGGGCCACGATGGGCGAGGTGGTCATGCGCGGGAACAACGTCATGAGCGGCTACTTCAACGATGAGGCGGCCACGGCCAAGGCGTTCGCCGGCGGCTGGTTCCATTCCGGTGACCTTGCCGTGTGGCATCCCGACGGCAACATCGAACTGCGCGACCGCGGCAA
>JAJKHX010000297.1 GCA_021154785.1 Nocardiopsis sp.
CGTGGTGGCGGTCAACTACCGTCTTGTCCCCCGTGCGCGGTTCCCTGGCCAGCTGCATGATCTGAAGGCGGCGGTGCGCTGGCTGCGCGGGAACGGGCCGCGCCTGGGCCTGCCCACCGAGCGGATCGGCATCTGGGGGGCCTCCGCGGGAGCGTACCTGGGCTCGCTGCTCGCCCTGACCGCAAGGGTTGACCAATTCGAGGGCACCGCCGGCGGGCATTTCGGTCAGTCCAGCGCCGTCCAGGCGGTGGTCCACTGGTTCGGCCAGTCCGACCTGGCCACGTCCGGGTCACGCACCGAGGTGGAGGCCCGCTTGCTGCCGTTCGCCTTCGAAGCCGGGCTGCTGGGTGTCGCGGACATCGCCGACGCGGCCGGCCGGGCCCGGGAACTGAGCCTGCTGTCGTGGGTGTCGGCTGGCGCGCCGCCGTTCCTGATCGCGCACGGCGACCGGGACCATGTCGTCCTCCCCTCCGAGGGCCTGTCCCTGCATCATGCCCTGGTCAGGGCCGGGGCCGAGAGCCGGTTTGAGCTGCTGGGCGGCGCCGGGCATGAGGGAGCGGAGTTCGACCAGCCGGCCTCGCTGGCGCTGACCGCCGCCTGGCTCCGCGTCACGCTCTGCGAGGCGGCGGCGTGATGGCTGAGGCGCAGCGACGCCAGGTAAGGAGCGTGGCTGGTCCGGGTCGAGCGGTACAGATCCGGGACCGATCAGGCCGAACGACGTCATCTCCGCGGGCACAATGACGTTCAAGCCCCACTCAGCGAGCACGCGCGTCCGGTTCCCGGCCATGGCGATGAGGTGATAGGCCCTGGTCACGAGGTTGGCGGCCGGCCCGGACAGCGGGATGTTCAGCGGGTTGGCCGCAGCGGCCAGCCCGCCGAGATCGACCAGGAATCCGAGGTCGTGGTGCTTGTAGGGCCTCGCCTCCCCGGCTCCGAGGGAGGCGGCGACGTTCCTGGCGACCTGCTTGCCCTGGCGCTGGGCGTGCTGGGCGGTCATGCCGCAGATCTCGCCCGGGCGGGTCAGATCGGGCACCGCGGCGCAATCGCCGCAGGCGTAGATGTCTGGGGCGCCGGGCACGGCCATGAACTCATCAACCACGAGCCGCCCCCGGTTGGTGTCCAGGTTCAGGCCATCCATCAGCGGGTCGGCGCGAACTCCGACGCACCAGATGAGGGAATGGGTGGGCACCTTCTCGCCGGTGGACAGCTGCACCCAGCAGCCGTCCAGGGCAGTGGCAACCGACTGGCCGGTGCGCACTTCAACCCCACGGCGGCGCAGCACCCGGTCAGCGGTCCGGGATAGCCGCGGATCGAGTTCGGGCAGCAGCCGCGGGGCGGTGTCGAGCAGCATCCAGCGGATCTGCTCGCCGGCCAGCCCGGGCATTCGCTTGGCCAGCCTGGTCGTAAGCAGCTGGCCTTGGGCCGCGACCTCGGTACCGGTATAACCGGCGCCGACAACGACGAAGGTACAGCGCGCTCGGCGTTCCGCCTCGTCGGCGGCCCCGGCAGCCAGCTCGAGCTGACGGATGATGTGGTCGCGCAGGTAAATGGCCTCGGCGATGCTGCGGAACCCGTGCGCGTAATCGGCCACGCCCGGAATGGGCAGCAGCTTGTTCACGCTTCCAGCGGTCAGGATGAGCCGGTCATAACCGGCCTGACCGGACCCGCCTTCCGGGCTGGACCAGGTCACGACCTTCTGCCGAGGATCGACGTTAGTCACCGTGCCGAGCACGAACCGGACCTTGAGCATCCTGCTGAGCAGCGAGACACAGATGTGCCGCGGCTCCACCAGGCCGGTGCCCACCTGGGGCAGCAGCGGAAGATACAGGAAGTAATCGGCCGAATTAATCACCGTGATCTCAATCGAAGCGCCAGCCAGCTTGGACAGCTCCTGCGCGGCGTTATAGCCGGCGAAGCCGGCTCCGACGATCACGACCCGGTGGCGTCCTGGCGAGTCCGGCAAGTTGCACACCTCCAGTAGGCAGGTCCGGCGGTCAGCTGGTGGCGCCCGGGGCGGCTGCCCCGGGAGCGCGCCTTGCTGGCGGCTTCTTGAGCTGTAGTGTCGTGTGGGGCGGCGCCTGTTCGCATCCGCCAGTGTCTAGCGCAACTGGCCAGTGCGCAGCCGTGCCGAGTGCCGGGATCCTGGCGGCCGGGCGTTCTCGCCGGTGCGCGCAGCTCGTGCCTGGCCGATTCCCCGGCGCCGATGCGGCTGAACGTGTCGTGGGCCGGGCGCAGCTGCTCGCGGCTTCGTCGCGACGGCGTTGCCGGCGCAGCCATTCCCCGTACAGCAGGGAGGCACGGGCCGGTGCACCGTGATACGGCTCTGGGCTAGGCGCTCGATGGCTTCGCGGCAGCGGATGCCGACTGCCTGGCCGTGGCTCAGCAGCGGGCGGAGCGGGCCGCGATCCCCAGAGCCCACTCGGCCCGCTGGCGACCCCGGCACGGCCGCGCACTGGCCAGTTGCGCTAGACACTGGCGGATGCGAACACGCCCGGCCCGCACGACACTACAACTCAGGTCATCCCAGACCGGCCTGCCGGACAAACTGCCCGGTACCAGGGCCACGACCGCGGCCGCCACCAGCTGGCGGACCAGCCGGGAGTCACCCGGTTCCCGGCCTACGCCCAGAAAGGAGAAGCCCGGTGGGAACCATCACCACAAAAGACGGCATCGAAATCTTCTACAAGGACTGGGGCTCCGGCCAGCCGGTCGTGTTCAGCCATGGCTGGCCCTTGTCCGCTGACGACTGGGACGCCCAGATGCTGTTCTTCCTCCAGCACGGCTACCGCGTCATCGCCCATGACCGGCGCGGCCACGGGCGATCCACCCAGACTGGCGACGGTCACGACATGGACCACTACGCCGACGACCTGGCCGCGCTGACGGCGCATCTCGATCTGCGGGACGCCGTTCACGTCGGCCATTCGACCGGCGGCGGCGAGGTGGTGCGCTACCTGGCCCGGCACGGCGAAAGCCGGGTGGCCAAGGCCGCGCTGATCAGCGCCGTGCCGCCGCTGATGGTGCAGACCGAGGCCAATCCGGGCGGCCTGCCCAAGGCAGTATTCGACGGATTCCAGGCGCAGCTCGCGGCCAGCCGATCGGAATTCTATCGCGATCTGGCGGCGGGACCGTTCTATGGTTTCAACCGCCCGGGCGTGGAAGCCTCGCAGGCCATCATCGAGAACTGGTCGCGCCAGGGCATGATGGGCGGGGCGAAGGCGCACTATGACGGCATCGTCGCCTTCTCACAGACCGATTTCACCGAAGACCTGCAGCAGATCTCCGTGCCAGTGCTCGTCATGCACAGCGATGACGATCAGATCGTTCCCTACGCCGACTCAGGACCATTGTCGGCCAAGCTTCTCAAGAACGGGACGCTGAAGACCTATAGCGGTTTCCCGCACGGCATGCCCACCACGCAGGCCGAGACCATCAACGCTGACCTGCTGGCCTTCCTGAGAGGATGACATCGGGCCGCGGTGATCGCCACTGCCTGCGAGAGCCGGGCGGCGAGCGCGCTCAGCCGGTTCTGGTCGCGGCCCGCAGGCCTCCGGTCCGGATGCGGCGTAGATTATCCGCACGAGATGGGTCGCCCGGCGGTCACCGGCCGACGATCGCCCGGCGGCCCGGAAAGGGACAGGCCCCGACATGGCCGGGTCAGACGCCAAGGATCGCATCATTTACCCGCTCGAGAAGCGCGTGGTCAACCCGATCGTCCTGCTCGCGTGGGACCTGGGTCTCCCGCCGCCCGGCGACGCCCTGCTGGAGACGACCGGGCGGCGGACCGGGCAGCCGCGGCGCACACCGGTGTGCGATGGCCTGGACGGAGATACCTTCTGGCTGGTGGCCCAGCGCGGACGCCGCGCCGACTGGGTTCAGAACCTCGCCGCGAACCCGCGCGTCCGGGTTAAATTCCGCAGCGGTTCCGGCGTCGGCTGGCGGGCCGGAACGGCGCACATCCTCGACGATGACGACCCGCGCGAGCGGCAGCGGCTCCTGGCCCAGGCCAACCTCGCGCGCCGTTGGTGTGTGCGCGCGTCAGCAGCGATGGGCACCACCCCGCTGACGGTGCGCATCGACCTGGATCCCCGTTAATCCGAACTCCTCAGCCGGATGGGCGCCGCTCGCTGAGCGAGGCAGTCCAGCGGAATGGAGATGTCATATCTCCTGGCCAAAGCTACGAAATCAAGTGGCCAAGCAAAGTCTGACACCGGCCTTCCAAGCTGGCTATGCGGGTTCGATTCCCGTCGCCCGCTCCAGGTTTTATCCGCAGGTCAGAGGGTGGTTCACTGCCCCTCCAAGGTAGCTCCGAAGCGCATCCAATCGTTCATGCCACACACGTGCTTACCAGACGAAGAGCTGATCTTTAGGGGATTAGTTGATTAGCTTGGTTCCATCGTGCTGACGGATTGCGGGCGCGGCATCATCGTGGAGGGCGTCGAGCAGGCGCACTGCGTAGGCTTCGTTGGTGAGCTGGCGGACAGCGGTTTCGTCCGCCCAGCGGAAGGCGGTTACCTCGTCGTTGCTGGCGAGTTGGCCGCCGGTGATCTTGCAGCGGAAGACCAGGGCGACGATGCCGCGGGGCATGTTCTTATAGACACCGGTGAGCGGGCCTGGCTCGATGTCGAGTCCGGTTTCCTCGCGGACCTCGCGGCACAGGCCGTCGTGAATGGTCTCGGCCAACTCGAGGACTCCCCCGGGCGGCTCCCAGTGCTGATTGTCGCGGCGGCGGACGAGCAGGACGCGGCCGTGGTCGTCAGTGATGACGCCGCTGACGCTGACCGAGTGCCGGGGCGGCGTAGTGTTCACGGAATCACCTCGCGGGTAGCCTAGTTGCCTAGACATCTATACAAGCCCGGGGGTCGGCGAATGGCCGGAGACGGCGTCCTGACACAGATGATCGATCCGGCAAGCGATCGGGCCGTCTATAAGCAGATCGCAGATCACCTCCGTGATGCAATCGCCCGTGCCCGGCTGCATGAGGGCGAGCAGCTGCCCTCCGAGACGCAGCTGATGGCGCACTACGGCGTGGCTCGGATGACGATCCGCAACGCACTGCGCGTGCTCCAGGATGAGGGACTGACCAACACCGAGCACGGCCGGGGCGTGTATGTGCGAGCGCGTCCGCCGGTCCGGCGGCTGGCCTCTGACCGGTTCGCCCAACGACATCGCAAGGAAGGCAAGGCCGCGTTCAGCGCCGAGGCCGCGCAGATAGGCGCCCGCCCCGAGGTCGACATGCTGACCGTGATCGAGTCGCGGCCACCGGCCGAGGTGGCTGACCGGCTGGGCCTGGCTGATGACACCGAGGTAGTGGTGCGGTCTCGCCGGTACCTGCTGGACGGCAAGCCGGTGGAGACCGCTGTGTCCTACATCCCGGCCGACCTAGCCAGGGAAACGCCGATCGCTGAGCTCAACCCTGGCCCAGGTGGCATTTACGCCCGGCTTGAGGAGCAGGGCCACACACTGGCCCGGTTCACGGAGGACGTGACGGCTCGCATGCCGACGCCAGAGGAAGCCAAGTTGCTGTCGCTGCGCCCGGGCGTTCCGGTATTTCGGCTGGTCCGCACCGCCTACGATGTGGGTGGCCGGGGGGTGGAGGTCTGCGACACGGTGATGGCTGCCGATGCGTACCAGCTGAGCTACGAGCTACCCGCGCATTAGTTCCCGGGGCCTGCCCTCAGTTCTTGATGCCTTCCGATAACTCCTCTATACAAGTGATATAACTTCTCTAGACGAGTAGATGAGAACGGTGCTGACCCTGCTGGGGACTGCGCAACACGAGGTGAGGCCAATGGCACTGCAGGAGACCGATCCTGGCTCGGAGCTATACGCGGAAGGCGCGAACGTGGACCGGGTGATTGGTTACATGGGTGCAATGGCAGGTGAGATATGCAGCGAAGAGGCCGTGAGCGCAGACGGGGAAGTTAACGCTGCCCGCACCGCGGCCGAGATCGATCCCCGGCTTATCGCGTTCATGTTGCCGGGTATCCCCGGATCGGTGCCGGTAGCACGGTTCCACATCCGGGCCGCGCTGGTCTTCCAGGGCCTCGGCCAGTTGGCTGATGACGCCGCGATCATCGTCTCTGAGCTGGTCACCAATGCGGTCCAGCACGCCTGCCGCGAAATCACGACGACGATCGGGGTAACCCTTGCGCGGACAGAAGATCCCGGCACGTTAATCATCGCCGTATCAGATTGCTCGCCGCACACTCCGATGATGCGTATCGCGCGTCCCGGGAGTGAGCGTGGCCGAGGACTTCAGATCGTCGAGTCGCTGGCTGTCCACTGGGGCTGGCACCGTGAGCCCCGCGGCAAAGCGGTATTCGCGATACTCGCCGCCGAGGGCGCATGACATTGCCCGGCGCGCGGAGGGGGTGAGCGGGGCGGGGACGGCACCCGTTCGGTATGGATCTTGTCGTTGCGGGCTCGTGACTACGGCGTGCGCCGGTGCCCGGCCGGGGATCGCTGCGGCCGGGTACCGGCATTCTCACCTGCTTGCTCCGCTCGCGGCGGATCCGGTCGGGCCGGTCAGCCGGTTAGGCCCATGACGGCGTAGTTGTCGGCCTGGTAGGCCTGATCGAGACCGGACTGGCGCTGGTGGAACTCCGGCGCGCGAGCGTCACGCCCGGACGGCCCGCCGCCCGCCGGTGGCTGCGCGAGGCGCGGCGGGCATTCCCGGCCACCGCCCGCCCGCTGCTGGACCTGGTCGGGCCGCATCCGCCGTGGCCCGGCTTCGCCGATTCGCCCGCCGCCAGCCTGGAGGAAGGCCTGGAGTTCGTCCAGTCCACTCCCCGCTCGGCCTGGCGCGCGGAACTGGCGGATGCCGGTGCTCGCCGCGGGCGGCTATCGGGGCCTGTTCGGCACGCTGCACCGGCAACTGCGCTGGCCGAACCGTGTGGCACGGCCAACCTGGCCGCCACGACGGGGATCAGCGCGGCCTCGGCGTCGGAGCACGCGAAGGCGCTACGCGACGCGGACCTCGTCCAGATGAATTAGGGGCCGTCTGCCGGCGTAATGTTCGGTCAGCGATTGGGCGTACCGGGCCGGCCACGGCGTTCTTGCAGCAGCCACGTGTTGCCGTCCGGGTCGCTGAACTCGACGAACGACATGTAGTCGGCACGGTCCGGGGCCGGTCCAGGCACCCACGCACCGTCGATGATGTGCCGCACCTCGCCGACCTTGACGCCCCGGGCGGCCAGCTCGTCGCGGGCGGCAACGACGTCGGCAACAACGAACAGTCCCTGCTGGGAGCCGGACTTGGCAGGGTTGCCGCCGTCGCCGAACCCGATCGAGCACGCCGACCCGGGCGGGGTCACCTGCACGATCCGCTGGCCGGGCAGGCCGTTCGGGATGTCTACGAGCAGGGCGAAGCCCGCCTGCTCCAGGTAGAACCTCTTTGCCCGGTCAACGTCAGAGACCGGTATCCACATTAGTTCCAGCTCGAAATCCACCGCCATCACCTTCCTTCTGTCGTCCCGGTCCGCTTCAGCGGGACGTGGCCGTTTGCGTGCAGCGCTGGTGTCGGGATGGTTCGCGGGATGCTCATCGAGTAGATCGTAGGCTTCTGTCATGGGCGAGCCCGTTACCTCGGTCGACTTCCACTTCGACGTCATGTGCCCGTGGGCATTCCAGGCGTCGCTCTGGATGCGTGATGTCAGGGACCGGCTGGGCCTGGCGGTCCGGTGGCGGTCCTGACCGCCGACACGTCTGGTGGGCCAGGCCCTCGACGACCCGAGCACGCACGACGAGGTTTGAGCCGACCACGACCGGGTCACCGGACTCGGCGGCTGGGGCGTGCCGACCCTGGTGTTCGGCGGCGCCCAGGCCCTGTTCGGGCCGGTGCTGATCGACCCGCCAGCGGGCGAGGCGGCTATCCGGTGGCCGGGCGGGGCCCGGATCCGATTTGTCCAAGCCAGGGTCCGGATCGGCGAGGACGATAAAGCGCGAGGAGGGTTGTGATGACTTCGGAATACCCCGGCCGGGCGGACCATGACGACCAGGCGGAAACGGCGGGTGCGGGATCGGGCGATGCGGTGACGGCGGCATGGGCAGCGCTGGGACCGCTGATGGACCTGGCGACCCCGATGGCGCTCCGGGTCGCGGCGACACTGCGGCTCGCGGACTTCGTGCCCGATGACGGCCCGGGCGACGGCACGGCCATCGACGACCTGGCCGAACGGGCCGGAGCGGACCCGGACGCCCTGACGCGCATGCTGCGCCACCTGGTGCAGCACGGGGTGTTCACCGAGCCGCGTCCGGGGCGGTTCGCGGCCAACCAGACCGCGGCCCTGCTGCGTACCGGGCAGCCGGGAGCGGTGTGGCTGGACCTGGACGGTTTCGGCGGCCGGATGGACCTGGCGTTCACTGGCCTGGCGCACACCGTGCGGACCGGAGAGCCCGCCTGGGAGCAGGTTTTCGGCCGGCCGTTCTGGGCCTACCTGGACGCGAACCCCGCGATCAGCGCGTCCTTCGACGCGACCATGGCGGTGGATGCCGGGAACGCCGCGGTGGCGAACGGCTACGACTGGACCACGGTGCGGCACGTGGCCGACATCGGCGGCGGGACCGGGACGCTTATCGCCGAGCTGCTGCGGCGAAATCCGCAGTTGCGCGGCACCCTGGCTGACCGGCCGGAGACCGCGGCCCGGGCCCGGCCGTACCTGGCCGGGTGCGGCCTGGCCAGCCGGTGCGAGGTCGTCGGCCAGAGCTTCTTCGACCCGCTGCCTCCGGGCGCGGACGTCTACCTGCTCAACCGCGTCATCCATGACTGGGACGACGCCGCGGCGAGCGCGATCTTGCGCCGCTGCGCCGAAGCAGCGGGCAGCACCGGCCGGGTGCTGGTGGTCGAATCCGCTGGCGGCGGCGACTCCTCCGGGTTCGCGGAGATGAACCTGCGCATGCTCGTGCTGACCGGCGGCCGCGAGCGGACGATCGACGACTACTCAGCCCTGGCTGACGACGCCGGCCTGCGGGTTACCGCCGTCCACCGCAGCACCGAACGTCAGGTGGTCATCGAGGCCAGGTGCCGTTCGAGGATGGCGCGGCTCTGATCCGGGTCGGCCGCCAGCGTGGTCTCGATGCGGGCCCAGACGTCGTACAGGTGGCCGGAGGTGAGTTCGGCGCCGAGGAACGGGATGTAGCGGACGCCGATGCGGTCGGCGGTGCCGGCGAAGGACAGCACGTCGAAGTTGTGACCGCGGCGTTCCCAGAAGACGGCGTCTTTGGGGATGACGCGGACCGTGGCATGCGGGCTGTCCGCCAGGGCGAGCAGGTGACGGACCTGCCCGGCCATCGCCCCGGGGGTCTTGAGGCGGAGCTCGAGAGCACTCTCGTCGATCATGACCTCCAGGAGCCGGGTCACCCCGGCGGGCCGGTGCTCCTGGCGGCGCGAGAGCAGGTCCCACTCCTGGTCGACGTCGCATCTGTGGAAGACTTCCGGGGCGATCTCGCGGAAGTAGCCTTCGGCCTGCGCTAGGTACGGGATGAGCAGCATGCCGTAGACCTGGGCGAGGGTGGCCTCGGCCTCGACCAGCAGCACGTCCCGGGCGGCCGCGGTCATCCGGGCGGCATGCGGGCCGAGCCAGGGCGGCGGGGCGGCCGCCCGCCGGGCCATGTCGATGATCGTGTCGGCGATCCTGGCCTCGCGCATGCCGTACTCCACCAGGATGCGCGCCACCTCGTCCGGGCCGGCCGCCGCGAATCCGGTCTCCACGCGGACCAGCCAGTCAGCCTCGCAGCCCAGCCGGGCCGCGGCCTGGTCGTAGGACAACTCCGCGACCTCCCGGGCCGTCTGGAGCATCGACCCGAGCTCCCGGGCCAGGATGCCGGGCTGCCTGTTCGCCTCGATCACTTTCTCATTGTGTACCCGTAAGGCCCGGTGCGTTCATGGCTGCGGGTGAGCGCGGCGGTCTCCCAGTCGATCAGGGCGACCGGCAGGCCGCCGCGGGTCACGATGTTCCACGGGGCCACGTCGCAGTGGCCGATGACCTGGTCCGGGCCGCCGAGGTCGCGGCCGTGCCAGGGGAACCACACCGCTCCGGGCGACGGGCGGAACGTCGCCGTGGCCCGGTGCAGGTCGCGGAGCAAGGTCCCGAGCGCGGCGGCGCCGTCCAGGCTCCAGGGACCCGGCTGGATGAACTCCCCCTCGATGAACGTCAGCATCTCCCGCCCGCCGGAGTCCAGTCCCGGGCCTACCAGCCGCGGCGCGGCGGTGAAGCCGGCCTGCTCGAGGTGGCGCAGCAGCGCGTGCACGGCCGGCGCCCACGGCCCGGTCTCGCGGATGACCACGTCACCACGGCGGTGGACGACCGTCCGGCCTCCGCCGTCCAGCGGGATCAGCTCATCCGGTGAGGTCACGGCGGGTGCCACCCTCGGCGTTGCGGGCCATAGGGCCATTGTGGCTCGCGGTGACCCGCGGCTTGACTTCCTGACGAGGGCTGAAAGCCTGGCCAGGAACGCCCGTAAGGCTCAGAAGGGAGAGCGCACACCTCTCTCCATTTTCAATCTATAGCGCACTGGGGGGCTTGCGGCAAGACCCCGGTCGTGCCGCACAATGGCCAGCCGAGGCCTGAACCTACTTCAACGGGGAGTCTGCGGAATGCGCGTGCTGTTGTCGATGTACGGATCGCACGGGGGCGCCGGACCGCTGGCGGCCCGGCCGGGCGGCCGGCCTGGGCATCGGAGCTGATGACATGGACCCCCTGACTACCAGCGCGTTCGACCTGCCCGATCGCCTCGCCGCCAAGGCCGACCCGGCGCTGATCGCCGCCGACGAGCGGCACTTCGCGGCCATCGCGCAGAGCCTCGAGGAGTCGGTCGCCGACCTGGCCGGCCGCATCGAGGCCGAGCTCAGGGCGCCCGGCGGCGTCGGCCAGGCGGCGATGGACCGGGACGTGGAGATCCACCGGATGGCCGCCCGGCTGCGCACCCTGACCCGCTTCGGCCTGGACCTGTGCCTCGGCCGGATCGTCAGCGCGGACAGCGCCGAGCCGGTCTACATCGGACGGCTCGGGCTCACCGACCGCACCGGCCGCCGGCTGCTGGTCGACTGGCGCTCCCCCGCAGCCGAGCCGTTCTTCGGGGCGACCCACGCCAACCCGATGGGCCTGGCCAGCCGCCGCCGGTACCGCTGGACCCGCGGCCGGATCAGCGACTACTGGGACGAGGTGTTCACCCCGGACGGGCTCGAGGGGCACGCCGCGCTCGACGACCAGTCCGCGTTCATCGCCAGCCTGGGCAGCAACCGCTCGGCGAAGATGCGCGACGTGCTCGGCACCATCGCGGCCGACCAGGACGCCATCATCCGGGCGGGATCCCGGGGCGCCCTCGTCGTCGACGGCGGCCCGGGGACGGGGAAGACCGTCGTGGCCCTGCATCGCTCCGCCTACCTGCTGTACTCCGATCCTCGCCTGGGGCACCGCCGGGGCGGCGTGCTGTTCGTCGGCCCGCACCAGCCCTACCTGGCTTACGTGGCCGACGTGCTGCCCAGCCTCGGCGAGGAGGGCGTGCAGACCTGCACCCTGCGAGACCTCGTCGCCGAGGGAGCCGCGGCGGCGGCGGAGCCCGACCCGGACGTGGCCCGCCTGAAGTCGTCGGCGGACCTGGTCAAGGCGATCGACGCGGCCGTCAGGTTCTACGAGAAGCCACCCGCCCAAGCGATGAAGGTCGAGACCCACTGGTCCGCCATCTGGCTGAGCGCCGAGGACTGGGCCGAGGCGTTCGACGCACCGGAACCCGGTACGCCGCACAACGACGCGCGTTATCAGATCTGGGAGGAACTGCTCACGATCTTGATGGATAAGCACGACGGCGACGCCCCGGCTGACCTGCTCCGCAAGTCGCTGATCCAGAACCAGGACCTGCGCACGACCTTCAACCGGGCGTGGCCGCTGCTCGAGGCGACCGACCTCGTCTCCGACCTGTGGTCGGTACCCGCCTACCTGCGCCTGTGCGCTCCCTGGCTCAGCCCCGATGAGGTCCGGGCGCTGCAGCGCGCGGACGCCCAGGCCTGGACGGTGTCCGACCTGCCGCTGCTGGATGCGGCCCGGCACCGGCTCGGCGACCCGGAGGCGGCGACCCGCCAGCGTCAGCGCAACGCGGCGGCCGCCGCCGAACGCGAGCAGATGGCCGCCGTCATCGACAACCTGATCGAGGCCGCCGACGACGAATACGGCGGGGGGCTGGTGTCGATGCTGCGCGGCGAGGACTTCCACGACGCCCTGGTCGACGAGACCGCGCTGGCGGGCACCGAACCGGACCTGCTGGCCGGACCGTTCGCGCACGTCGTGGTGGACGAGGCGCAGGAACTGACCGACGCAGAGTGGCAGATGCTGCTGATCCGCTGCCCGTCCCGGAGCTTCACCATCGTCGGGGACCGGGCCCAGGCCAGGCACGGGTTCACGGAGTCGTGGCAGGAACGGCTGGAGCGGATCGGGCTCGACCGGATCAGCCTGGCCTCCCTGAGCATCAACTACCGGACGCCGGAAGAGGTCATGGCGGAGGCCGAGCCGGTCATCCGGGCCGTGCTGCCGGACGCCAACGTGCCGGTCTCCATCCGCAGCAGCGGCATTCCCGTCGGGCACGGGCCTGCCTCGGAGCTGGACTCGATCCTCGACGCGTGGCTGGGCGCGCACGCCGAGGGGATCGCCGCCGTCATCGGCGATCCCGCCTTCCGCGCGACGTCCAGGGTCCGGTCGCTGACCCCGGAACTGGCCAAGGGACTCGAGTTCGACCTGGTTATCCTGGTCGACCCGCAGGCGTTCGGCGCGGGCATCGAGGGATCGGTTGACCGTTACGTCGCGATGACCCGCGCGACCCAGCGGCTCGTCATCCTCACCACGACCGGAGCACGGCCGGCGGCGGAAGGACCGCCTGTTCCTGTTCAGGGGTGAAGCCGCGGGTGTCCAGCGGGGGCTCGCCGCGTTCGCGGTCCCAGGCCAGCACGTCGGCGGCCGTCACCGCCAGCGGCGTGGCCGGCAGGCCGGCCGCCCGGGCCCGGGCCGGGTCGCGCTGCTGGGTCGACCATACCGGCCGGACCAGCGGGTACATGGCGGGCGCGGCCTCCGGCGGGACCGGGACGACGTCGACGCGGGCGCCGGCCACCTGGGCGCAGGTCTGGATGAGCCCACCGAGCGTAACCGGCTCGGCCGGGCCAACCGCGTGGAACGCGCCGGGACGGTCGTCGGCCAGCAGCTGGATCACCAGGCGGGCCAGGTCGCGGGAGTCGATGAGCTGAACCGGCTGCCGGGGATCAGCGGGCAGCGCGACCCGGCCGCCGCGGGCGGCCCGGCGCACGTAGTAGGTCAGCCCGTCCTGCCAGTCGTGCGGCCCGGCCACCTTGCCGGGCCGCACGATGGTGGCGCGGGAGCCGTACCGGGCGGTCACGTCATCTTCGCAGGCCACCTTGAGCGGCCCGTACGTTTCCTCGCCGAGCTCCTCGGTGTGGCGGACCGGCGGACGGCGGGGCGTGTCCTCGGTGGAGTCCGGGCCGACCCCGTCGCGCTGGTACACCGCGTGACTGGAGATGAACAGGTACCGCCCGGCCCGGTCCCCGAGGGCGTCCATCGCCTGCCCGACGTGCCGCGGGACGTAGCCGCTGCTGTCCACCACCGCGTCCCAGCGGCCGTCGCTCAGCGCCGCGTAGTCGCCTGCCTCACGGTCACCGGTGAGCCGCGTCACCCCGGGGAACAGGCTGGTCCCGGTCTTGCCCCGGCCGAACAGGGTCACCTCGGCTCC
>JAJKHX010000298.1 GCA_021154785.1 Nocardiopsis sp.
GCTGTCCCTCGGGACGGCGGCCGGGCCGGTCGCCGTATCGCCGCTGCCGAACGCACTCGCCACCGAGCGCAGCGCGGTCGTGACCTCGCTCGGGATGACCCAGAAGGTGTTACCCGCGCCCTGCGCCAGCTGCGGCAGCGTCTGCAGGTACTGGTAGGCGAGCAGCTTGGGGTCGGGGTCGTTCTCGTGCACCGCCTGGAAGACGGCCTCGATGGCCTGGGCCTCGCCTTCCGCAGTCAGGATCTTGGCCTGCCGGACGCCTTCGGCCGTCAGGATGGCGCTCTGCTTCTCGCCTTCGGCGGTCAGGATCTTGGACTGCCGGACGCCTTCGGCGGTCAGGATCGCGGCGCGCTTCTCGCGCTCGGCGCGCATCTGCTTCTCCATCGCGTCCTTGACCGACTTGGGCGGGTCGATGGCCTTGAGCTCCACCCGGGTGACCCGGATACCCCACTTGCCGGACGCGTCATCCAGCACCCCGCGCAGCAGGGCGTTGATCTTGTCACGCGAGGTCAGCGTCTGCTCCAGGTCCATCGACCCGATCACGCTGCGCAGCATCGTCGCGGTGATCTGCTCGATCGCCTGGATGTAGTTGACGATCTCGTAGTCCGCTGCCCGCGGGTCGGTCACCTGGAAGAACAGCACCGTGTCGATGAGCACGACCAGGTTGTCCTCGGTGATCACCGGCGCGCCGTTGAACGAAACCACCTGCTCGCGCAGGTCGATCATCGGCTTCACCCGGTCGATCCCGGGGATAACGAAGTTCATCCCCGGCTCGAGTGTCTTGCGGTAACGGCCGAGCCGTTCGACGTTCCGGGCGCGTGCCTGCGGCACGATCCGCACCGACCGCATCACAGTGATAACAACCAGCAACGCGACTACCGCCGCGATGGCTATCTCCGCGATCAACATGACTACTCCCGTGGGTAAACGAGGGCGGTGGCCCCTTCGATCTGCATGACGTCGACCTTGGCGCCGACCGGGATCACCAGCGACTCGTCGTAAGGACGCGAGGACCACTCCTCGCCGCCGATGCGGATCCGCCCGCTGTGCTCGGAGACCTCCTCCAGGACGATCGCCGAGCGGCCGACGAGCGCCGCGGTTCCGGTGCGCAGCAGCGGCGGCTGCTTGATGTGCCGCATGGCTATCGGCCGAACGAAGCCGAGACCAGCCCCGGCCGCCACGACGAACGCGGCGAGCTCGGCCGCCAGGCCGATGTGAAACGTCCCGACGACGGCCGCGACCAACGCCGCGACCGCGATGAGACCGAAGGCCAGCGTCGTGGTGAGCAATTCGGCCACGCCGAGTACCGCTGCCACGATGAGCCATACGATCCAGGACATGGCCGCTCCGCCGATTGCTCCTGTTCCGACTGTAACCCCGCCCGCGACCGTCCGCACCACGAGACCGGCCCGGCCACCGTCTCAAATGACACATCGTCTGCCATCGAGGGGATACCCCGCGATACACCTGATCGTGTGCAATTAGTGACAATTAGCCGTCTAGGTCATACAGGGGATTTCTATCGACCTACACTCAAGGGGTAAGGGCAAGCGTCCCGCGTCACTGCTGGACAGCGAGGTCCAGGAGGCATCTGGTGGAACGTAGCGACACTGGCCTCGGCCGTGACGCGTACGGTCCGCCGAGACGCGAGCGCGATCGCCGTGGCAACGGTTCTAGACCCTACCCGGCGGACGAGGATTATCCCATCGCAGCCGAGGATGACGATGGGGCGGGGCCAGGCCGACCGGTGCATCTCGACGAAGACGACTACGGGCAGTCGCCGCGCCATCCGGGTGAGGCGCCTCCTCGTTCGCCGCGGCCGCGTGAGCCAGGGCGGCCCTACCCGGGCCAGCCGGGTCAGCCGGGTCAGCCCGGCCGGTTCGCGCCGAGTGGGCCGCCGAATGGCGGTGCCGGCTACGGCGGACCGCAGGGGCCGGGACCGCGCGGCGGCCCCCCGGGCGGCCCGAACGGCGGATACCCGGATAGCGGATACGCGAACGGCGGCTACCCGGATAGCGGATACGCCGATGGCGGGGGACACGGGCCGGGGTCGCACGGCGGCCCGGTAAGTGCCCCCGGGCCGCACGGGCCCGGGCCGAGCGCCGCCGCGCCGCATGGGCCTGGCCCGAACGCCTCAGCGCCGCAGGGGCCTGGGCCGTATCCCGCCGGGCCGAACGGCGGAGCGCCGAACGGCGGCTTCCCGAACCGGCCTAACGGGCCCGTGAACTACGGGGTACCACCGGATGGCGGCGGGTCCAGCGCAGGCAGCCGGCTGCCGAACGGTCGGCGGGTGCCGCCGGGGGCGGACCGCCCTTACCGGCCGTCCGGTCCGAGCGCGCCAGGCGGTACTACGGGTCGTCATCACAGTCCCGGCCGGCCGCCCCAGGACCAGTACAGCGACAGCTGGACCCGATCGTCAGCCGGGCCGCCACCGGGCGGACCCGTCGCGGGCAGCCCCGCTACGGGCGCCCCGGTGGCCGGCGGCCCAGTTGGGAGCGGGCCCGTCGTGGGCGGGCCCGCGCACGGAGAGCAGGTGTACGGAAGACCGGCGCATGCAGAGCAGGCGCACGGAGGACCAGCGCACTCCGGGCCAGTGCACCCGGGACCGGTTCATCCGGGCCCGGTGCCACCAGGACCGGTGCCACCAGGACCGGTGCCACCAGGACCGGTGCCACCAGGACCGGTGCCACCAGGACCGGTGCCACCAGGACCGGTGCCTCCGGGGTTGGCGCATCCGGGGCCGGCGCATCCGGGGCCGGCGCACGGGGTGCCGCCGCATGGAAGCCCGACGTCCTACAGCGGGCCGGCGCACGGGGCGCCGCCGACTGGAACTCCGGCGTCTTACAGCTCCTCGGGAATGGCCGGGGCACCGGGAGTTCCAGGCGGTCCGCCGTTGCGGGAGCCGGGCCCTCCGCCGTTGCGGGAGCCGGGGCCGCGGGCGCGCTACGAGGCTCCGGACGGACGCGAGCGGCCGGGGACGCCGGCCGAGCCGCCGGGGCCGGTGATCAGGCAGCGGGACACGGCCGTACCCGAGGAGCCGTCGGCCGGGGTCCAGCCGGTGGCGAGCATCGCGCCGGATGGCCTGGAGGCGTTCGCCCGGGACCTGCGCGCGCTGCGGGCCAAGGCTAACCTCGAATACCCGGAGATGGCCGAGACCTCGCACTTCGAGATGAAGACGCTCGCGGCGGCCGCGGGCGGCCTGCGGATGCCGACGCTGCCGGTCGCGGTCGCCTTCGTCCGGGCCTGCGACGGGAACGTCGCCGAGTGGGAGGACCGCTGGCAGAAGCTGGCCGAGAAGCTCACCGCGGAGACGGCCAGGAAGCGCAGGAGCGACGGCGAGGACCCGGCCGAGCCGGTGGAACCGGCGGACGCGCCCGCCGCGCTGGAGCCGCCGCCGGCCAAGCCCGCCGCTCCCCCGGCACCCGACGCCGACGGCGGCGAGGTGTACGTGATCACCTCGGCCAAGCCGCGGCCCGAGCCGGACGGCTGGTAGGCCGCTCTGTTAGGCCGCTGGCAGCGCCGACGCGCTACCGGGCTCCCGCGCAGGCCTGGATAGGCTCGAGGGTAAGCATCAGCCACGACACGAGTAGGACCGATCCGGCGTGCCCCCTGCGCAGCAACCGGCCAGCGGAAGCTGGTCTCCCCCCGTCGACAATCACGTGCACACCCAGTGGTCGTGGGACGCGCCGCGCGAGGCCTCCATGGCGCGCAGCTGCGAGCAGGCGGTGGCAGCCGGCCTGCCGGGCCTGGCGTTCACCGACCACCTCGACTTCACCACCTGGACAGACGGCGATCAGATCGGCGCGCTGAACCTCGACCCGCACCGGTACAGCCGGATGCACCTGATCGACCTGGACGGCTACTACGCGACCTTGCAGGAGTGCCGGCAGCGCTACCCCGAGCTGCGGATCCTGTCCGGCATCGAGATCGGCGAGGCGCACCTGTGGGGCGCCAGCGCGGCCGCGACGGTGGCCCGGACCGCCCCCGCGGGCCCGGACCGGATCCTCGGCTCGCTGCACGCGATCCCGTGCCACGGCCGGCTGACCGCCGCCGACGACCTGTACCGGCTGATGCCGCCCGACGAAGTGATGCACAGCTACCTCGCCGAGCTGCTGCGGCTGGTCGAGGGCAGCGACCTGTTCCAGGTGCTGGCGCATATCGACTTCCCGCGGCGGATGTGGCCGTGGTCGGCCGGCCCGTACTCCGAGCAGGCGTTCGAGGCCGAGTACCGGGCCGTGCTGCGGGCCCTGGCGGCCGGGGACCGGGTGCTCGAGGTGAACACCAAGAGCCCGCTGCTGTCGGCCGAACTGGTGGGCTGGTGGCGGGAGGCCGGCGGGAAGGCGGTCTCGTTCGGCAGCGACGCGCACCAGCCCTGGCGGGTGGGTGACAAGTTCAAGCTGGCGGTCGACATGGTCGAAGCGGCCGGGTTCCGGGCGGGACGCGACCGCTTCGACTTCTGGCGCAGGTAGATCCCCGATTTTCTTACTCACCAGTAAACCGGTGGCGGTCCCGGACGCCCGAGCGCCGGAGGAAGGCTCCGGGACCGCCGCCGGTGGCCCTTAGGTCCAGGTGTCGCCGAAGCGCGCGATCATCTCATCCCAACTTTCGCCCTCGGTGCCGCCGTCCTCGGCGGCACGCCCCTCATGGGCACGGTTCCCCTGGGCGCCCTTGGTGGAAGCGCTGTCCGACCAGACGCTGGCGTCCTCGTTATCGAGGGCGGCGCGCGGGGCGGGAATGGACCGGCTCTGGCAGTGCACGGCGAACCGCAACTCTGCGTAGTAGGTCTCCCGGTCGCGCAGCTCGGCACGGGCTTCGGTGTGCGCCGGACGGCTAGTGCCCCCCGTACGGAACGGCAAGTCGGCGGAGTAGTCCCCGCCCTCGTTCGCCGGCAGGCCCTCGTCCGGATAGTTGCTGGCCACGACACACACCTCGAATGCGGTATACACGGTGCGAAGTTGTTTCGCTACCATTTGTAATGTAACACTACGTGCTGTATCCAATGCAACGGGTGATAAGGTAATACTTGCCTATCTTTTGGGATAGGTCTTACAGAGAGTGACATATGTGATTCTGGCGTGACACCAGGGTTGGCCGGTAGGCAAGTGATCGCAGGATGCGGTGACGGGGCGTGACACGAGCCCGTTCGGCGGAAATTTTGTAATAGTTTGATTACTGTCCGCACATGAGATTACCGGTGATCCCACCGGGCGCGCCGGCTTTCGCGACCCTGGGAGTCAGTGTCCGATTCCCGCCAGTTATGGTCCCCGCGGGCTGGCATTGTGGATGACGTGAAGGAGAACGAGACGACCGCCCCGGGCGGGGTGGCGGCGCTGGACGACGAGCGGCGCTACCAGGCGGCGGCCAGCAAGGACCCCCGCTTCGACGGCGTGTTCTTCACCGGGGTGACCTCGACCGGTATCTACTGCCGGCCGTCCTGCCCGGCGATCACGCCGAAACGCGAGAACATGCGGTTCTACCGCAGCGCGGCCGCAGCCCAGGAGGCGGGCTTCCGGGCCTGTAAGCGGTGCCGCCCGGACGCGTCCCCCGGCTCGCCCGAGTGGAACATCCGGGCCGACGTAGTCGGGCGCGCCATGCGGCTGATCGCCGACGGCGTGGTCGACCGGGACGGCGTCGAGGGCCTGGCCAGCAAGCTCGGCTACGAGCAGCGTCAGGTGCGCCGCCTGGTCACCGCCGAACTCGGCGCGGGCCCGCTGGCTATCGCCCGCGCGCAGCGGGCGCAGACCGCGCGTATCCTCACCGAGACCACCGCGCTGCCGCTGTCCGAGATCGCCTTCGCGGCCGGCTTCGCCAGCATCAGGCAGTTCAACGCGACCATCCGCGAGGTCTTCGCGGTGACGCCGACCGAGCTGCGCGAGGCGCGCGGAAGGCGGGCCGCGCCGACCAGGCGGCTGCCTGCCCGGCCGGCCGGCGATCCGGCGGCGCCCGGGCTGATCCACTTGCGGCTGGCCTACCGGGCCCCCATCGACGGCGAGCGGATGCTCGGCTACCTGGCCGCCCGGGCCGTCCCCGGGGTGGAAGAGGTGCGGGACGGGTCCTACCGCCGGACAATCAGCCTGCCGAACGGGGTAGGCATCTTGTCCCTGGGCCCGCTCGTGTCCTCGTCCGGCGGGCGGCCCCACGGGGCGGATCCGGGTTACGTCGAGTGCGAGCTCCAGCTCGAGGACCTCCGCGACCTGACGGCCGCGGTCCAGCGCTGCCGGCGCCTGCTCGACCTGGACGCGGACCCCGAGGCCGTCACCGGCTACCTGGCCGCGGACCCCGTGCTGGGGCCGCTGGCCACGGCCAACCCGGGACGGCGCTCGCCCGGCCACGTGGACGGGAACGAGCTGGCGCTGCGGGCCGTGCTCGGCCAGCAGGTGTCGGTGGCCGCGGCCCGGCGGCTCGGGGCCCGGCTGGTGGCCACCTACGGCAAGCCGCTGTCGCGGCCGGACGGGCCGCTGACGCACTGCTTCCCGGCCGCCGAGACGCTGGCGGCCGCCGACCCGGGCACGCTGCCGATGCCGCGCAGCCGCGCCCGGGCGCTGACCGGCCTGGCCGCCGCGCTGGCGGGGGGCGAGCTGTCGCTGGACCCGGGCGCCGACCGGGAGCACGCCGCCGCGGCCCTGCTGGCGCTGCCGGGCATCGGGCCGTGGACCGTCTCCTACATCCGGATGCGGGCGCTCTCCGACCCGGACGCGTTCCTGCCGGCTGATGTCGGCGTGCTCGAGGCGCTGGCCAGACTGGGTGCCCCGCTTGGGCTAGCAGGGCCGGCTGGCACCGGACCGGCCGCGCGGGCCCGGGCGGCCCGGGCCGCGGCGGCGCTAGCGGAGCGGCTGGCGGAGAGCTGGCGGCCGTGGCGCTCGTACGCCGTCCACCACCTGTGGGCGTACCTCGAAAAAGAAAAGGATGCATCATGACCAGCCCGTTCGTGGCGACGGAACCGGACGCCCCGTGTCTGTACCACATCGTCAGCTCCCCCATCGGCAGGCTGCTGCTGCTCGGCGACGGGCACGCGCTGACCGGCCTGTGGATGATCGACGCCGAGCGGCACGTGTCCCGCGCGGTCGACGGGCTGACGTCCAGCCCGGAGTCCTTCCGCGAGGTCGAGGCGCAGCTCGAGGCGTACTTCGCCGGTGACCTGAAGGAGTTCACGGTGCCGCTGGCGCCGACCGGGTCGCCGTTCCAGCTGGCGGTCTGGACCGAGCTGACCAAGATCCCGTACGGAAGCACGGTGACGTACGGCTCCATTGCCCTGGCGCTGGGCAAGCGGCTGGTCGCGTCGCGCGCGGTGGGCCTGGCCAACGGGTCCAACCCGATCTCGGTCATCGTGCCGTGCCACCGGGTCATCGGCAGCGACGGCAGCCTGACCGGGTACGGCGGCGGCCTGGAGCGCAAGGAGCTGCTCCTGAAGCTGGAAGGCGCGGGTCCGGTCACGCTGTTCTGAGCTCGCCTCTGCGAAACTTCTGACGTGATGGAACGGCTGCCGCGCACGGCACGTCCAACCCACATGACGTCTCCACGCCAAGTTCGCGGAACTGTACTAGCGGTACTGCTGTGCTCGGCACTGGCCGGGTGCGGCTCGGTGGTGGCCTCGGCTCCGGCCGCGGGCCAGGGCTCGTCGTCGGCCGCCTCAGCCGGGGCGACGTCATCGGCCTCGTCCTCCGCCGGGGCGGCCGGGTCTTCCGCCGCCGCGGTCGCGGACGCGGCGGGCTGCTCAGACGTGACCCAGGCGACGTCGGTTACCGTGCACCGCGTCCTGCACCTGGTGGAGCCGACCAGGCAGGGCGCACTGGCCAAGACCCAGCGCGACACCAGCTTGGTGCGCGCGCTGTACAGCCAGCTGTGCGCGGCCATCACCCACCCGGCCAAGCTCAAGGGGACGGTGCGCTGCCCGGCCAACCTCGGGATTTCCTACACCGGGACGTTCTACGACGGCAGAGCGCCGCTGGCCACCTTCGTCTACGGCGCGAGCGGGTGCCAGACGGCGAGCCTCACCGCGGCCGGCCAGACCAAGATCACCATGATGGTCGGGTCGGCGTCGGCCGCCGCGCCCAGGCTGCGGGCCGACCTGGCCAAGGTTCTCGGCCTGCCCTCGCTGGTGATGGCCCAGCCGAAGTCCGGCACCGGGACCCCGCGGGACGGCGGCCCGGTCACCGGCTAGATCGGCGGCAGGTTGCCCGACTCGTCGAGGTCGAACTCGCCGTCCCTGACCCCCAGGACGAACGCCTCCCACTCCGCCTCGGTGAAGTAGAGCTTGTCACCGTCGGGCTTGGCGGCGTCGTACATCACGTACAGCTTGGGCTCGCCGGCCTTGTGCGGCGCGCCCGAGGTGTCGGTGGTGATGTAGACCTCGACCCGGCTCTCGTCCTCGGGGGCTGGCGCGGCGTCGTCACCCGGTGTGTGCATGCGCCCAGGCTACTACCGGGGCCGCTACCGGATAAGGTCGTTTCCGTGCCCGATCCCGTCTCTCGTGCCTTCACCCCGGCCGAAGAGGCCGCGTGGTATGCGCAGCTGCCGACGATGTTCGGTGCCGCGGGGGCGTTGTTTACCGATGCCGACGGACAAGTGCTGCTGGTCAAGCCGAACTACCGGGACCACTGGTCGCTGCCGGGCGGGATCCTCGAGGAGGGCGAGCCGCCGCACGAGGCCTGCCGCCGTGAGATCCGGGAGGAACTCGGCCTCGACATCACCCCGGGCCGGCTGCTGGTCGTGGGCTGGACCGGGCTCGACGGCAAGCGCCCCCGGCCGGTCCTGCATTTCGTCTTCGACGGCGGCACGCTGGCCGCCGGCACGCCCATCCGGCTGCAGGCGGACGAACTCGACGATTACGAGTTCGTCTCGCTCGCCCGGCTTGACGACTACCTGCCCCCGCTGATCAGCGCGCGGGTCACCGCCGCGATCCACGGCCGGGACAGCGCGGCGACGGCCTACCTGCCCTGGCCCCCGTTAGCTGGCCTGGGCTCCGGAGCGGACCTGGAGCTGGTCGAGCAGGGTGGCGGTGGCCGCGGCGACGGCGTCGACGGCATGGGCGAACGCCTCGGCGTTGTGGGCGGCGGGGGCGCGGAAACCGCTGATCTTCCTGACGTACTGCAAGGCGGCGGCCCGGACGTCATCGTCGGTGACCTGCTCGGCGTACGGCGGGCGGAGAGTCTTGATGCTTCGGCACATGCTTCCGACCGTACCCTGCGGTTACGACAGCCCGAGCAGTCCTTCCAGGCCCACGGTGAGGCCGGGCGGCAAGGTGCGGAGGCCGCGGACGGCGCGCAGGACCCCGGGCATGAACGAGGCCCGGTCCAGCGAGTCGTGCCTGATCGTCAGCGTCTCGCCGGTGCCGCCGAGGATCACCTCCTGGTGGGCGACCAGGCCGGCCACCCGCACCGAGTGGACGTGCACGTCGTCCACGCTGGCACCGCGGGCACCCGGCAGAGCCGATGCGGTGGCGTCCGGCGAGGCGCCGAGGCCGCCCGCGGCGCGGGCCGCGGCGATCATGGAGGCGGTGCGCAGCGCCGTGCCGGACGGGGCGTCCGCCTTGCTGGCGTGATGCAGCTCGATGACCTCGGCGGAGTCGAAGAACCGCGCGGCCTGGGCGGCGAACCGCATCATCAAGATGGCGCCGACGGAGAAGTTCGGCACCACGAGGACACGCACGTCCGGGTGCTCGGCCAGCCAGCCGCGCACCTCGTCCAGGCGCTCCTCGGCGAACCCGGACGTGCCGACCACCACGTCCACGTCGCGCAGCACGCACCAGTGCAGGTTGGACATGACCACGCCGGGGTGGGTGAAGTCGACCACCACGTCGCACCCGGCCAGCGGGTCCAGCGCGTCGCCCTGGTCGACCTCGGCCGCCACTTCCAGGTCGGGAGCGTCATTGACGGCCCGGATCACCTCGCGGCCCATCCGCCCGCGCGCACCGAGCACTCCGACCTTGGCCATGACTGTCCTCCAGCTGCTGGTGCGGCTCGTAGCGGTGCGCCCGCTCTACGGGGCGCCGACCAAGAATATTAGGCGGCGGGGCCACGGCTAGGCCGGATAGCCCGCAAGCGGCGATTTGCCGGCAGTTGTGGTCGTCAGGGCAGCCATAACCGCAGCCAAATCCGGGGCGTGCTGACGACGACGGCCCGGGCCCGCGGTGAGGCGGGACCCGGGCCGGGGCCGGACTTGCTGGACGTGCCTGGGTTTCGCGGTGCTGCGGTCAGGCCTTGGCGTTGGGTGGTCAGGCCTGGAAGGCGCTGGCGTCGTCGAAGGGGCCGACGACGGCCAGGGTCTTGGGCCGGGTGAGGATCTCGGTCGCGATGCCGCGGATGTCGTCGTGGCTGACGGCATCGATCGCGGCGAGGACCTCGTCGACCGGCTCGAGCCGCGGGTAGACCAGCTCGGACTTGCCGAGGCGGCTCATCCTCGAGGACGGGTCCTCCAGGCTGAGCACGATCGAGCCGCGGACCTGGCCCTTGCCGCGGGTGAGCTCGGCGTCGGTCAGTCCGCTCTCGACCAGCCGGCTGATCTCGTCGGTGCAGATGGCCAGCACCTCGTCCGCCTTGGACGGCAGGCAGCCGACGTAGATGCCCCACACGCCGGTGTCGGCGTGCTGGCCGGAGAAGCTGTACACCGAGTACGCCAGGCCGCGCTTCTCCCGTACCTCCTGGAACAGCCGGGAGGACATGCCGCCGCCGAAGGCCGCGTTGAGCACGCCGAGCGCGAAGCGGCGCTCGTCGGTCCGGGCCAGCGCCGGGCAGCCGAGCACCAGGTTGGCCTGCTCGATGCCGCGGGAGACCAGCGTGGTGCCCGCGCCGGCCGGCTGGCCCGGCTGATCGCCGCCCAGCCGGGGCGCGGCGGGCTCGGCGGTCCGCTCCAGGGCCGGGCCGAAGGCCTGCCGGACCAGTTCCACGACCGTGTCGTGGTCCAGGTTGCCGGCCGCGGCCACCACCAGGTGCTCGGGGGTGTACCGGGCCTGGTAGTGCTCGAAGATCTGGTCCCTGGTGATCGCGTTGATGGAGTCCGTGGTGCCCAGGATCGGCCGGCCCAGCGGGGTGTCGCCGAACAGCTTGGCGGTGAACGCCTCGTGCACGGTGTCCGAGGGGTCGTCCTCGTTCATCGCGATCTCTTCGAGCACCACGTTGCGCTCGGCGTCCACGTCCTTGGGCGCGATCAGCGAGCTGGTCACCATGTCGGACAGGACGTCCACGGCCAGCGGCAGGTCCGCGTCGAGCACCCGCGCGTAGTAGCAGGTGTACTCCTTGGCGGTGAACGCGTTCATCTCCCCGCCGGCCGTGTCCATCTCCGCCGAGATCTCCAGCGCGGTCCGCTTGCTGGTGCCCTTGAACAGCAGGTGCTCAAGGTAGTGGGTGGCGCCCGCGTGCGAGAGGTCCTCGTCGCGGGAGCCCACTCCCACCCAGATGCCGAGCGCGACCGAGCGCACGGCGGGCAGGGATTCGGTGACTACCCGGAGTCCGCCGGGAAGGATCGTCCGGCGGACTCCGTAGCTGGGTTCGGTAGCCATTTAGTCTTGGTGCCCCCGGCTGCGGTGCCGGGTCCGGCGGTGGTCGCCGCCGCCGTCGCCGCCTCGGTCGCCGCCCCTGGACTCACGGGGACGGTCGCCGCCGCGGGAGTCACCGCGGGAGTCGCCGCCGGACAGGTCCTCGCCCGCCGCCTCGCGCTCCACCACCTCGACCGGGACCAGCGACAGCTTGCCGCGGTCGTCGACCTCGCGGATCTCGACCTGGATCTTGTCGCCGATGTGCACGACTTCGTCGATGTTCTCGATCCGCTTGCCGCCGTGCAGCTTGCGGATCTGGGTGATGTGCAGCAGGCCGTCCTTGCCGGGCAGCAGCGAGACGAACGCGCCGAACGTGGTCGTCTTCACCACCGTGCCGAGGAACCGCTCGCCGACCTCGGGCATGTGCGGGTTGGCGATCGCGTTGATCGCGGCCCGCGCCGCCTCGGCCGACGGGCCGTCGGTGGCCCCGACGTAGATGGTGCCGTCGTCCTCGATCGTGATCTCGGCGCCGGTGTCGTCCTGGATCGAGTTGATCATCTTGCCCTTCGGGCCGATGACCTCGCCGATCTTGTCCACCGGGACCTTGATCGTGATGATCCGCGGAGCGTAGGCCGACATCTCGCCGGGCTCGGTGATGGCCCCGCGCATGACCTCGAGGATCGTCATCCGGGCCCCGCGGGCCTGCTTCAGCGCCGCGGCCAGGACCGAGGCGGGGATGCCGTCCAGCTTGGTGTCGAGCTGGAGCGCGGTGATGACCTGCTCGGTGCCCGCGACCTTGAAGTCCATGTCGCCGAACGCGTCCTCGGCACCGAGGATGTCGGTGAGCGTCACGTACTGGTCGCCCTCGTTGATCAGGCCCATCGCGATGCCGGAGACCATGTCCTTCAGCGGCACGCCCGCGTCGAGCAGCGCCATCGTCGAGGCACAGACCGAGCCCATCGAGGTGGAGCCGTTGGAGCCGAGCGCCTCGGAAACCTGGCGGATGGCGTACGGGAACTCCTCCCGCGTGGGCAGCACCGGCAGGAGCGCCCGCTCGGCCAGCGCGCCGTGGCCGATCTCGCGCCGCTTCGGCGAGCCGACCCGGCCCGTCTCCCCGGTGGAGTAAGGCGGGAAGTTGTAGTTGTGCATGTAGCGCTTGGTGCGGTCCGGGTTGAGCGTGTCGATCATCTGCTCCATCCGGAGCATGTTCAGCGTGGTCACGCCCAGGATCTGGGTCTCGCCCCGCTCGAACAGCGCGGACCCGTGCACCCGGGGCAGCACGTGCGTCTGGGCGGACAGCGGCCGGATATCGGTCAGGCCACGGCCGTCGATGCGGATCCCGTCCCTGATAACCCGCTCCCGGACCAGCTTCTTGGTCAGCGAGCGGAACGAGGCGCTGATCTCGCTCTCCCGGCCCTCGAACCGCTGGGCCAGCTTCTCGACCACGAGCGCCTTGACCCGGTCGGTCTCGGCCTCGCGTTCTTGCTTGGGCGCGATGGTCAGGGCCTGAGCCAGCTCGGCGGAAACCTCGCCGGCCACCGCTTCGTAGACGTCCTCGCCGTAGTCGAGGAACACCGGGTACTCGGCCGTCGGCTTGGCGGCGGTGGCGGCCAGCTGCTGCTGAGCCTCGCAGAGCACCCGGATGAACGGCTTGGCCGCCTCCAGGCCCTCGGCCACCGTCTCCTCGGTCGGCGCGATCGCGCCGCTGTCCGGGTCCGCGATCAGCTTGAGCGTCTGCGGGGTGGACTCGGCCTCGACCATCATGATGGCCACGTCGCCGTCGTCCAGGCGCCGGCCGGCCACCACCATGTCGAAGGTCGCCTCGGAGAGCTGCTCGTGGGTCGGGAAGCCCACCCACTGGCCCTTGATCAGGGCGACCCGGACCCCGCCGATCGGGCCGGAGAACGGCAGGCCCGCCAGCTGGGTGGACATGGACGCGGCGTTGATCGCGACCACATCGTACAGGTGCTGCGGGTCCAGCGAGAGAATCGTCTCGACGATCTGGATCTCGTTGCGCAGGCCCTTGACGAACGACGGGCGCAGCGGCCGGTCGATGAGCCGGCAGGTGAGGATCGCGTCCTCGGACGGACGGCCCTCACGGCGGAAGAACGAGCCGGGAATCCGGCCCACCGCGTACATCCGCTCTTCCACGTCCACGGTGAGCGGGAAGAAGTCCAGGTTGTCCTTGGGCTTCTTGGATGCGGTGGTGGCGGACAGGACGACGGTCTCGCCGTCCAGCGTCACCACGGCGGAACCGGCCGCCTGACGGGCCAGCCGGCCCGTTTCGAACCGGATTGTATGCACGCCGAATTCGCCGTTATCAATAACGGCTTCGGCACTGTGGACACCCTCCACGGGTGAGACCTCCTTGCGGTAGATCCCGCACCCACCCGCCGCCGTGCCGCATGTGGCCTGGCTCGCCTGCTATGCGTGCCTCAACTGTGCTTGCCTCGAGAACTGTGCTTGCCTCGAGAGGGCTTACCTCAGATGGGCTTGCTTCAACAGGACGGCCGGCCGGTCTTCGATCGAAGCCCTCGGGTGCTGCCGCCTCGAGGACAGTGCGTCGAAGGCACTGTCGTCGAGGGCGGGCGACCCGGGGACCACTACCGAGGACCGGCCCTGGCGCTCGGGGCCGGGGGCTACGGGATGTCAGTGTTGTCGATATGCAGTTGTGGGTGGCCGGGAACGATCTCCAGCCGGGCGATCTGGGGCGGCTAGCGGCGGATGCCGAGGCGCTCCCGGACGGCGCGGTACCGGTTGATGTCCTTCTTGGCCAGGTACTTGAGCAGCCTGCGGCGACGGCCGACCAGCAGCAGCAGCCCGCGGCGGCTGTGGTGGTCGTGCTTGTGCACCTTGAGGTGCTCCGTCAGGTGGTTGATGCGCCTGGTCAGCAGTGCGACCTGGACTTCCGGCGAACCGGTGTCACCCTCACTGGTCGCGTACTCCGCCAGGATTTCCTTCTTGACGGCGGTGTCGAGCGGCACGTGACTCCTTAGGAATTGGTACGAAATGGGATCAGCATGCTGAATTTCCCAAGAACAAGGCGGCCGCATGAGGGTGCAGCACGCCTTCAGCCAACCCGGTTACTCCCCGGGCAGCGTTTCACATTACCACGGACGGCAAGGCGGCCGCGCCCGTCCGTCAGCGGACCTCCCCGTCCTCCCGCGGCGCGGCCGACGGGGCCACCGGGTCCGGCTGGGTCACCAGATCGGGCTGGGCCACCGGGTCCGGCCGGCCGGGGACGCCGGCGTCGGTCAGGTGCGCGCCGATCTCCCGGCCGCGGTGCGCGGCGAGGAAGACGATGATCCCGGCCACAGTCACGACCGCCATCACCAGCAGGGTGATCCAGTTCAGGTTGAAGTAGGCCCGCCCGCTGCTCTGCCCGGACGGCAGCACCACGTTGACCAGCATCAGGATCAGGTAGGCGACGGCGACGATGGAGACCGGCCAGGCCCAGCGGCCGAGCGTGAACTTGCCGGCCGGGATCCAGCCCCGGCGCCGGGCGATCATCGACCCGATCACCGTCAGCAGGAACGACAGGTAGATCCCGCTGACCCCGAACGACACCAGCGAGACCAGCACGTTGGTGTTGGCCGGGTAGGTGATGAACCAGATCTTGACGTCGCGGGTAGGCGAAGCGAACTCCAGGCCGATGAACACCACTGTGACCAGCGCGCCGCCGAACAGGGCGTTGGCCGGGGTCTTGAACCGCTCGCTGATCGCGGAGATCCACTTCGACCCGGGCAGCGCGCCGTCCCGGGCGTAGGAGAAGGCGAGCCGGCTGCCCGCGCCCTGCACCGCGGAGCCGCAGGAGAAGAAGGCGAAGATGATCAGGCCCAGCATGACGTCCTGCATCCAGTGCGGCAGCTGGCTGAGCAGAAACGGGATGCCGCCGTTCTGGATGGTCAGGTTGGCCGCGCCGGCCCCGGTCGGCATGGACAGCAGCAGGGCGGCGGTGAGCACGAAGGAGGCGATCCCGCCCCAGATCAGGGCCAGGCGCATGGCCCGCGGCACCTGCCGGCCCGCGTCCTTGGTCTCCTCGGAGATGTCCCCGGCCGACTCGAAGCCGTAGAAGATGTAGACCGGGGCGAGCACCGCGATCAGCGCGGCGCCGATCCAGCTGCCGTGGAAGTTCAGGCCGAGCGGGTTGGCCGTGGCCTGCTGGACGTTCAGGGTGCTGGTCAGGTAGCCCGGGCCATGGTGGAAGCCGTGGATGGCGAGGACGACCGCGATGCCGAACGTGCCGAGGATCTCGACGTAGACGCCGAACTGCGCGACCCGGCCCATGACGCGGGCGCCGATGGTGTTCAGCCCGGTCTGCAGCGCGAGCAGGACCAGCGTGACGACCAGCAGGACCGTGTGACTGGCCGGGTTGAAGTTCCAGCCGAGCCACAGATGGCCCAGGGCGGTGACGTACGGCACGACGCCCGTGTCCACCGAGGCCACGGTGACGAGCAGGGCGATCCCGTAGAACCAGCCGACGAACCAGCCGAACTTCCGGCCCACCGTGTACTTGCTGTACTGGTAGAGCGCGCCCGCCACCGGGTAGTGGCTGGCCAGTTCGCCGAAGACCAGGGCGACCAGCAGCATCCCGGCGACCGGGATCCAGGTCAGCCAGATGTAGGCCGGCCCGCCGGTGCCCAGGCCCAGCGCGAACAGGGAGAAGATGCCGACCATCGGCGACAGGTAGGTGAACGCCACCGAGAAGTTCGAGAACAGCCCGAGCACCCGGTTGAGCTGCGGCCGGTAACCGAGGCTCTCCAGCCGGGCGTCGTCCTCATCCGGGATGACCGGCGCCCGCGCCCCCGTGTCCTGCATGAAGCCCTCCTCGTCCGATGTGCCGCGGCCTGCCTGGGCTACGCCCGGTGGCCCCTTGCCCGCCGTGGCATGCCCCGCGGAATGTAGCAATGTAGCGCACCGGGCCGCTGTTTAACTCCAAACTCAGCTGTTCCCCAGGGAGGGCACGCTGGCCTGCGCGGTTGAGGCGTTTTGCCGCCCTTTCTAGACTGGCGAGATGCCCGATCTGAGCGTTGCGCGCGGCCTGCCGCCGGGTCACCTCCCGCAGTCCGCGCCGCGGCCGCGCCCGGCCTGGTGGCCGGCCTGGTCGGTGCCGGCCGCGCTGCGCGCGGTGCGCGCGGTGCTGGTGATCCCGCCCCTGTTCGCGCTGACTTACGAGGGCTTCGGCAACCTGCAGATGGCCCTGTTCGCCGCGTTCGGCGGGTTCGCGAGCCTGATCTTCGCCTCGTTCGGCGGGACCAGGCGGGACAAGCTCACCGCGCATCTCATGCTGGCGCTGATCGGCAGCGTCGCGCTGATCATCGGCACGGCCGTCAGCGGGATCACCTGGCTGGCCGTCCTGGTCACCGTCCCGGTCGCCGCCGGGATCTTCTTCGCCGGGGTGGCCGGGCCCAACGCGGCCTCCGGAGTCACCGCCGCGCTGCTCCCCTACGTGCTGCCAGTGGCCACGCCCGGCGGCATCGGCACGATCCCGGACCGGCTGGCGGGCTGGTGGCTGGCCTCGGTGGTCTCGACCGCGGTCGTGCTGGCCATCGCGGCCCCGTCCCCGGGCGACCGGCTGCGCACGGCCGCGGCCCGGTCGGCCCGGACGCTGGCCGCCCACCTGGAAGCCGCGGTGCGCGGCACCTCCACGGCCGCGGACCTGGCGGCCTGTCACGAGGCCAAGAACCAGCTGGTGAGCACGTTCGCCAGCACGCCGTACCGGCCGCTCGGCCTGGCCACGGCCGACCAGGCCATGTCCAGCGTGGTCCAGCTGCTCGAGTGGTGCACCGCGCTGGTCGCCGACGCCACCGAGGGCCACCCGGACCTGGACCGGGCCGCGCCGGCCGACCGTGACCTGCTCAGCCTGGCCGCCACGGTGCTCAGCCAGGCCGGCGACCTGCTGGCCGGGACCAGGACCGAGCCGGTCGAGACGGCCGCCCTGGACCGGCAGCGCGAAGCCAGCGTCGCCTACCACCAGTCGAGGACAGTGCTGGCAACCACGGGCGGGGACTACGACTCGGACGAGATCATCGCCCGGCACGCCTTCCACGCACAGGTCATCACGCTCGCCGTCCGGAACGTCCTGGCGGACGTCCAGATCGCGACCCGGCAGTCCGACCCGGAGACGATCGCGGCCCGGCGCCGCAGCTGGTACGGGGCCCAGCCCGAGGGGACGATGGCCGAGCGGCGGGTGGCCTCGATCCACGGCGCGATCGGCGTCCTGGTCCGGCACGCGAGCTTCCGCTCGATCTGGCTCCTGAACAGCCTGCGCGGATCGCTGGCCCTGGCCGCGGCGGTCCTGGTGGCCGACGTGTCCGGGGTGCAGCACGGGTTCTGGGTGGTGCTCGGCACGCTGTCGGTGCTGCGCACCAACGCGGCGTCGACCGAGTCCACCGCGCTGCGCGCGCTGGGTGGCACCGTGGCCGGCTTCGTCGTCGGCGCGCTGCTGCTGCTCGGCATCGGCACCAGCACCCCGGCGCTGTGGACGGCGCTGCCGATCGCGCTGGCCGTGGCCGCCTACGCACCGGGCGCGCTGCCGTTCACCTTCGGCCAGGCGGCGTTCACCGTGGTGGTCGTGGTGCTGTTCAACCTGCTCCAGCCGGCCGGCTGGAGCGTAGGCCTGCTGCGCATCGAGGACGTGGCCATCGGCTGCCTGGTGAGCCTGGTGGTCGGTGTGCTGTTCTGGCCGCGGGGCGCGGCCACGCTGGTCGGCGACGACCTCGCCGACGCGTTCCGCAGCGGCGCCGCCTACCTGACCCAGTCGGTGGACTGGGCGCTCGGCAACCGGCACGAGGCCCCGGACGCAGGCACCGCCGCGGTCACCGCCGGCATCCGGCTGGACGAGGCCCTGCGCGGCTTCCTGGCCGAGCAGGGCGCCAAGCGGGTGTCCAAGGAGGAACTGTGGATGCTGGTGATGGCGTCCATGCGGCTCCGGCTGACCGCCTACTCGCTAGCCGGGCTGCAGGCACCCGAGCACATGCGGCCCAAGCACCGCGGCACGGCCTACGCGCGCGCCGCGCTGGAGCAGGCCACCGCCGACCTGGCCGGCTTCTACGAGCGGATAGCGGTGCTGGTCGGACGGCCGGTCCCGGGCCAGGTGCTGCTGCCGGTCGGCGTCCCGGCCTTCACCGGCCTGAACGGCACCACGTCGCGGCCGGCCGGTGACGGCGATGACGGCCGGGTCGCCGTGCTGACCGGGGGCGGGGACTCGGACGGGCTAGGCGACAGGCTGACGGGCGGCACGGACGTGATTCGCGTCATCACCACCCCGCACCATCCGCACCTGCTGTGGGTACACGAGCACCTGCAGCACCTCAGCTCGCACGCGGGCGTGATCACCAGCCCGGCCTCGCACGTGGCCGAGCAGCGGCGCCTGCCCTGGTGGCGGTAGGGCGGCAGGGACGGGGGCGTCAGTACTCCAGGACGGTGTTGCGGAGCGCCGGGAGGAGCAGCGCGCCGAGCGCGCCGGCCGCGGCGATCGCGACCAGGACCAGGCCGACCGCGTGCAGGGCGGCGGCCGGGCCGACGGTGCGGACCTGGGCCGTCTACAGCGCCGCGACCAGCCCGATACCGAACGACCCGGCGATCCGCTGCCAGCCGGGCGGGCCGGCCGTCCTGCGGCTCGGCGGTCTTGGTGACCGCTCCGGCCTCCTCGAACCGGCGCAGCGCCGGCTCCGGAGCCGGAGGACTCGTCGCTTCAGCGCGGCTACAGCGCCGCTTCAGCGCGACGGCCTAGCATGCGAGCGTCCGGGTATCGGAGACCGCATCAGGAGGCCGCGACATGGGGCGAACCAGGAAGCTGGCGGGCGCGCTGGCCGCGATCGGGCTGGCGGCGGGCCTGGCCATGGCCGGGCCAGGAACCGCCCGGGCCGACGTCATCCCGCCTGCTGGATGGGCCGAGATCTTCAATCCGTATCTGCACGCCCAGAACAACACATTGTGCGTCGACGATCCGAGCGGATCCCTGGCTATCCTCCAGAAGATCCAGCTCTTCCGCTGCCACGGATATGACAGCCACGGCTCGCCGCAGCGGTGGTTCTTCGAGCCCGCCGGGACAACCGGCATCTTCGGGAACTTCAACGTGTACCACATCAGGAACACGGGCTCGGGCCTGTGCCTCGGCCTGACGACGAACGTCCCCAACACCGCGGGCCGGGATGTCGTCCAGCTTCAGTGCACGGACACCGCGACCGAATGGTTCCTGGTGCCTCTCGACCGGTCCAATCCGAACTCGGACTTCCAGCTGGAATTCCTGATCGGCTACCCCTTCGTCAACAGCTGGTGCATGGCCGCGAGCAACTTCACGGACAGCAGCCCCACCCGACTGGTCAACGCGTCGTGCGCGGACACTGACACCAGTCAGCTCTGGAACCTGGGCTAGCCATCGCCCGTCCTGGTCACGTGGTTTGGCGTGACCAGGACGGAGGGGCGGGTCAGTAGCGGGCGCCGGCGACCTGGTCGCCCAGCGGGTTCAGGACGGCGAGCTCGCCGTCGGTCAGGGTGACGTCGAGGGCGCCGACGTTCTGCTCGAGCCACTTGATCCGCTTGGTACCGGGAATCGGGGCCAGGTTGACGCCGAGCCGCTGCTCCTGGGCGTAAACCCAGGCCAGGGCGATCTGGGCCGCGGGCACGCCCTTGGCGTCGGCCACCTGGCGGACCGCCTCGACGATGGCCAGGTTCTGCTGCCCGGCCTCGCCCTTGAAGCGGGGGTTGCGGCTGCGGAAGTCCTTCGCGTCGAAGGAGCCCAGGTCGACAGTGGCGGTCAGGAAGCCGCGGCCGAGCGGTGAGTAGGGCACGAAGCCCACGCCGAGCTCGCGCATGACGCCGACCGCGTCGGTCTCCACGTCGCGGGTCCACAGCGAGTACTCGCTCTGCACCGCGGTGATCGGGTGCACCGCGTAGGCGCGGCGCAGCAGGTCGCCGGTGACCTCGGACAGGCCCAGGTAGCGGACCTTGCCCTCGGCGACGAGCTCGGCCATCGCGCCGACGGTCTCCTCGATCTCGGCCGTCTGCGGCGGGCGGTGCAGGTAGTACAGGTCGATGTGGTCCACGCCCAGCCGGGTCAGCGACGACTCGCAGGCCCGCTTGACGTAGTCGTGCTCGCCGCGGATGACACGCTTCGCATCGCCGCCGGACCGGTCGATGCCGAACTTGGTGGCCAGCTGGACCTCGTCCCGCCGGCCCACGATGCCGCGGCCGACCAGGACCTCGTTGTGGCCCGCGCCGTAGGCGTCGGCCGTGTCGAGGAAGGTGACGCCCAGGTCCAGGGCGCGGCGGATGGTGGCGATCGACTCGTCCCAGTCGGTGGCGCCGTACCACTCGCTCATCCCCATGCAGCCCAGGCCCTGTGCGGACACGGTGAGCGGACCGAGTTTGGTGGTGCGCATGTGTTTGCCTTGCCCCTCGTCAGATGGCGGTTGCTTGCGGCGCGGCGACGGCCAGGCAGTCCGTGTAGTAGCCGATCTTGGAGTCGAGCAGCTTCAGGCACTCCCGCTGGCTGGCGAGCGCCCGGCGCACCTCCTCGCGGTGCCGCTTGAGCAGCTCGATCCGTTCCGCCTGGCCCGCGCCCGACCTGACCAGCTCGGCGTACCGCTGCATGTCACGGACCGGCATCCCGGTCGCGCGCAGCTTGGTGATCAGCGACAGCCACTCCAGGTCGCTCTCGCTGAACCGGCGGCGGCCGTCCCCGCCCCGCTCGATGCTCGCGAGCAGGCCGATGCGCTCGTACCAGCGCAGCGTGTGCTGGGAAAGACCGCACTTGGCGGCGGCTTCGCCGATGCTCCAGGTCGTCACGTCAACGAGCCTACGAGTTAGAGCGTGCTCTAACGCAAACGGGTCCCGGTTACGAGCTGGCGGATGCGGATGCGGATGCGGATGCGCTGGCGGTGGGGCCGGCGCTGGCGGCGGGACCGCTAAACGTGACGGTGACGTGCTGGAAGCCCAGCGACGTCAGCATCCCGGTGAGCATGCCCTCGGTGTTCTTCTGGGCGTCGGCCAGCAGCGGGCTCTGCCGGGCCGCGGTCTCGATCTTGCCCTCGGCGATCTGGTACACCTGCTGCTGGCTGTTCGGGTTGCCGGAGAAGAAGTCGCCGACCCGGTTGAACAGCCCCTGCTGCTCGGCGTACACGTACGACTGGTCGACGTTGAGCACGGCCGGCTCGAGCTGCGGCTTCGGCAGCGTCACGGTGACCGAGGTGCGGTTCTTGCTCACCGCGATGGCCCCGTTCTTGAGCGTGGCGAAGTCGACGTACGCGATGTCGGAGCCCTGCCCGACGAACAGCGTCTCGCTGCCCGCCAGGAACGAGGGCAGGATGCCGTTGCGCTTGGTCACGTCGACCACGACCTGGAACGAGCCGCTGGCCGCCTCGTAACGGCTGAGGTTGGTGATGGACTTCAGGATGACCGGCTGGCTGCGGACCGTGGTGGTCTCGCCGAACGGGTTCCGCAGCTGAGGCAGCAAGTGGGCCGCGGACAGCACCACGATCAGGACAATAATCGCGACGATGACGGAGACCAGGCCGCCCGCCCGTCCCGTTCCCGGCAGGCGCGGCATCGTGATCTTGACCTGGCGCGGTTCATGCCTTTCCGGCATCTCACGCGTCGTTCCAGAGAACTTGTCCATCACGCCGTTCCGTTGCGTCCGGAGGTTTTCTTCTCGGGCCTCTTAGCCGTTACAGAGCTACCCCCGGGCGGACAGATAAATCGGATCGGGTGGCATATTGCGCTGTGCCTGGGCATACCTAACGTCATGAGCAGGTTCCGGCGCGGCAGGCAGCGGATCGACTCCGGGGACTGGGATCGCGGCCCGCGCCGGCGGTGGCGCCCGCGGCGTTCCCGGGCCCGCGGCTGCCTCATGTTCGTCCTGCTGCTCATCGTGATCCTGATCGTGCTCGCGGTGGCCTTCGGCGGTTTCCGGAAAGGCACCAAGAGCGGTTCGCTTCCGCATGTGTGCACGTCATGCTCGGTAACGCCGATACCGGTACCTACCGGCGGGTAACTCGGGTGTGCCATAGTGCGGGCATGGGCATCTTCGACGATCTGGCGGCGGAGCAGGAGCGGCTGGAGAAGGTCCTGGCCGGACTGGACGAGGGGCAATGGGCGACGGCCTCGGGGGCCGCGGGCTGGACGGTCGCCGATGTGGTGCTGCACCTGGCTCAGTCGGAGGAGGCGGCCGCGGGCACCGCTGCGCACGGCACGCTCCGGGGCGGGCTGGCCGCGGTGGCCGGGGGCACGATGGACGAACGGGCCGACAACGCGGTCAGGAACGAGCGGACCGCGCCCGCGGAGATCTTCGCCCGGTGGCAGCGGGCCAGGCAGGCGTCGCTGGCCGCGCTGCGGGGCGCCGACCCGGACCGGCCGGTGGAGTGGGTGGCCGGGCCGCTCAAGCCGGCCACGCTGGCGACGACCCGGCTGGCCGAGCACTGGGCGCACGGCCTGGACATCACCGGGCCGCTCGGCGTCGACCTGCCCGACACGGACCGGCTGCGGCACATCGCCTGGCTGGCGCACCGCACGCTGCCGTACGCGCTGAGCGTGGCGGGCGAGCCGGCGGCCCGGGTGCGGTGCGAGCTGACGGCGCCGGACGGGGTTGCCGTGTGGAGGTTCGGGCCGGACGATGCGGAGTCGGCCATCACCGGGGCGGCCGGGGAGTTCTGCCGGGTCGCGGCGCGCCGGCTCGACCCGGCGCAAACCGCGCTCAGGGCCGCCGGCCCGCACGGCGCCACCGCGCTGCGCCTGGTGCGCACCTACGCGGCATGAGGCCCGCCGCATCCGGCGGACTGCCACCCCGCGACTCTCTTCACAGGCGCGGGTCGACGGGCTCGGATTCCAGGGCGAGGACGGCGAAGACGCACTCGTGCACCCGCCACAGCGGCTCGCCGCCGGCCACCCGGTCCAGGGCCTCGAGGCCGAGGGCGTACTCGCGCAGCGCCAGCGAGCGCTTGTGGGACAGGCCGCGCTGGCGCAGCCGGGTCAGGTTGGCCGGCTCGGTGTAGTCCGGGCCGTAGATGATCCGCAGGTACTCCCGGCCGCGCACCTTCAGGCCGGGCTGGGCCAGGCCCTGCGGTCCGCGGGTCAGGTTCGCGGCGGGCTTGACGACCATGCCCTCTCCCCCGGCGGCGGTCAGCTCCTCCCACCAGCGGGTCGCGGCGGCGACCGAGGCGGGGTCACCGGTGTCCGCCTCGACCCGGCGGGTGGCCGTGAAGAGCTCCGGGGCCGCGGCGGCGAGCCGGTCGGCCAGGGCGAGGTGCCACCGGTGCGGCCGGTCGTGGTAGACGGCACCCTCGGTGGCGAGCAGCTGGAACGGGGCGACGCACACCCCGGCCAGGTCGTCGGTGGCCCAGCAGTAGCGGGCGTAGGCGGCGGTGAACGCCTCGGCGTTGGCCAGCCGGGCCCGGGTCCGGTCCAGCAGGTCGCCGAGGCCGGGCAGGTCGCGGGACGACGCCTGGGTCAGGGCCGCGGCCGCGGCCGGGAGGGCGGCCAGCGCGGCCGCGCCCACCGCGGCGTACTGGTCCCGCAGCAGCGACCCGGCCTTGACGTTCCAGGGCAGGATCTCGGCGTCCAGCAGCAGCCAGGACGTGCCGAGCTCGTCGAACAGGCCGGCCTTCCCGGCCGCCGCGCGCGCCTGCTCTGCCAGGTGCGGGCCGGCCGGGCCGGGGAAGAACGGCCGGCCGGTCCTGGTCCAGGCCGCGCCCCCGCCGGAGGAGACACCGAAGCGAGCCCGCGCGTCGTCCTGCGACCGGCAGATCAGCAGCACGGCCCGGGAGCCCATGTGCTTCTCCTCGCACAGCACCGAGGCCACCCCGGCGGTGGCGTAGGCGCTGAATGCCTGCTCCGGGTGCTCCAGCAGGTCGTCGCGGGACGACGTGGCAACCGGGCTCATGGTCGGCGGCAGGTAAAGGAGCCAGCGCGGGTCGATCGCGAACCGGCTCATCACCTCGAGCGCGGCGGCGGCGTGCGCGTCGCGGACGCCGACCCGCGGCAGGTAAGCGGTCTCGATGACCCGGGAGCCGGACACGTCGGCGATGTCGAGCACGTCGGGCTCACGCCGCGCGACGCCGGCCGCGGGGGCGGATTCGGCGGGGAACGGCCGGGCCGGGGGGTGGTAGACACGGGCGGCGGGGACGGAAACGGTACCCCGTTCGGGATAATTCAGGGCGGTCAGACGGCCACCGAAGACACAGCCGGTGTCCACGCACAGGGTGTTGTTCAGCCATTCCGCGGCCGGCACGGGGGTATGGCCGTACGCCACGACGGCGCGGCCCCGGTACTCGGTGGCCCACGGGTAGCGGACCGGCAGGCCGTACTCATCGGTCTCGCCGGTGGTCTGGCCGTACAGGCAGAACTCGCGGACCCGGCCCGAGGCGCGGCCGTGATAAGGCTCGATCAGCCCGGCGTGGGCCACCACCAGGTTGCCTCCGTCGAACACGTAGTGGCTGATCAGGCCGTCGATGAACCGCTCGGCGGCGGCACGGAACTCCGGCGTCTCCGCCTCCAGCTGCTCCATCGAGGCGTCCAGGCCGTGGCTGCGCTTGACGTTCTTGCCGCGCAGCGCCTTGAGCAGCTTGACCTCGTGGTTGCCGGCCACGCAGAACGCGGTCCCGGCCGCCACCATGCCCATGACCAGGCGCAGCACGCCGGGCGTGTCGGGTCCCCGGTCGACCAGGTCGCCGACGAAGATCGCGCGCCGGCTGCCGGGGTGGCGGGCGTTCACCGGGCGCCCGGCCGCGTCCCGGCCGAGCTCGTAGCCCAGCGTGGTCAGCAGTTCTTCCAGCTCGGCGCGGCAGCCGTGCACGTCGCCGATGATGTCGAACGGGCCGGTCTCGTCCCGCTTGTCGGTGTACAGCCGGGTGCGGGTGATCGCGGCCGCGTCGACTTCCTCCTGGCTGTGCAGCACGTGCACGGTGCGGAACCCCTCGCGGCCAAGACCGCGCAGGCCGCGGCGGAGCTGGCCGCGCTGGCGGCGGAGCACGTGCGGGCCGAAGTCCCGGTCCGGGCGGCTTTTGTTCCGTTCCGCGCACAGGTCTTCCGGCAGGTCGAGCACGATCGCGGTCGGCAGCACGTCGTGCTCGCGGGCGAGGAGGACGAGGTCGCGGCGGGCTTCGGGCTGGACGTTGGTGGCGTCGATGACGGTGAGGCGGCCGGCCTTGAGGCGCTGGCCGGCGATGAAGCTGAGCAGCTCGAACGCGGCCGGGGTGGCGGACTGGTCGTTCTCGTCGTCGGCCACCATGCCGCGGCAGAAGTCCGAGGAGATCACCTCGGTCGGCTTGAAGTGCGCGCGGGCGAACGTGGACTTGCCCGAGCCGGTCACGCCGATCAGGACGACCAGGCTCAGCTCGGGGACACCGAGGTTCATGCCGCCTCCTTCTCGAACACGGCCAGCTGGGTAGGCGGACCGTCGGCCGGGTCCTCCGGGCCGACCGGCAGGAACCGGGCCTGGTAGCCGTAGCGCTGCCCGGCCTGCTCGGCCCAGGCGCGGAACTCGGCCCGGGTCCACTCGAAGCGGTGGTCCGGGTGCCGCGTCGCGCCGGCGGCCAGCGTGGCGAAGTGGGCGTTGTACTCGGCGTTGGGGGTGGTGACGACGACGGTGGCGGGCGCGGCCGCACCGAACACGACCCGCTCGAGCGCCGGGATCCGGTCCGGGTCCAGGTGCTCGATGACCTCCATCAGCACGGCGGCGTCCAGCCCGGCCAGCCTGCTGTCGCGGTAGGTGAGCGAGGACTGGAAGATCGTCAGCCGCTCGCGCCGGGGTGCTGGCATCTGGTCGAGCCGCAGGTGGCGGGCGGCCAGCTGCAGGGCCCGGGCGGACACGTCGGTGGCGGTGACGTGCTCGAACCGCTGGTCCGCGAGCAGCTCCCTGGTCAGCGCGCCCGAGCCGCAGCCCAGGTCGCCAACGCGGCGGGCGCCGCGTTCGTGCAGCACGGCCACGATGGCCGCGCGGCGCTGGACGGCCAGCGGCTTGCTCGTCTCGGCTTCCGCCGCCTCGTCCTCGGCCGGCACCGCGTTGTCCAGCTCGTCCGGCTCGGTCTCGTCGGCTTCGGCCAGCCGGGCCAGCGCGGACTGGGCGAGCCTTTTCTGGTGCGCCAGGTAACGGCGGGTGATGAGCTCCTTATCCGGGTGCCCGGCCAGCCAGCCGCCGCCGGCCCGGATCAGCTTGTCCACCTCGTCGGCCGCCACCCAGTAGTGCTTGGTGTCGTCGAGCACGGGCAGCAGCACGTACAGGTGGTTGAGCGCGTCGGCCAGCCGGACCTCGCCGGTCAGCCGCAGGTCCAGGTACGGGGAGTCGCCCCACTCGGCGGGCGTGAACGGCTCGGCCCGCGCGTCGACCTGCCAGCCGAGGGGCGCGAAGAGGCGGTCCGCCAGGGTCCGGCCGCCCCGGCAGCGCAGCGCGGGGACGTGCAGGGTGAGCGGGATGGACGCGGCGGCCAGCTCGGGCCGGGCATCGCAGCGGCCGGTGAGCGCGGTGCGGAAGGCCTCCTTGATCGCCACCGCGAGCAGGCTGGAGGCGGCGTAGGGCCGGTCGTTGACGTACTGGGCCAGCTCGCCGCCGCCCTTACGGTCGCGGACCAGGGCGACCGGGTCGACCTCGAGGAGCAGCGCGGCCGTGCACCGGTCCGGTTCCGCCTCCGGATAGAAGACGTGCGCCGTCCCCGCCGAGAGCGCGAACGACTGGACCCGGTCCGGGTGCTTATGCAGCAGGTAACCCAGGTCGGTCGCGGGCGCGCGGGTGGTCGTGATCGTCAGAAGCACACGCCATTGTGACCGCGTCCGGCCGGCCAGATCAAAATCATTAATCCCGCACGAGTCGGCGCGTCCCGGGTATGACCCCTGCATGGGGTGGTGGGTGCTGCACGTGGATCTCGACCAGTTCATCGCGGCGGTCGAGGTACTGCGTCATCCCGAGCTGCGGGGGCGCCCGGTGGTGGTGGGCGGTGACGGCGACCCGACCAAGCGGGGCGTGGTGAGCACCGCGTCCTACGAGGCCAGGGAACACGGCGTGCATTCGGGGCTGCCGCTGCGCACGGCGGCCAAGCGGCTGCCCGACGCGGTGTTCCTGCCGGTGGACCGGGAGGCCTACGAGGAGATCTCGGAGACGGTGATGGCCGTGCTGCGGTCCTCCGGCGCGGTGGTGGAGGTGCTCGGCTGGGACGAGGCGTTCGTGGGCGTGGAGACGTCTGATCCGGAAGCGTTCGCGCGGTCGCTGGCGGCGCGGGTGCGGGCGGAGACGCGGCTGGACTGCACGGTGGGGATCGGGGAGAACAAGCTGCAGGCCAAGATCGCCACCGGGTTCGGCAAGCCGGCCGGGGTGTTCCGGCTGACGTTCGCTTCCTGGTTCTCCGTTTTGGGTGACCGGCCGGTGGACGCGCTGTGGGGCATCGGGGCCAAGACGGCGAAAAAGCTGGCCGGGCTGGGGATTCATACCGTTCGTGAGCTGGCGGCCGCGGACCCGGACGCGCTGGCTTCGGAGTTCGGGCCGATGACGGGGCCGTGGCTGGTGCTGCTGGCGTGCGTGCGGGGCGACGTCGAGGTGGACGCCTCGCCGTACGTGGCCAAGGCGCACGGGCGGGAGGAGACGTTCCAGCGGAACATCGCCGACTGGTCCCGGGTCCAGGCCGAGGTGGCACGGATCGCCGGGCTGCTGGCCGGGGACCTGGCGTCGGAGCCGAGGCCGGCGGTGCGGGTGGTGGTGAAGGTGAGGTACGCGCCGTTCGTCACGGAGAGCCACGGGGTGACGCTGGCCTCGCCGTCGTCCGACGCTGGGGTGATCGCTGTGGCCGCTTCTCAGGCGCTCGGGCGGTTCACCGGGCGGCGGCCGGTGCGGCTGCTCGGGGTGCGGGCGGAGTTCGGGTCCTCGTTACGGCTTTTCCCAGGGGGACGGGTCATAGGGTGGTCGCGCGTACCAAGACCATCGCGTCAGCCCTGGCTGTAGTCCACGCTCACCCAGCGCTCGGGGGTCATCCGGATCATGATCTGGCCGCCGGCCGGGGTCGCCGCCAGGAAGGCGTCGCCGCCCTCGGTGCCCAGGTAGCGGCGGGCCAGTTCGAGCCGCTCGGCGTCGGTGGCGTCCTCGATGACGGCCGGGCCCTCGACGCTGACGTACTTGTACGGCGGCTGCTCGTCCTGGACGCACAGGCTGAACCGGCCGGCCGCCATGATGGCCTGGGCCTTGCGGGTGCCGGGGCCGGTGCTCACGTTCAGCGTGCCGCCCGGCTGGTAGGTGTACCAGATCGGGATGGTCAGCGGCCCGCGGTCGTCACCGGCGGCCACGCTGAGCACCCCGACATGGAGCCCGGCCAGGAACTCCTCGCGCTCGGTCCGGCTCATGCTTCGCGGCATGTCAGCTCCTTAATCGAAGTGGCGGGCGCTCGGGTAGATCTGGGCGCCGTCGACGGCGACGTTGGCGCCGGTGACCCACGAGGCCCGGTCGGACAGCAGGAACGCGACGACGTCGGCGACCTCGGGCAGGGTGCCGAGGCGGCGGTGCGGGAACTGGGTGTCTACGAACGCGGCGAAGTCCTCCGGGTTCTCCCGCTGGAAGGTGTCCCAGCCGCCGCCAGGGAACATGATCGACCCGGGGCTGACGCAGTTCACCCGGACGCCGGACGGCGCGAGTTCCTGGGCGGCGGTCGCGGCGAGATGGATCTCCGCCGCCTTGGCGGCGGCGTAGGCGGTCCGCGGCGCCGGCCGCATCCCGGTGACCGAGGAGATGATGACCACCGCGCCGCCGCCCGCGGCCTTCAGGTGCGGCAGCCCGGCCCGGATGAGCTCCGCGGCGTGGCCCGCGTTGAGCGCGAACGTGGCGGTGAAATCGTCGTCACCGGCGCTGGTCAGGTTGCCCCGGCCGACCGTTCCGCCCGCGTTGGCCACCAGCCGGTCCAGCCCGCCCAGGGCGGCCGCGACTTCCGATACGGCTTGCTTGAGCTGGGGTGTGTCGCTCACGTCGGCGACCGCGGTGGCCACCGGGACGCCCCGCGGTTCCAGCCGCGCGGCGGCCCCGGTCAGGCCCGCGGGATCCCGGGCGACCAGGCCGACGGCGGCGCCCTCGGCCGCGAGCGCGTCCGCCACCGCGAAGCCGATGCCCCGGCTCCCGCCGGTGATCAGCACCCGGCGGCCGTGCAGGCCCAGGTCCATGGCGGCTCCCCTCGTCGGCTTCGTCCGGTCAGCAGTATCACAGCCTAGGCTGGATCCCGTGATCGCCGGTTCCGGAGACGTGGCCGCGCTCGTCGCCGCCATGGAGCCGGCCGGCGGCCACGTCAGCCGCGGGCGTAGTTGCTGGCGCCGTACCAGTCCACGACGACGACCGGCTCGTCGCCGACCACCCAGGCGTCGTGGCCCTGGGGCAGCGCGGTGACGTCGCCGGGCCGGGCGTCGAACTCGGCGCCGTCGGCCATCACGACGTGCAGCGTCCCGGCCACGTGGTACTGGAAGTGCGGCGCCTCGCACAGGTCGGTGCCAGCCAGCGGCTTGACGTGATCCGACCAGCGCCATCCCGGCTGCAGCGTGAGCCGGCCGATCTCGGCGCCGCCGATCTGGAGCAGGTCCAGGGCGCCGTAGTCGAAGGCGCGGGTCTCGTCCGGCGCCGCGAAGCTCTTCTGTTCCGCCTTCTCGCTCATGCTGGTCTCCTTTGCCTGGTGGAACGTTCGGTGACCACGATGCGCGGCGGCGGTTGCAGCCAGGTTGCACCGGGCTGGCCCAGGCGTGGCCCACCCTGGTCCGCAACCCGCCGACAGGATTTAATACCGGCATGAAGTCGCTGGCTGTGCGGGTGCTCGGCGATTTCGGCGTGGACGGCATCGAGCCCCAGACACTCGGCAGCCGGAAGGCGCGGCTCGCGCTGCACCTGCTCGCGCTGGCCGACGGTCAGGCCGTGCCGGCGGACGTGCTGATCGACGCGCTCTGGGAAATCACCCCGCCCGCGCGGCCGGAGGACCAGCTGGCGGTGCTGATGAGCCGGCTGCGCTCGGTGCTGGGGCGTGACCGGATCGAGCACCGGGACCAGGGCTACCTGCTGCACCGCGACTGGCTCGACGCGGCCGAGCTGACGGCGCTCACCCGCGAGGTGCAGGCGCGGCGGGAGGCGGGGCAGCTGATGGGCGCGGTGGCCGCCGCCCGGGTCGCGCTGTCGCTGATCCGGGGCGGCGGCCTGCAGCCGCTGCCCGGTGAGTGGGCACAGCTGCGGCAGGCCGAACTGGAGCGGCTGGCCAGCCGGGCCCGGCTGGTGGCGGCCACCGCGCTGCTCGAGGCCGGCGACTGGATGGCGGCCTGCGACGCCGCGGCGGCGGCGATCGAACGCGACCCGTACGACGAGGCGGCACTGCGGGTACTGCTCCGCGCATACGTGGCCGGCGGGCGGGTGGCCGCGGCGCTGGCCGCCTACGCCAGCGCACGCGCCCGGATGGCCGATGAGCTGGGCACCGATCCCTCGCCGGAGACGGCCGCGCTCTACACCGCGATCCTGCGCGGCGAGCTGACTACCGGGCCGGGGCCGGCGGAGCCCTCCCCCGGGCTGGTGGGCCGGGACGACGAGCTGGCCTGTCTCGAGGCGCTCGCGGCCCGCGCCCGCGGCGGCTCCGCCCAGGTGGCCGTGGTCGACGGCGAGGCCGGCATCGGGAAGACCACGCTGCTGCGAGCCTGGGCCGAGCGGCGCGCGGCGGACGGCGACACGGTGCTGGTCGCGTCGTGCGGGCCGCTCGACCGGTCGCTGCCGCTCGACGCAGTGCTGACCGCGCTGGCCTCCCGCCTGCGTGAGATCGGTCCTGAGGACAGCGCCGCTATCCTCGGCGCCGACGCGGCGCTGCTGGCCCCGTTGCTGAACCTGACGCCGAGCCCGCAGCTCAGGGGAGCCGCGGGTGCGGCGACGCTGCTGGCGGACAGCATGCTCGGACCAGGGGTACTGTACGCAGCTCTGGTGCGCGCACTGGGGCGCCTGGCCGAGCGCGCCCCGCTGGTGATCGTGATCGACGACGCGCACCTGGCCAGCTCCGTGCTGACCGACTGGCTGCGGTTCGCCCGGCGCGAGGCCCTGGCGGCGACAGTGGTCGCCGCGGTCCGGTCCGGCGAGGGTGAGCCGCTGCCCGGGACGGTGTTCATCCACCTCGGCGCGCTCGGCCGGGACGCGGCGGCGGAGCTGGTGGGGGTGCTGGGATCGGGCCGGGTCGATGAGCTGTACGCCCGGTCGAAAGGACACCCGCTGTTCCTGACCGAGCTGGCCCAGCAGGCCGCGGGCGGGGACCTGCCCGCGTCGCTGGTGGAGTCGGTGTCCGCGCGGTGCGACGAGCTCGGCACAGCCGGGCTGCTGCTGCGCACCGCGGCCGTGATCGGCCCGGAACTGGACGCCGACCTGCTCGCCGCGGTGCTCGGCCGCCCGGTCGTCGCCCTGCTCGACGACGCCGAGCAGGCCGTGGCCAAGCAGTTCCTGGCCGAACAGGACGGGAACTTCCGGTTCCGCCACGAACTGGTCAGGGAAGCGCTGGCGGCGAGCGCGACCGCGGGCCGGGCCGCGCTGCTGCACCGGCAGGCTGGCCGGGTGCTCGACCGGCGGGCCGATGCCGACCCGCTGACCGTGGCGAGCCACGCGCGGCTCGGCGGTGACCTGGCGCTGGCCGCCCGCGCGCTGCGGGAAGCCTCGGCTCAGGCCGCGGAACGCTTCGACTACCGGGCGGCCGAGGCGCTGCTCGACGATGCGCTGCGGCTGCACGCCGACCCCGGGCTCCTGCTGGCCCGGGCTCGGGTACGGACGCTGCGCGGGCATTACGCCGAGGCGCTGCAGGATGTGGAACGGGCTCCGGCGGGTGGCGCGGCGGTGCTCGAGGCCGGCGCCTGGGCGTCGTATTTCGGCCGCGACTTCGCCCAGGCCGCTCAGTTCGCCGCGGACGGCGCGCTCGCCGCGGAGGACGCCGGCATCCGGGCCCGGTGCCTGGCGGCCGGCGGCCGGACCCGGCACGCCGCCGGCGACCTGGCCCAGGCCGAACTGCTGCTCGGCGAGGCGTTCTCCCTGGCTGAAGGCCCGGACCGGGTCGCGGCGGCCGGATGGCTCGGGGTACTGCGGTCGCACCAGAGCCGGGTCGACGAGGCGCTGGCGTTGCTGCGCCCGGCGGCCCGTGGCCAGACGGGGGTGGAGCACACCTCGGCCACCATGCACTCCCTGCTGTTTACCGGTCACGCGTACGCGCTGGCCGGCCGTCCGGCGCAGGCGCTGGCCGCGCTCAGCCGGTACACCGCCGAGGTGGAGCGACGCCAGGTCCCGCGGTTCGCCGGCCGTGCGGTGAACTTCGCCGGCTGGGTCCTGCGCAACCTGGGCGCCTTCCCGGAGGCGCTGGACCACCACCACCAGGCACTGGAGGCAGGCCAGGGTCAGGGCACCGCCGACGTCACCGTCGCCGCGCTCGAGGACCTGGCCGAGCATGACCTGGAAACCGGCGACGCCGACGCCGCGGCGGCCCGGCTCGCCGA
>JAJKHX010000299.1 GCA_021154785.1 Nocardiopsis sp.
CCGAACAGCATGCCCCAGAACATGCCCCAGGTGGCTCCGCCACCGACCATGTGGTGGCTGGTGTGGGTGTGGTACTTGCCCTCCTTGTCCCGCACGATCACGGCGATCGCGTCGGGCTGGATGATCAGGTCCTGAGCCAGCCGCCTGGCCTCGGCGGCGGCGTCGTCCGCGGTGGTCTCGTCGGGGTAACTGATCGCGATCAGGTCAGCCATAGTGTCATCTCTCTCCCGGGCGGCTTGGTCAGGGCCTAGTCCAGCAACCAGTTCGCCAGCGCGCCCCACCCATAGAGGGTGAACATCGCGAATGTCACAGCAGCTGGAGTTGCTGTGCGCGGCACACCGCCTCGCTCCGGTGCGTGGCCGAGAGCTTGCGGTAGATGCTCCTGAGGTGAGTCTTGACGGTGTTCACCGAGAGGTACATCTCAGTGGCGATCTCAGCCGTGGTGAGCATCCCCGACGCCAGCGTCAGCACCTCTCGCTCACGTGCGCTGAGCTGCTCGACGACCAGTGGTGCCGCCTGAACGGGCTGGGGCGGCTTCCTCTGGAGCGGGATTATGCCGTGGTTCATCACGTCAGGCTCGAGCAGCTCGCGATACACTCCGGCCAGGTCGGGGTCTCGTCGCAGTACCTGCCGCAGCCATGTTCGCTCCATGGCGAAAGGCAGCCTCACCCGTTCTGGCGCGGCTAGCCGCAGCGCGCGTTCCAGGCAGCGGCGGCCGCGTGCGCCGTCCCCGATGCCGTAGCTGAGCCGGGCATCGGCCAGCGCCACCCCGAGTGCCAGGGACTCCGGGCCCTCCGCGCCCAGCACGCGCCGGGCGGCCAGTTCGTCTCCCGTGGTCAGGTGCGCGTGAGCCAGTGCCGCGGTGGCCTCGGGCCCGGAGCCGGCGCGCTGTGCCGCGGCCACGGCCGCCGGGGTATCACCAGCCGCCGTCCACGCGCGCGACTCGAGAATCGCCAGTTTGACCTCGAGCCAGTCGGGCGGCGACAGTGACCATTCCTCGCGCGCGCGGCGGATCAGCTCGACCGCGGCCGTGCCCTGTCCAGCGGCCACGCCGCGCTGTGCCGCCACCGTGCAGGCGAGCGCGCTCACCAGCTTGTCCGGGCAGGCCCGCAGGGCGGTCTCGGCCAGCTTGAGCTGGGCATGAGCCTCCCGCATATCGCCATGCTGCAGGCATGCCCAGGCCAGCGCGACGGCCGCACCGCATATGAGATGCCCGGCCAGGTCATCGCGACCGCTGCTCATCGCCTCGGCCGCCCGCTCAGCCCATTCGGCGGCGCGGCCCAGCCTGCCGCCCAGGGCCTCCGCGAGGGCGAGATACCCGAGGCAGCCCGCCCGCTCGTGCGCCGCCTGGAGACCGGCTGCGGCCGCGCCTTCGGCGAAGCTCACGACGGCCTCATCGAGACGCCCCGCCCACAGTTCCATGACCCCGCGGGCCGCCAGTACCTGGGCCTGAATCTCCGGATGCCTATCGTGCACCTCCCCGGGCAGCTGGGCCGCCAGGGCCTGCGCCCGCCTGGATGCGGCTATCGCCGTCTCGAAATCGCCGGTGCGCCGGGCCAGCGCCAGCCGGGTCAGCGCCGCGGCCAGCCGGGCCGGGAGATGGTCGCCGGCCGGCGACTGCTCGATGATGCTCTCCGCTGCCTCGAGCGGGCCAGCGATTGCCTCACCCCCGCCTCGGCCCAGGCGCGTCGCGGCCTGGACGAGCAGCGGCTCCGGTTGCGTCCACGCCTCCTCTCGCGGCATGCCGTTGAAGGCCTCGGCCAGCGGCTGATGGCCGTGCGGCGAGATGAGCTGGCCTATCGCGAACTCATCCACAACCATTTCGGCGGCGAACGGCCAGTCGCCTGATGCGGCGGCGTACCGCACGGCTTCACCGAGGCGCCCGTTGCGCTGGCACCATCTGGCCGCACGCTGATACAGGTCGGTGAGCTGCTCGCGGCATTCGATCCTGAGCTTGAGACGCAGCACCGTGGCGAACAGCGAGTGATAGCGATACCAGCCCTGCCCGAGCGGGCGGACGAACGCGTTCGTCTGCGCCAGCGCCGGCAAGGTGCCTGCCCACTGCGGGTCATCCGTCAGCTCGCAGGCGAGATCGGCGCTGAAGCTATCCAGGACACTGGTCCGCAGCAGCATGTCGCGAACCGGGGCCGGCTGGGCGTTGAGCACTTCCTCCACCAGGTAACTGGTGATCGCGCTGTCCCCGGTCTCTAGTTCCTTCACGAACTGCCCGGGGTCGTCCCGCGTTTGCAGCGAAAGCGCGGCCAGCCGCATCCCCGCGGCCCAGCCTTCCGTTTGCCCGGTTATGCGCTCGAGCATGGACGCGGTCAGCGTTACGCCGTGCTGCGCCAGCAGCAGGCCGGATTCTTGCGCGCTGAAGGCCAGGTCATCGCTTCTTATCTCGGTCAGCTGGCCGGCCACCCGGTACCGGTGCAGGGGCAGCAGCGGGTCCGCCCGCGAGGCCACGACCAGGTGCAAGCTCGATCCGGCGTTTCTCAGCAAGTAGGAAATCCCCTCCAGGAGGACTGGTTCGGTCAGCAGATGGAGGTCGTCGAGCACCATGACCACCGGCGGGTCCTGGGCGGCCAGCACCGACGCGAGACGCGCCAGGAAGAGATGATCGACGGCCTCCCGGTTCTGGCCGGACATGACCCGCGGTACGGCGATGCCCGCCCGGCGCAGGGCGGCCACGACGTAGGACCAGAACACCCGGGGCCGGTTGTCGTAGTCGTCCACGGTGAGCCAGGCCAGGGTGCATGGATCCCTGGTCGAGGCGGCCCATCCCACGATGGCCATGGTCTTGCCCGCCCCAGGCGGCCCGGTGACCGAGGTCAGCGGGCCTCGTACGCCCTCGGCGATCAGCTTGTCGATGCGAGGGCGGGTGACCGCCCAGGCCGGGAGGTCGGGCGGGGTGATCTTGGATCTGAGCACGGGATCATGAGGTTCTCCGCGACCCCGGAGCCTGGTCGCTCCGCGCGTATCGGGACTGGACATCAGCATTTCCCTTTCGCCGGATTCACCCGTCCGCTCAGCAGTTGTCTCTTCGTCGAGGATGAGAAGTCTTCACTCCCCGCACGTCTCGTCAAGGTGATGGGAAAATCACCCGCTATGAGTGGCGCGCGCGGGGCGCGGCCGCGAGAACGTGAGCACTGTAGGGCCTTAGATTTCTAGCTGCTAGGGGGGCTGGGGTGCCGTCGTCGTATTACGAGATCCGGGTCGCCGGTGTTCTCCCGCCCGAGGTTTTGCTCGACTTCGAGAAGCTCACCGCCTCGGTCGAGCCGGTGGAGACGGTCGTGCACGGCCCGCTCCGAGACCAGGCGGCTCTGAAGGGACTGCTCGACCGGCTGGAGACGTTCGGCGTCGACGTGCTGGAGGTCCGGCGCCTGCACGGGACGGCCCGGCCGGCGGACGAGCAGGATTTCACGTGACGGCCCGGCCCGCGAGAGGCGCGGGCCGGGGCGGGCTGGTCATGTCAGCAGGCCGAACGGGTCGGAGGTGGCCCGCCATCCGGCGGGCTAGCGCCTCAGATGCCGGCGCGCACAGGAACGGGTCCCGACCCGTTCTTCTGCCAGGCTTGCGACCCGGCGGACATCGCGGCTCTCGCCTGGGTCCACTTCGCCCGGGCTAGTTCGCTGGGCGGTACGTCCATCTCGTTGATCCACTGCCGGGTAGTGGACAGCAGGTGGCCGCCGCCCACGGCCAGGCCGGCCAGCACGATCATGGTGCCGCCGCCTATCATTGCCGCGCTGGTGATCAGGGGAGCCGCCCGGAACTGCGGTCCGCTGCTGGGGTTCTCGCCATCGCTCATGACATCATCCTTTGCTCGCGACCTGACCATTACTGTGATCGGCCGGATGGCCCCGGAAATCACCCTTTTGGGGTGATCGGGCCGTGATCGCGTTCTCTGCATCATGAGCGAGTGACCGAGTCCGAAGGAGGAAACCCCGTGGCTCGTTATCCGAATATCGGCGATCATGGGCTCATCGGGGACCTGCAGACGGCGGCGCTGGTGAGCACCGACGGCGTCCTCGACTGGTTCTGCTGTCCGCGGTTCGATTCACCGAGCATCTTCGCGTCCTTGCTCGACGCCGAGCGCGGCGGCTCCTACCGGATCGCGCCGGACCGGGACGACTACGTGAGCAGGCAGCTGTACCTGCCGGACACCGCGATCCTGATCACCCGGTTCATGACCCCCGACGGAGTCGGCGAGGTGCACGACTTCATGCCGGTCATCGAGGGCGCGGCGACCGACCGGCACCGGCTGGTGCGCAACATCCGGGTGGTCCGGGGCGTCATGCGGTTCGCGATCGAACTCCAGCCGCGGTTCGGCTACGGCCGCCAGTCGCACAAGCTGGAACTTTCCGAGCATGGCGCGGTGTTCGCCTCGGACGGCCTGGAACTGACGGTGCACGGCATCGGCCCGGAGGGAATCTCGCCCCGGGACTCGGGCATCGCGGTGGAACGCCACGGTGACGGGCTCCGCTGGACCCGCACCCTGCGGGAGGGCGAGGCCGGCGGCGGCGTGGTACTCGAATCGATGGGCGGCACGCCGCGCCGGATCACGCCGGAGGAGGCACAACGGCTGGCGGATGACACCGCGCGGTTCTGGCGTGGCTGGCTGAGCCGGTCCACGTACACGGGCCGGTGGCGGGAAATGGTCGACCGCTCGGCCATCACGCTGAAGCTGATGACGTATGCGCCGACCGGCGCCCCGGTCGCGGCGCCGACTACCGGCCTGCCCGAGCAGGCCGGAGGGGAGCGCAACTGGGACTACCGCTACACCTGGATCAGGGACGGCTCCTTCTCCATCCACGCGCTCCTGGGCCTGGGCTACGCGGAAGAGGCGGCAGCCTTCGGCGGCTGGCTCAAGGACCGGGCCCAGGAGCAGGCGGGCAGCGGCTCGGGTCCGCTCAAGATCATGTACCGGGTTGACGGCTCGTCTGATCTTGTCGAGGAAACTCTCGACCATTTCGAGGGCTGGCGCGGCTCCCGGCCGGTGCGGATCGGGAACGGCGCCGCCGACCAGCTCCAGCTGGACATCTACGGTGAGGCCGCCGACGCGATCTTCCTGGCCGACAGTAACGGCATTCAGCCTGCTCACCAGGGCTGGACGGCGCTGTCGGACATCATCGACTGGCTGTGCGAGCACTGGGACCAGCCCGACGAGGGGATCTGGGAGACCCGCGGCGGCCGGAAGAACTTCACCTACGGCCGGTTCCAGGTCTGGGTGGCGCTGGACCGTGCGATCCGGCTGGCGACCCGGCGCGGTCGGCCGGGCAACGTCGCCCGGTGGATCGCCGAGCGGGACGCGGTCTACCGGCAGATCATGGAACGCGGCTGGAATCCCAAGCTCGCCGCGTTCACCCAGCATTACGACACCGAGGTGCTCGACTCCTCGCTGCTGATGATGCCGCTGCAGGGCTTCATCGCCCCCCGCGACCCCATGTGGCTGTCCACGCTGGCGGCCATGGACCGCGAGCTCGTCTCGGACAGCCTGGTCTACCGTTACAATCCCGCCGCCTCCCCCGACGGGCTGGCCGGCGACGAGGGCACCTTCTCGCTGTGCACGTTCTGGTACGTCGACGCGCTGGCCCGGGCCGGCCGGCTGGAGGAAGCCCGGCTGGCCTTCGAGAAGATGCACACCTACGCCAACCACCTCGGCCTGTACTCCGAGGAGATCGGCAGCACCGGCGAGCAGCTCGGCAACTTCCCGCAGGCCTTCAGCCACCTGTCACTCATCAGCGCGGCGATCAACCTCGACCACCAGCTCGACCACGGTCCGGGTTCGGTCCGTCACCTCCTCACCGAGCCATGACCGATCTCAGTGCCGACGAGTTCCGGGCGCTTCACCAGCGGCTGAAGGGCATGTCCCGGTGGGGATCAGCCGACCGCAGGGGAGCGCTGAACTACATATCGCAGGCCGATGTGGTCGCGGCGGCCAGTGACGTCTGGCGCGGCCGGACGGTCGCCCTGGGAGCGCCGGTCGAAAGTCATCCGGCGCCCGACAATCCCGAGCCTTACCTGCACGAGACGATCATTTCCTCGTCGGGCCCGGCCCGGCCGGACGATGCCGCCCCCAGGGTGTCGTTCGCCCTGGACCGGATGGCGATGAACATTCACGGCCACGCCGACAGCCATATCGATGCCCTCTGCCACGTCCTCTACGACGGCCGGCTCTACAACGACATCTCCGGGCAGGCCATCGGCCCGGACGGGGCGGCCGAGCTGTCCATTGACGTGGCCGGCGAAGGGATAGCCGGCCGCGGCCTGCTCCTGGACGTCCCGCGGACGCGGGGCGTGCGGTGGCTCGAGCCGGGCGATCATGTCACCGCCGACGACCTAGCCGCCGCTGAGAAGGCTCAGGATGACCGCGTTGGCCAGGGCGACCTGCTCTTCGTCCGAGTCGGGCACCGACGCCGACGGAGCGAACTGGGGCCGTGGGATACCGCCCGCGCCCGGGTCGGCCTGCACCCGGCCGCGCTGGAGTTCCTCGCCGAAAGGCGGATCGCGGTGCTCGGCAGCGACGGCGACAGCGACAGCGCGGCCAGCGCCGTGGACGGGGTCGAGTTTCCCGTGCACGCGCTGGCGATCAACGCGCTGGGCCTGCATTTGCTGGACTACCTGCAGCTCGAAGAGCTCGCTGCTGTGTGCGAAAGGTTGCGCCGCTGGTCGTTCCTGTGCGTGGTCGCGCCGTTGCGGCTCTGCGCCGCTAGTGGCTCCCCGGTCAATCCCATCGCGATCTTCTAGATGACGCCGGACAGGGAGGAATGGTGCTCAGGGCGCTACTGAACGTGATCTGGCTCGTCTTCTGCGGCCTGTGGATGGCGCTGGCCTACGTCCTGGCGGGACTGCTGGCCTTCGTCTTGATCATTACCATCCCGTTCGGGATCGCCGCCTTCCGGATCGCCGGCTACGTGCTCTGGCCGTTCGGCCGGACCATCGACCGGCACCCGGGGGCCGGAGTGGCCTCGGTCATCGGAAACGTGGTCTGGATCATCCTCTTCGGCTGGTGGCTGGCCCTCGGCCATCTGGTCAGCGGCGTCCTGCTCGCCCTGACCATCATCGGCATCCCGCTCGCGATCGGCAGCTTCAAGATCATCCCGATCACCCTGGTGCCGCTCGGGGTTCGCATCGTGCCAGTTGACGATGTGTATGCGGGGGCAGCATAAGGAGTGGCGGCCCGTCGTGCTCGCGATCCGGCCCGCGCTGGCGTGTGAGTCATGCTCCGCGGGTTAACTGGTACGGTTCGTCGGGTTATGCCCGTTTCATCCTCGCAGGCGGGAAACGCTTCCATGTTCGGCAGTGCCGATTTAGAGTGAGCGGATGCGTCAAACCTGGGTGCTGGGCCGGTCTGACCTGGGAGCGGAGAGGGACCCAGAATGTCGAACGCAGTGCGTGACTCCCGCGTGATGGTGCCGCAGCTTCCACCGCGGTATGTCTCCCGTCCCCGTCTGCTCCGCGTACTCGACAGCTTTGCGGATCGGCCCCTTACCCTGCTGTCCGCCGGCCCGGGGGCGGGAAAGACCGTGCTGCTCGCCGACTGGGTCCGGCACGGTGATGCCCAGGTGGCGTGGCTGAACGCGACGCCGGCCGACGCCGACTCACGCCGGTTCTGGCCCCTGCTCGAGTCCGCGCTGCGGGCCGGCCACGGGGCCGAGCGCGGGCCGCCGGCGGCCGTACCGCGGGCGGCGGGAATTGACGTGGTCCAGGCACTGCTCAGCCGGGTACCGGAGTCGGCGACCCAGCTCGTCATCATCGACGACGCGCACGTGCTCACTAATTCCGATGTCCTGGCCGACTTGGACAGCCTGATCCGCGGCGGCCAGCCCGGGCTGCGGCTGATCCTGGCCGCGCGCAGCGACCCCCTGCTGCCGCTGCACCGGTACCGGCTGGCCGGGCAGATGCACGAGCTGCGCGCCGCGGACCTGGCCATGACCCAAGGCGAGATCGCCGATGTGCTCACCGCCCGGGGGATCACCCTGGCTGCCCGGGATTTCGGTATCCTGGCGGCGCGCACCGAGGGATGGGCGGCCGGCGTGCAGCTGTCCGCCATGCGGATGGAGGGGACCGAGTATCCCGCCGATTTCGTCTCCGAACTGGCGCTGGATCCGGGCAGCATCGGCGAGTACCTGATTAACGAGGTCCTGCGCGAGCAGCCGGAAGCGCAGCGCAAGCTGCTGATCGAGACGAGCTTCCTGCACGAGGTGACGGGTCCCCTCGCCGATGCGGTCACCGGCATGACCGGGTGCGGGGACATGCTGGCCGGCCTGGCCCGCGACAACGGGTTCGTTATCCCGCTCGATGCCGCCGGGGAGCGCTACCGCTACCACGAGCTGTTCGCGGAGATCTTGCGTTACCTGCTGCGACGACAGTACATGCGCCAGTCCATCCGGGGCCTGCAGGAGCGCGCGATCGCCTGGTTCGAGGGCAGCGGCGACCTCGGCAACGCCCTGTACTGGGCCGTGCGGGCCGACAACCGGCACCACGTCGCCAGGCTGCTGGCGCGGGGCGGGTTCGTGCACGCGTTCGTGCACCGCCAGGACCTGTCCGGTCTCGGTCTGCGGGAACTGCTGCCGCTGCGCCCCCCTAGGGGGGCCACGGCCGCCCGGACCGCCGAGTTCGCGGTGGCCAGTTCCGTGATCGAGACCGTGTTCGCCGACGCCGATTCGGCTCCCGGCCTGCTGAACCGCTTGTCCGCGCAGAAAAGCGAGGATGCCCCGGCGACTCCGGAGCTGCTCGTCACGTCCGACCTGGTGGAACTGCGTCTCGGGCAGAAGGCTTTCAATGCCCTGGCCGTCGATGCGGCCGCCCGCCGCCTGCTCGGCGTCAACGGCGATATGCCGGTGCCGGTCGTGCCGGGGTTGCCGGCGGCTGTGTTGCTGGCGCAGGCGAGCACCCGCCTGTGGCACGGCCGGCACGAGGACGCCTCCATGCTCCTCGACGAAGCCCTAGCCGAGGCTCGTCGGGACGACATGCCCGGCCTCGAACTCGAGGTGCTCGCCATGATGGCGTTCGTCAGCAGCTACTGGTCGCGGACGAACCACGCCGACGATGCGGCCCAGCGTGCCCACGCCCTGCGCCGGCACAAGAACCTGCCCATCCCGCCTGCCCTGGAACTCGCGGCCGCGGCCCGCTCTTTGATCGCGGGTGACCTCGACGGCCAGACGCGGGCGATACAGCAGGCCCTGCCCGCCGTGGTGGGCACCGATCCCGGCGTGGCGGTCGCGCTCGTGCTCGGCCAGGCCAGCGCGCCCCTGATCCGGGGCGAGGTGAACGAGGCGCGGACCGCGCTGCAGGCGGTCGGCCACCGGATCCCGCCCCTGCTCGCCGTCATGCGTGACATGATGCTGGCCGACACGGATACGTCGCTGGGCCGGCCGCGCGCGGCCCTGCGGCTGCTCCGGAACTACCGCGGCAGCGAATTCGCCATCCTGACCGCGATGGCGCGCCTCCGTGCCCACCTCGCGCTGAACGACGTGGACAGCGCGCAGGACTGCATCCGCAGCGTGCTGACCACCCCCAGTGCTCAGGTGGGCCGGTTCATACTCGTGGAGGCCATGCTCTACGACGCCCAGATCGCGCAGCTCAGCGGCGATCCCGGTCGTGCGGTAGAGGTCCTCGTCCGGGCGCTCGAGGTCGCCCAGGGGGAGATCATCCTTCCGTTCTTGCGGGTGAACGACGTGTTCGCCGAGTTGCTCGTCCGCCACCCCATCGTCGGCGGCCGGTGGCCGGTGCCTGTCCCGCGGCGGCCGGCCGGGGCGGCCGCCGAGCCCGCGGTGGCAGCTTCCCGGGACTTGCCCGAGCCGCTCACCCCGCGCGAGCTGACCATCCTGCGCTTGCTGACGACCAGCATGTCGACGGCCGAGATCGCCGACGAGTTGTGCCTGTCGGTGAATACGGTCAAGACGCACCTGGCCGCGATCTACCGCAAGCTTCCCGCCAGCCGCCGCCGCGAAGCCGTGCTGCGAGCCCGCCAGCTCGAGCTGATCTGAGCGGTCGGCCGGCGGCTGCCGCCGGCCGCATATGTTCACCTTCTCGTCACCTTCACCCGGCGCGTATGAAGCGGACGCGGACGCCGGTTGCCAAGATCGCGGTGACAGCCAGGTCGTCCTTACTACCAGGAGGCATGATGGCCATGCAGCCCAGCAGGATCACCAGCACCGACGTCAGCGGCAGGCTCCGCGTGAATCCCGAACGCGAAACACGTGGCATGCGCGCCGGTGCGTGATATGCGGCCGTTGCGTCCTCATGAAAGCTCTGCGCAGTTACGAAATCCGGATCGCGGGCCGGGTCGACGAGACCACGCTCACGTCGTTCGCGTGCCTGGCGGTGGGTCTCCGTGACCAGGACACGGTCATCGCCGGCCAGTTCGACCAGGCCGCCCTGCACGGCATGCTCGAGATGATCAGGTCACTCGGCCTTGACCTCCTGGAGGCTCGCCGGATCGGTGACTCACCGTCGGCCGATGATCCCGGAAGGAGGCCCCGGTGACCAGCCACAGCTACGAGATCAGGGTCATCGGCGCGCTCGGCCCGGCCACCCGTGAAGCATTTGCCGACATGGTGGTGGAGGCCGCGCCGACCGTCACGGTCTTGTCCGGTCACCTCGACCAGCCCGGCCTGCACAACGTGCTGGATCGAGTGCGGGCCCTGGGCCTGGAACTCATCGAGATCAAGCAGGCAGGGCCGGATTGATGGCGTCACTTCGCGCCGTCGGTCAGGCGGCTCAACTCGACTAGCTCGAAGCCAAGCGACTGGACCCGGTTCAGCGCGCCGTACAGGGCGGCCTGATCAAGGTCGCCGGTCAAAACGGTGGTCGTGCCGTCAGCCTCAATCTGGAAGTCGCCGAACACTTCGCGGCCGATCTCGCCCAGGCCACCGGAAATGACTATCAGGTATCGGTGCGTGCCCATATCGCCTTCGTTCAGAAAGTGCGGGCCGCCACCGGCACTATATCCGCTGCGCCGGGCCAGCTACCCGATCGGTGCGCACGTATGCTCAAGCGTTACAACGGCTTCATGCTAAGGCCGTTGCCCAGGCTTAATCGGAGAGGTATGGCACTCATCCGTTACGAATGATCCGCGGACGCGTCGCCCTGCTGATCAGTGCGCTTGACGTGAACGCACTCCTGGCCCGGGTGGACCTCAAACCGCTGCTCGGCCAGATCGACGTCAACGACCTGGTCCGGCAGGTCGACATGGACGCTCTGGTCGAGGCGAATTCGGGATCATTCAGGAGGACTGCGTTGGAGCCCGAGTACTACGAGATCCTCATGGCGCAAGCATTTCCCGCCGACGCGCTGCGGAACTTTGCAGGCATCAGCATGTCCGTGCAGGCCGGCCAGAGCGTGCTGTACAGCCCGCTCGATCTCCGCGCGCTCTCCTGCTTCGTCGAGCAGCTTCCGTGGGTCAGCCCGGCAATTGGGGCCTTGCCCTTCTGGAACTCGTCATCGGTGATGACACCCCGGTCGCGCAGGTCGGCCAGCTTGGTCAGCTCATCGGCACTGTTGAGGTCACGGCGCTTGAAGATGAGCATGAGCCGGGGATGACGCGTGTTTACCGTCCGGCCGCGATCACCGGGAGGCCGAGGTCAGCGCAGCGTTCCGTCCAAGGGGCGGAGACCCCGACAGAGCGAACGTGACCTCGGCCTGGCCGTGGCCGGCGGCCTCGCGGCCGCGATCATCGCGTCCTGTGTTACCTGCGGCGCGATACGCGCCGTGCCGTCCGTCGTCCCGTGCGGCGGGCGACTCTGCGACTTCCGAACATCTCGTTCCTCCCAGTTATGACTTGGCTGCGGCGGTCGTCTCCATCGCGTGGAGTTCCCTGGCTTCCTCGGCGGTCATGAGTCCTATCCCGACGAGGTCGAGCGGGCTGATGAAGCCGTCGCTGATGCGGAAGCCGCCGGCCCGCGCGATAGCGTCCCGGAGCGGCACGGCCCAGTGGTGTTCCAGCAGGATCAGCGCGGCCGCCGAGTCGTTCGGGATGTCTTCGAGCACGTCCCATTCGCCGGGGTCGCCGAAGACGTCGATGCCTTCGGCCGCCGCCATCTCGGCCCCGGCCTCGGCCCCGGCCTCGGCGCCCTCTTCCCCGTCGATGCCGAGTCCGATGAGCGCGCCGATCTTGGTGCCGAACTCGATGGCTTCCGCTTGGGTCAGGTTGCTGAGATGCTCGACTGCAAGCTCGCCGTCTGGGGCCTTGTAGACAGCTAGCGCGTCGACGACGCGCACCGTTCCGCTCTCCCGCAGCCGTTCGAGTTCGGCGATTACCTCGCCGTGAAAGTCCGGGTGGTTGAATCCGAGCACGATCAGTTGCACCGGTCCGATTGCCATGTCTCATTCCTTCGCTGCTCGTATCTGGTTAAAGTCCAGCGGCCGGGCGTCCGCGCGTACCCACCCGGCGCGGGTGAAAAATGTCGCCCTCTAGGCTGGGATGGCGGCCGTGCCTACAGTGCTGCTGCCCCCTGACCGGGCCGCGGCGGCGGACGGACCGCGGTGGCCTGTGGTGACCCGCTGACCGCGTGCCGGAGCATGAAACCGGCGGCGATCTCGAACAGGCCCTGGATGATGAACCAGATCCCGGCCAGGATGGCGAGCGCCGTGACCGACTGCACGGGCACCGCCGTGATCACGACCCCGCCGACCAGGCTGACGATCCCGAAGAGGATCCACCATCCGCGCCCCTCGCGGGCGCCGCCAGAGAAGCTGACGATCAGCGCGGTCACTCCCTGGACGATCCAGGTGACGCCGATGATCAGGCCGATAAGGGCTACGGTGAGGTGCAGGTCACGGAGCAGCACCACGCCGATCACCACGAGCAGCAGCCCGGAGATCCCCATCCACACCCGGTGCGCCTCGTTGCCTCCGAACACCCTGATCAGGTGGAAAAGCCCCGAGACGATCATGAGCAGGCCGAACAGGACGGCGATGACCTTGAGTGTCGCGCTGGGGTAAAACGTCACGATCAGCCCGAGCACCGACGTGACGACGCCGAGGACGAGTGTCGCCTGCCACGCATAGGCCGCGGCAAAGTCGGTGCCAGGTTCGTCCGGTTGCATGAGGTCCACCTTCCTGCCCGATCGTGCCCGCTCGCGGGCGCATGTCAATGAGAGGACATCTCGATGCTGGTACCGGCTGGTGCCGCAGGCGTCACCCGGACCGGGTGATGCCTGCCATGGAACCGGTGCCGGCGCGGCACCGGCGGTTCATTCCCGCGGGGTGACGGGGCGGACAGCCGACCTCGGCACCATGGCAGGAAAGGTAGCACCGTACGAGCACCGCCGACGTGAGACAGAGGCAGGCGAATGGGTCAGCCGGGACTGCTCGAGAAGACTGACCGCGGACGCCGGCGTGCGGCCGGGATCTACGGCGCGGTCGTCACCGCGGCCATCATCGCTGCTGTCGGAGAGCAACTGCCGACCCGCGGGGTGGTCGTCGCGGTGGTCGTCACGTTGCTGGTCTACTGGGTAGCCGAGCAGTACGCCGAACTCCTCGGCGAGCAAACGGCCGGGGGGCACCTGCCCACCTGGCGGCAGGTCCGGGCGGGCCTGGCGGCCACGTGGCCCATGGTCGGCGCGTCCTACGTGCCGCTGCTGGCGCTGTTCCTGGCCCGCCTGGCCGGCGCGTCGCCCCTGACGGCCGCCAACGTCGGGCTGGCGGCGGCGCTCCTGCTCCTCGTGTACCACGGGTGGTCGGCGGCCCGGGCCGCGCACCTGGCGGGCCGGTCGCTGCTGGCTGCCACCTCCGTCGCGGTGGCGCTGGGTGTGGTGATGATCGTGCTCAAGGACGTGGTCCTTATCCACCTCCACTGAAGGGCCCGTTCCTGCCTCCGGCCTAGACGTGAGACGTGTAGTCGCCGAGTTCGGCGCGAAGCCTGTGCCGGGCCCGGTGCAGGCACGACTTCACGCTGCCGAGCGGCATGCCGGTAACGGCGGAGATCTGCCGGTAGCCGAGCCCTTCAAGGTCGGCGAGATAGACGACCACCCGGTACCGATCCGGCAGGGCCTGCAAGGCCGCGGTGAGATCGGCGTTCAGCAGGCGGCTGAGTACCTGGTCTTCGGCCGAGCCGCCGTGCGACCGGGCACAGAGCAGCTGCGCGGTGATGGAATCGGCCGGGACGAACTGCGGTTCGGCTCGCTTTTTCCGGTAGCCGCTGATGAATGTGTTGATCATAATGCGACGCAGCCATGCGTTCAGGTTCGTGTCCGGCGCGAACTGCCCCGACGCGGCGAGCGCCTTTGCGAAGGTCTCCTGGACGAGATCCTCGGCGTCTAGGGCATTACGGGTTATCCGGAGCGCCGCGGGATACAGGCTGGTGGCAAAAGCCCGGAGCACATCCTCGGCCCACATCTCGTCCGCGGTTACCGTCATGCCGGCCTGCTAGAACGGTGCCGGGATGTGCCGCAAGGGCAGGTCCGGCTGGACGTAGCCGCCGGACGGCTGCCGTCTGGGGAGTTTGATGTCCCGGTGGGCAGGCGG
>JAJKHX010000300.1 GCA_021154785.1 Nocardiopsis sp.
CCGCGGCGGCCGCGACGCCAGCGCCGACGATACCGCGAACGCGGACGTTCCCGCCAGGTACGGCTCCACCAGCACCACCGCCCCCGCCGACCCCTCCAAGGCAAGCAGCCCCCGAGAATCGAACGGCCGCACCGTAGTCGCGTACGCGACGGTCACATCCAGATCCGCGACGGCCGAGAGCACCGGCGACAACATAGGCCCCACCGCGACCACCACCCCCCGTCGCCCCGACCGGAAAGCCTGCAGCGACCGAGAAACCGGCCACGCCGCCGCGTTACTACCCGAAGAAAGCCGCAGGTAAGCAGACCCCGACCCCAGAGAGCTAACCGCGGAACGCAGCAGCGACGCCACCTCACCCGGATGCCCCGGCACCAGCACCGAGAATCCCGGCACGCTGTCGAGAAGCACCACGTCCTCCGGCGCCTGGTGCGTCCGCCCGGCCGACGCCGCGTCGTACGACGCCCCGATGCTCACCAGGACAGCCCCAACCCCCTGGTGCCCGAGGTCCAGCTTGACCTGCTCGAAGGCCCGCTCCACCAGGAACGGGGCGTAGGTGTGCACGATCGGCCGCATCCCGGTCAGCGCCAGCCCCCCGGCCACGCTGACCATCAGCTGCTCCCTGATACCCACGTTGAGCACCCGCGACGGGAAATGCGCCGCCGACTTGGCGAACAGGTCGGCGGAGATCTCCGCCAGCACCACCGCCGTCAGCGGATCCTCCTCCAGCAGCGCCGACGCCGTCTCGGCGAACACGGAACGCATATCAGTCACCGGGACTCACCTTTCCTCTCGACCGTGGCCACGACGAGTTGCGGCCCCGAAAAAGCAGCCGAGGTCACCCGGAACGCCGCCGCCAGTGCGTCATGGTCCCGGCCGGAAACCCGCGTCGCCGACCACCCGGCCGCCGCGAAGTGCGCCTCGATCCCCCCTGGCCCCCACCCCCAGGACGACGACTGGTTATCCACCGCGACCACGGTGAGGTTGGGCAGCCCGGCCGCCCCCGCGTACACGATCGCCTCGCTGTTGCTGCCCTCGTCCAGCTCCGCGTCACCGACCAGCACATAGACCCGCGGCCCGGAGAGCCCCTGCGCCAGCAGGCCGTGCGCCACGCCCACCCCGATCGGCAGGCCGTGCCCGAGCGACCCGCTGGCGATCTCCACTCCCGGAATCAGCGAACGGTCCGGGTGATACCCGAGCGGCGACGACGCCGAGCCGAAGTCCGCCAGCCACGATTCACTGATGAACCCCTTGGCCGCCAGCACCGCGTAGTAGGCGGCCGGCCCGTGCCCCTTGGAAAGCAGGAACCGGTCCCGCCCGGGGTCGTCCACCGACGCTGGCGTCACCCGCAGGACCTGGTCGTACAGGACCCAGAGCACGTCGAGCGTCGACGTCGCGCTCGCGTCGTGCTTCTCGTCCCCGGTCATGAGCGTCATCAGCCCGGGGAGTTCCGCGTAAGTTCTCATACCGCAAGCCTGCCCAGGCACCCCGCAAAGCGCATCGGCCGCCCGCCCCACCCCGCCTAAGCCGATGGTCCTAGGCAACAATGGCTCCGATGCCAAGACGATCAGGGAGCTGGCCGCTGGCCGCCGGCCTGGCCGCCGGAGTAGCCCTCGACGCGCTGCTCGGCGACCCCCGCCGCGGCCACCCGGTGGCCGCCTTCGGCCGGGCCGCCACCGCGCTCGAGGCCCGCGACTACGGCGACAGCCGCGTGCGCGGCGCTGCGCACGCGGCCGCCTGCTTGCTGGCCGTAACCGTCCCCGGTGCCGCGCTGCATCGCCGCACCCGGGGACGGCCGCTCGGGAGGGCGACAGCGACCGCGCTCGCGGTGTGGGCCGTCACCGGTGCCCGTTCCCTCCACCATGAAGCCGAACGAGTTCGCGTTCCCCTCACCGGCCACGATCTCGCCTCGGCGCGGGAGATGCTGCCAAACCTCTGCGGTCGTGATCCGTCCCCGCTGGACGAGACGGAGATCACCCGGGCGGTGATCGAGTCGGTCGCCGAGAACACGTCCGACGCCGTGGTGGCGCCCCTGCTGTGGGGAGCGGTCGCCGGGCTGCCCGGCCTGGCCGCGTACCGCGCGGTCAACACGCTCGACGCGATGGTGGGCTACCGGTCGGACCGTTACCTTAACTTCGGCTGGGCCTCGGCCCGGCTCGATGACGCGGCCAACTGGATCCCGGCCCGCGTCACCGCCGCGCTGACCGCGGCCTGCGCTCCCCTGATCAGGAGGGGCCTGGTCACGAGGGTCAGCCCCTGGGAAGTCCTTGCTACGGTGCACCGCGACGGCGGGCACCACCCCAGTCCCAACGCGGGCCGGTGCGAGGCCGCCTTCGCGGCCGCCCTCGGCGTGCGCCTCGGCGGTACCAACGTCTACGGTGGCGTGGCCGAGACGCGCCCTGGGCTGGGGGAGGGGCGCGTCCCGGATCCTGAGGACATCCGCCACGCGATCGTGCTCTCCAGGGCGGTAACCGTCGGCGCGACCGCCCTGGCCGCGCTGATTGCCGTCGTTACCGGCGCATGAAGAAGCTGATCAGCCAGATAACGAGCGCCGCGATGGCGACCCACCACAGCACGTGCAGGGCGAAACCCGCGCCGGCGACGATCAGGATGATCAGCAGTGCGAGCAGGAACAGCATTTTCGGGCCTCCTTGTCAAAGCCTGAACTGTTCATGCAACTACCCGAGGATGGCTAGTTAAACATCGGCCGGGCGGGTACCGAGAAAACCATGGGCAAGCTGCTGCTGATCATCTTGTGCTTCTTCTTCCCGTTCCTGGCCGTGCTGATCAAGTACGGGCCGTGCATGAAGGTGGTGTGGGCGATCCTGCTGCAGCTGATCGGTCACCTCCCCGGCGTGATCTACGGCATCTACCAGGTCACCCGCAACAACGAGCCGACCTACTACTAGCCTCGTCCCGTGCGAGGAACGCTGCTGGTCGCCGGGACGGCTTCCGACGCCGGCAAGAGCGTGCTGGTGGCCGGGCTGTGCCGGTGGCTGGCCCGGCAGGGCGTGAAGGTGGCGCCGTTCAAGGCACAGAACATGTCCCTGAACTCGTTCGTGACGATGGACGGCGCCGAGATCGGCCGGGCGCAGGTCATGCAGGCGGCCGCGGCGGGCATCGAGCCGACCGCCGACATGAACCCGGTCCTGCTCAAGCCGGGCAGCGACCGGCGCAGCCAGGTCGTGGTGCTCGGCCACCCCGAGACCGAAGCCGACGCGATGGGCTACCGCGCGCACGCGCCGCGGCTGCGCCAGGTCGCGGTGGACAGCCTGAACCGGCTGCGGGACGCCTACGACGTGGTCATCTGCGAGGGCGCGGGCAGCCCGGCCGAGATCAACCTGCGCGCTACCGACGTGGCCAACATGGGCCTGGCCCGGGCGGCCGGCCTGCCGGTCATCCTGGCCGGCGACATCGACCGCGGCGGGGTGTTCGCCGCCATGTACGGCACGCTGGCCCTGCTATCGCCTGCGGACCAGGCGCTGATCTGCGGTTTCGTGATCAACAAGTTCCGCGGCGCCCCTGAGCTGCTGGACAGCGGCCTGACCATGCTGCACGAGCTCACCGGCCGCCCCGTCCTCGGGGTGCTGCCCTGGCGCGACGGCCTGCACGGCGACGCGGAGGACTCGCTGGGCCTGCCGAGCTACCCGAGCACGGCGGGCGGGGGCGCGACGGATGCCCCGTTCGGTAATGATCTTCTCCGGGTAGCGGTGGTCCGGTTCCCGCGGATCAGCAACTTCACCGACGGGGACGCCCTCGGCCTGGAGCCCGACCTCGACGTGGTCTTCGTGTCCGACCCGCGCGCCCTCTCCGACGCCGACCTGGTGGTGCTGCCCGGCACCCGGGCCACCGTCGCCGACCTGGCCTGGCTGCGGGACCGCGGCCTGGCCGCCGCGGTCACGCGACGGGTCCAGGCCGGCCGCCCCGTCCTGGGTATCTGCGGCGGCTACCAGATGCTGGCCAGCCAGATCGACGACCCGGTGGAGTCGCGGCGCGGGACGGTCGACGGGCTCGGGCTGCTGCCGGTGCGCGTCCGGTTCGGCGCGGAGAAGATCCTGCGCCGCCCGCACGGGACCGCGCTGGGCGCACCGGTGACCGGGTACGAGATCCACCACGGCGTCGCCGAGCTCACCGACCCCGCGGTAGAGCCGTTCCTGGACGGCTGCCGCCGCGGCGCGCTGTGGGGCACCAGCTGGCACGGCGTCCTGGAGAACGACGAGTTCAGGCGCGCGTTCCTGGCCGCGGTGGCGGCGCTGGCCGGCCGGGACTTCCGCCCCGCGCCGGACACCAGCTTCGCCGCCGTCCGCGAGGCGCGCCTCGACCTGCTCGGCGACCTGGTCGCCGGGCACCTCGACACCGAGGCGCTGAGCCGGCTGATCGAAGACGGCCCGGTGCCCGGTTTGCCGGTGCTGACTACCTCCCTCAATTCCTACCGATAAGGTCTGTTTCATGCCTGACAGGGTCCTCTACACCGCGAAGGCCACGTCGACGGGGGATGGCCGCAGCGGTCACGTCGTCTCGTCCGACCAGCGCCTCGATGTCGGCCTCGCCCCGCCCACCGAGATGGGCGGCGACGGCAACGGCACGAACCCCGAGCAGCTGTTCGCGGCCGGGTACGCGGCCTGCTTCCACAGCGCGCTGCGGCTCGTGGCCCGCCGGGCCAAGCTCGATCCCGGCGAGTCCGCCGTGTCCGCCGAGGTGGGCATCGGTCCCGAGGGCGACGCCTTCGGCCTGGTGGTGACGCTGATCATCAGCATTCCCGGGCTCGAGCGGGAGCAGGTGCGGGAACTGGCCGAGGCGGCCCACCAGGTGTGCCCGTACTCCCGGGCCACCCGCGGCAACATCAGCGTCGAGCTGCGCGTTCCCTGAGTTAACCTCAGACCATGGATCTCGCCGCCATCGAAGCCGAACGCGCCCGCCTGCACGCCACTTACGTCAAGGACAGCCGGCCGGACAGCAGCGCCCGCGGTATCCACCACACCGCGCTGCTCAGCTCCGACGTGGAGCGGACGATCCGCTTCTACCAGGGCGTCCTGGAGTTCCCGCTGACCGAGATCATCGAGAACCGCGACTACCAGGGCTCCAGCCACTTCTTCTTCGACGTCGGCAACGGCAACCTGCTGGCGTTCTTTGATTTTCCCGGCCTCGACCTGTCCCAGTACGCCGAGGTCCTCGGCGGCCTGCACCACCTCGCGATCTCGGTCTCGCCGGAGAAGTGGTCCGCGCTGCGCGCCAACCTCGAGGCCGCAGGCGTCGAGTACCTGGAAGAAAGCGGCACCAGCCTGTACTTCCGCGACCCCGACGGCGCCCGCCTGGAACTCCTGGCCGACCCCCTCGGCGAAATGTACGGCCAGACCGTCCTGTAACGGGCCCGCGATCACCTCCCAGGCCCGCGCCCGGGGCGCGCTGTACGGGCTGGCGATCGGGGACGCGCTCGGCATGCCGACGCAGATGCTCTCGCGGGCGGAAATCCGCGCTCGCTGGGGCGAGCTGCTGACCGGCTTCGAGCCCGCCCCGCCCGGTCACCCCATCGCCGCGGGCATGCCCGCGGGGTCGGTCACCGACGACACCGAGCAGGCCGTCCTCCTCGGCCGCCTGCTGGTCGGCGGGCACGGGATAATCGATCCGAACGAGTTCGCCGCTGCCCTCGTCAGCTGGGAACGCGAAATGGCCGGGCGCGGCTCGGAGGACCTCCTCGGCCCCTCCACCAAGCGCGCCGTGGCCGCGGTCCTGGCCGGTACCCCGCCCGGGCAGGCCGGCTCCGCCGGTGACACCAACGGCGCCGCCATGCGGATAGCGCCGGTCGGGATCGCTGCTCCCCCCGATGACGTGCTGGCCCTGGTCGACCAGGTGGTGATGGCGAGCCGCGTCACCCATAACACCGGGATCGCGCTGGCCGGCGCGGCGGCGGTGGCCGCCGCGGTGAGCGCGGGCGTCTCCGGCGCCGGGGTTGCCCAGGCCACCGCGCTCGCCGTCGAGGCCGCCCGGATCGCGGCTGGCCGCGGCCACTGGGTGGCCGGCGCCGGCGTCGCGGCCCGCATCGAGTGGGCGGCCAGCCTCGTCGCGGGCCGGGCCGAGGCCGAGGCCGCCGACCTGATCTACACCCTGGTCGGCACCAGCCTGGCCACTCAGGAGTCGGTGCCGGCCGCGTTCGCCGTGCTGGCCGCGATCCCCGCTGACCCGTGGCGGGCCTGCCTGCTGGCCGCCTCGCTCGGCGGCGACTGCGACACGATCGCGGCCATCGCCGGCGCGATCGCCGGCGCCTGCCACGGTCTCGAAGCCTTCCCGACCCCGGCCATCGCCGTCATCGACGCCCAGCGCCTGGACCTCGCGCCCCTGGCCGACAGCCTGCTCGCCCTGCGATCGGCGACGGCCCGGTGAATGGCCCGGTCAGCCGTCTCGTCTTCGCGGGCGAGGCGATCGTCGACCTGCTGATGAGGGTGCCGGCGCTGCCCGGTCGCGGCACCGACATGCTCGCGGAATCGGCGTCGGTCGAGGTTGGCGGCGGGTTCAACATCATGGCCGCAGCCGCCCGGCAGGGCCTGCCCGTCGTCTACGCGGGCGGCCACGGCACCGGGCCGTGGGGCGGCAAGGTGCGCGCCGCCCTGGCCGCCGAAGGCATCGGGCTGCTCCGCCCGCCCTACCCGGACGCCGATACCGGATTCACCGTGGGCCTGGTCGAGCCGGATGGCGAGCGGACGTTCGTCACCGCGCTGGGCGCCGAGTCGCTGCGTCAGCCGGGTGCCTGGGATCTGGTCCGGCTCCGGCCCGGGGACGCGGTCTACATCTCCGGCTACGGCCTGGTCCCGGCCGGCTCCGGCCAGGTCCTCGGGGCCTGGGCGGCCGGCCTGCCGTCCGGGGTCGTGCTGTTCGCGGATCCGGGTCCGCTGGTCGCGGATATCCCCGGGGCGGTCCTCGACCCGGTGCTGGCCCGCTGCGACTGGTGGAGCTGCAACCGGCGCGAGGCCCGCCTGCTCACCGGCAGCGACGACCCGGCCGAGGCGGCCCGCCGCCTGCTCCGCCGCACCGGCCGGGCCAGTGTCATCGTCCGGTCCGGCCCCGACGGCTGCGTGCTGGCCACCCGGGTGTCGCTGAGCCACGTCGCGGCGCCCGCCGTGACCGCGGTCGACACCACGGGCGCGGGTGACGCCCACTCCGGGGTGTTCCTGGCCGGCCTGGCCGCCGGGCTGAGGCCCGGCGAGGCCGCCCGGCGGGCCAACGCCGCCGCCGCCCTGGCCGTCACCC
>JAJKHX010000301.1 GCA_021154785.1 Nocardiopsis sp.
ATGGAGCTCACCGTCGAGCGCGGCCGCGGCTACGTCTCGGCCACCCAGAACAAGCAGCCGGGCCAGGAGATCGGCCGGGTGCCGATCGACTCCATCTACTCACCCGTGCTGCGGGTTACCTACAAGGTCGAAGCTACCCGTGTCGAGCAGCGGACCGACTTCGACCGGCTCATCCTCGACGTCGAGACCAAGCCGTCCATGCGGCCGCGGGACGCGGTGGCGAGCGCGGGCAAGACGCTGGTCGAGCTGTTCGGCCTGGCCCGGGAGCTCAACATCGACGCCGAGGGCATCGACATCGGCCCGTCGCCGACCGACGCCGCCCTGGCGGCTGACCTGGCGCTGCCGATCGAGGACCTTAACCTCACCGTGCGCTCGTACAACTGCCTCAAGCGCGAGGGCATCCACACGGTGGGCGAGCTCGTCGGCCGCAGCGAGCAGGACCTGCTCGACATAAGGAACTTCGGCGCCAAGTCGATCGAGGAAGTCAAGCAGAAGCTCGTTGACATGGGTCTCTCGCTCAAGGACTCGCCGCCCGGGTTCGACCCGAGCAGCGCCGTCGGCGCCTACAGCGACGACGACGAGAGCTACGTGGAGACCGAGCAGTACTGACGTGGCATCCCACCACGTATAACAAGGAGAGGTCCGTATGCCCACGCCCACTAAGGGCCACCGCATGGGTGGTAGCGCCGCTCACCAGCGGCACATCCTGGCGAACCTGGCCACTGCGCTGTTCCAGCACGGCCGGATCACCACCACCGAGGCCAAGGCCAAGCGGCTGCGCCCGGTGGCCGAGCGGCTGATCACCTTCGCCAAGCGCGGTGACATGCACGCCCGCCGCCACGTGCTGACCGTGGTCACCGATAAGGGCGTGGTGCATCAGCTGTTCACCGAGATCGCGCCGGAGTTCTCCGAGCGGGACGGCGGTTACACCCGGATCACCAAGATCGGTCCGCGCAAGGGCGACAACGCGGCCATGGCGGTCATCGAGCTGGTCCGGGGCGAGCCGGTCGCGGCCAAGCCGCGCCGCCGCACCCGCCGACCCGAGCCGGCCAGGGCTGCGGCTCCGGCCGCGGCCGGAGCGCCGGCCGAGACGGACGACGCTGTCGAGGCCAGTGCGGCTACTGAGGCCGAGGGCGTCACGGACGAAGCCGCCGTCGACGACGCCGCGGCCGAGGCCGACGCCGACGATGAGGCCGCGGACGAGGCTGACGAGGACGACGAGCCGTCCAAGGACGCCTGACTCAGGTCGACCCCGAGGTGGACCCGGAAGGTGAAAGCGAGCTCGTTCGGGTCCGGATTGATCTTTCTTACGACGGGTCAGCTTTCTCCGGCTGGGCGGCTCAGCCCGGCAGGCGCACGGTCGAGGATGTGGTGGCTGCGGCACTCGGACGAGTGCTGCGGCTGCCCGTCGCGCCGAAGCTGACCGTGGCCGGCCGTACCGACGCCGGCGTCCACGCCCGCGGCCAGGTCGTCCATGTGGACATCCCCGGCGCCGCCTGGGCGGTTACCTCCGGCCGGGTGGTAGCCCGGCTGGCCAGCGCGCTCCCCGCTGACGTCCGGGTCCGCGCCGCGGGCCTGGCGCCCGCCGGGTTCGACGCCCGGTTCTCCGCGCTGTGGCGCCGTTACGCGTATCGCGTCTGCGACGACGAAGGCGCCGCCGATCCGCTGCGACGGCACGAGACGCTGTGGTACTTCCGGCGGCTCGACCTGTCAGCCATGAACGAAGCCGCGCATGCCCTGCTGGGCGAGCATGATTTCGCCGCCTTCTGCCGCCGCCGTGAGGGCGCCACCACCATTCGCGCGCTGCGCGTCCTGGACTGGCAGCGCGACGGCGACGGCATCGCGATCGCGACCGTGGTAGCCGACGCGTTCTGCCACAACATGGTCCGTTCGCTGGTCGGCGCGCTCCTGGCCGTGGGCGAGGGACGGCATCCGCCCGGCTGGGCCGCCGCGGTGCTCGCCGCCGCGGTCCGCGATCCCTCGGTCCGTGTCGTCGCCCCGCACGGCCTGTGCCTGGAGGAAGTGGGCTACCCATCGCCGGGCGAGCTGGCCGCCCGCGCCGCCGAAACCCGCACCGTCCGCACCATCGGCTAGACGGCCGCTAGGGCTTGCCGGTGAGCATCCGGGTGCTGAGGTTGATGTTGGCGCTGCCGGTGACGATGTTCGTGGCGAACTGCTCGAGTGCCTGCCGCCTGGCGGTGCCCGACGGCGGCTTCAGGTTGGCGTACTCGGCGTACATCAGGATCAGGTAGTGGCCCTTGATCTCGGCCTGCACCACCCCGGCGCCGTTACCCAGCTTGCTGGTGGGGCCCTTCTTGCTGGTCAGCGGGGCGATGATCTCTTCCGCCCCGGTCGCCTTCCCGGCCTTCTGCGCGGCGTTGGAGCTGGTCAGGTTGACCACGCCGATGGTGCCCATCATCGTGTGGTCGCCCGAGAGGTAGCTCGCCCGGACGACCTGGCTGCAGTGGCCGGTCTGGAGCGCGGCCTGCAGGTCCGGGCCGTACACCGCCAGCGAGCAGGTCTTGGTGACGCTGGCGGCCGTCCTGGTGTAGGACTTGCCGTTGAGCTCGAACTGGGGCGGGAACAGCGCCGCGATCGCCAGCGGCTGGGGATCCTGGGAGCGGCTGCCGATGTGCTGCCACGGGCCGAGGTTCTTGTCGAGGCCGTTGGAACCCGGCGCGGTCGTGGGCAGCCGCAGCGCCGACGGCACCGGCGCGTTGACCCTGGCCTCGTACAGGTACTTGTAGCCGCCGAACCCGGCGGCGGCCGCGACCACCACGGCCGCGGCGATCCAGGCGATGCGCGGCTGGAAGCGCCGCTTGCTCCGGCCGCCGTTCCGGTCACCGCCGTTCCGGTCACCGCGCCGCCGCTGCGCCGGGGGAGCGGCGGCCCCGGCACCCTGCGGGTCGAAGATGTAGGTGTCATCGGAGGAGTAGCCGTCCGCCGTGCCCGCGGTGGCGGGGTCGGCCACCGGGTCCGCGGGCGCGTGCCAGGCGCTGAAGGGACCGGTGGACGCTTCGCTGGCCGCCGGGAAGCCCGCGGGCGGTGTCGGGGCGACGGGACCGGCCGAGCCGAGCACCGGGTGCGGTCCCGAGCCGGTCAGCCGTCCGGGACCAGTCGACGGGCCCAGGACCCGGTTCACGCCCGTCCCCGGGGCGACGGCGCCGGGGCGGGGAGAAAACACCGGCTGCGCTCCGGTGCCGGGCGGGAAGACCGGATGAGTGCCGGTACCGGAACCGATGAGCCGCTGCGGGCCAGTACCGGGGCCCAGCACGCGCGGTGCGCTGGAGCCGTGGCTAGGGCCGGGGGCCCGCTGCGCCCCGTTCTCCGGAGCGGCGTACCTGCGCACCCGGCCGGGCAGCGGCCCGGTGGGCCCGCCGCCGGGCGGGAGCGCGGCGTTCTCACCGAACCCGGCGCTCGCCGGGAACGCGGAGTTCGCCGGGAACGGGGTCGTGCCGGGAAACCCGGGTTCGCCTGGGAAAGCAGAATCGCCCGGCTCGCCTTCCGGCGGCCAGGGCGGCTGGCGGCGGGCGTCCCCGGGTGGACGGGAGCGTCCCGCGCCCTGCTTATCCATATCCCCGAGAGTAGCGTTCTGTTCAGTTCCGGTATGGTGCTCACAGAACTTTCCCGCCCTCGCGTATCCGCCCAGCGGCGAGCCGTGATAATCGGCCAGGCCGCGTGCGGGACCGTATAGAGTGGGTGGGTTGCGCGGCGCCGCTTTGGCATCGCTGCGCGAGACGGAGTATGCTGCATTGGCGTCATGCGCAACGGGCATGCACGCGGTGTGCCTTCGTACGCGCGGTCCGCGCGGCGCGGTGCGTCCGCGCGGTGTACTAGCAATGGTTTACCAGGCAGTGGTTTGCCAGCAGGACGCCTAGGCGGCCGTCACCAGCAGGTGCAGGCCGGAGAAGATCACGATCACATACGCGAAGGCTTAGGACTGTGCGCACATTCACCCCGAAGGACCGTGACATTACGCGGCAGTGGCATGTCATCGACGCTTCCGATGTGGTGCTCGGCCGCCTGGCCAGCCACGTGGCCGTGCTGCTCAGGGGGAAGCACAAGCCGATTTTCGCGCCGCACGTCGACACCGGCGACTTCGTGATCGTGGTCAACGCGGCGAAGGTCGCCCTCACCGGCAACAAGCTTGAGCAGAAGAACGCCTACCGGCACTCCGGTTACCCGGGCGGCCTGCGGACCGTCTCGTACTCCACCCTGATGGCCACTCACCCCGAGCGGGCCGTGGAGAAGGCGGTGCGCGGGATGCTGCCGAAGAACACCCTCGGCCGCAAGACACTGAGCAAGCTCAAGGTGTACGCGGGCCCGGACCACCCGCACTCGGCGCAGCAGCCGCAGCCGTACGAGATCACGCAGATCGAGCAGTAGACAGAGCAGAGGAAACACGAGCGTGTCTGAGCCCACTGGCGCAACCACCACCGTCGAGGACGACGCCGCCTCCGGCGACGTCACCGCCGACGACGAGTTCGGCGGGGAAACCCCGTCGGAGTACACCACCGAGTCCGCTCAGGACTCAGGGGCACGAGCGGTCGCCCGGCGCCCGGTGGTGACCGGCAACGCGGGGGGCACTGGCCGCCGCAAGGAAGCCATCGCCCGGGTCCGCATTCTCCCCGGCTCGGGCCAGTGGCTGATTAACGGCCGTACGCTCGACACGTACTTCCCCAACAAGGTCCACCAGCAGCTGGTGAACGAGCCGTTCGTGACCCTCGGGGCGGAGAACCAGTTCGACGTGGTGGCCCGGATCTCCGGCGGCGGCGTCACCGGGCAGGCTGGCGCGCTGCGCCTCGGCGTGACCAGGGCGCTGACCCTGGTCGACCCGGAGAACCGCCCGGCGCTGAAGAAGGCCGGCTTCCTGACCCGAGACGCCCGGATCAAGGAGCGGAAGAAGTACGGCCTGAAGAAGGCCCGGAAGGCACCTCAGTACTCCAAGCGGTAGTAATCCCCGGCAGGCCCTGCTGAACAGCAGGGCCTGCCGCATTCATGCCGGCCGGAAGCAGCGGACCGGCACCAGCGGAGCAGCGGAGCGAGATGGCTGAAGCGGGGCAGCGTAGCCGTATGTTCGGTACGGATGGCGTCCGGGGGGTCGCTGGTCATGAGCTGACCGCCCGGCTGGCCCTGGATCTCAGCGCGGCGGCCGCCACCGTCCTCGGCGGTGAACGCGCTGGCCGCGAAGGCCAGTACGAAGGCCAGTACGGACGGAACGGGCGCCCGGTAGCCGTGGTCGGCCGGGATCCGCGCGCCTCGGGCGAGTTCCTCGAGGCGGCGGTGGTCGCCGGCCTGGCCAGTACCGGGATCGACGTGCTCCGGCTCGGGGTCATCCCCACGCCGGGCGTGGCCTACCTGACCGGGGCCCTGGACGCGGAGTTCGGCGTGGTCATCTCCGCGAGTCACAACCCGGCCGCCGACAACGGGATCAAGTTCTTCGGCCGCGGCGGGGTCAAGCTGCCCGACGCCACCGAGGATGCCATCGAGGCCCAGCTCAAGGCGGCAACGCCCACACGCGTGCCCGCGGAGTTCGGCCGGGTCCGGGACGCCGCCGGCGAGCACAGCCGCTACCTCGACCACCTGCTGGCCACGCTGCCGGACGCCCCGCAGCCGCCGCTGGGCGGCCTGCGGGTGGTGGCCGACTGCGCGCACGGCGCGGCTTACAAGATCGCCCCGCAGGCGCTGCGCCGGGCAGGCGCGGAGGTCATCACGATCGGCACCGCCCCGGACGGCCTGAACATCAACGAGGGCTGCGGCTCGACTGCCCTCGGCCCGCTGCGCGCCGCGGTGATCGAGCACGGCGCGGACGCGGGCATCGCCTACGACGGGGACGCCGACCGGTGCCTGGCGGTCGACAGCGAGGGCGAGCCGCTCGACGGCGACCAGATCCTGACCATCCTCGCCACCGGGCTGAAGGAGGCGGGCCGGCTGACCGGCGACGCGGTGGTGGTCACGGTGATGTCGAACCAGGGCTTCCACGTGGCCATGCGCGAGGCCGGCATCGCGGTGATCGAGACGCCGGTCGGTGACAAGCACGTGTCGGCGGCCATGCGGGACGGCGGCTACGTGCTCGGCGGCGAGCAGTCCGGGCACATCATCATGGGCGAGCACGCCAGCACCGGCGACGGCGTCCTGACCAGCCTGCACCTGCTGGCCACGGTGAACCGCCAGGGCGTGCCGCTGGCAGCCGCCGCCAAGATGATGCCGAAGTACCCTCAGGTCCTCGTCAACGTCCCCGGCGACGCCTCGCAGCTCGGCCCGGCGGTGGACGCCGCCGTCCGGCGGGCCGAGGACCAGCTCGGCGGCGACGGGCGGATCCTGGTCCGGCCGAGCGGTACCGAGCCCAAGATCAGGCTGATGATCCAGGCCAAGGACGCCGCCCTGGCCGAACGGGTCATCGGCCAGCTCGCCGAGGAGGTCCGGCGAGCCCTCGCCGACCGGTAGGAACCCGCATGCGAGACGCATACCAGGTCACCACGGTGCGCGCGGCCGAGCGCGCGCTGATGGAGCTCGTCCCCGACGGGGCGCTCATGCAGCAGGCCGCGGCCGGCCTGGCCTCGGTCTGTGCCGCCCTGCTGCGCGCCGAACCAGGCCTCGTGTACGGCGCCCGGGTGGCCGTGCTCGCCGGGAGCGGGGACAACGGCGGCGACGCCCTCTACGCGGGTGCCCGGCTGGCCCGCCGGGGCGCGGCCGTCACCGTGATCGCGGCCGGGCCGAAGGCGCATCCGGGCGGCCTGTCCGCGCTGCGCGCGGCCGGCGGCCGGGTAACCGGCGAGACAGACCTGCTCGGTCACGCCGACCTGATCATCGACGGGCTGCTCGGCATCGGCGGCCGCGGCGGGCTGCGCGAGCCGTTCGCCGGCCTGGCCGCCCAGGCCGAGCAGGCCCGCCAGGCCGGCGCCACCGTGGTCGCCGTCGACCTGCCGAGCGGCATCGACGCGGACACCGGGACGGTGGACGGCCCGGCCGTGAAAGCCGACGTCACCGTGGCCTTCGGCACGCTCAAGCCGGGGCTGCTGATCGACCCGGGCGCCGGGCACGCGGGGACGGTCGAGCTCGTCGATATCGGCCTCGGCCCCCACCTGCCGGAGGAGCCGGACGCCACCGCCCCGCAAGGCGACGACATCCGCGCGCTGCTGCCCCGCCCGGGGGCGGAGTCGGACAAGTACCGGCGGGGGGTGCTCGGCCTGCTGGCCGGCAGCGACCGCTACACCGGCGCGGCGCTGCTCTCGGTCGGCGGGGCGGTACACGGCGGGGCCGGCATGGTCCGGGTGGTCACCGCCGACACCCCCGCCGCGCTGGTCCGGCAGGCCTGGCCGGAGACCGTGATCAGCGTGCACCCCGACGACCCGGACTGGGACCTGCCCGGTTCGGTCGGCCGGGTCCAGGCCTGGGTGGCCGGCCCGGGCATGGGAACCGGCGAAGGAGCCACCGCCCGGCTCACCGCCATCATGCGCACCGACCTCCCGGTCCTGGTCGACGCCGACGGCCTGACCATCCTGAGCCAGCACCGGGACCTGCTGCCGCGGAACGCGCCGACGCTGATCACGCCGCACGCCGGCGAGCTGGCGCGCCTGCTCGGCGGCGATACGGACCCGGCCAGCGTCGAGGCGCGGCGGCTGGAGCACGCCCGCCGCGCCGCCGCTGAGCTCGGCGTCACGGTGCTGCTCAAGGGCTCCACGACGGTCATCGCCGCCCCGGACGGCGGCCCGGTGCTGGTGAACCCCACCGGCACGCCGTGGCTGGCCACCGCGGGCAGCGGCGACGTGCTGTCCGGGCTGGCCGGCGCGCTGCTCGCGCAGGGCCTGCCGCCGGCCCAGGCGGCCCTGGCGGCCGCCTACCTGCACGGCCTGGCTGGCCGCCTGGCGGCCGGTCCCGGTGAAACCGGCGGCGACGTCGCCCCGATCGGCGCCTCGGACCTGGTCCGGGCTCTGCCGGCCGCGTTCAGGAGCGTGTGACTCATGCCCGGGACCACCCCCGTCGAGGACCGGCAGCTTCTCGTCGACCTCGGCGCGATCACCGGCAACGTCGCGGCCCTGTGCGAGCTGGTGCGCGGCAGCCAGGTGATGGCCGTGGTGAAGGCGGACGGGTACGGCCACGGCATGGTCCCGGCGGCCTGGGCGGCACTGGCCGGCGGGGCGGGCTGGCTGGGCGTCGCCGACCTGGCCGAGGCGGTCGCGCTCCGGCAGGCGGGTTTCAGCGTGCCGGTGCTGTGCCTGATGGCGTTCGGTGATCCCGGCCAGGCGATCCGCCGCAACGTGGATGTCACGGCCGGCTCGGCCGCGTTCGTGACCGCGGTCGAGGCCGCGGCTGTCCGGGCCGGGGTCCGGGCCCGGCTGCAGCTCGAGGCCGACACCGGGCTCAGCCGCGGCGGCGCCACCCGGGCGGACTGGCCGGCCGTGGTCGAGGCCGCGCTGGCGGCCCAGGCCCGCGGCTCGGTCCAGGTGACCGGCCTGTGGTCCCACTTCGCCTCCGCCGACCTGCCCGGGAACCCGTCGGTCGCGGCCCAGCTGGCCGCGTTCGCCGACGCCGTGGCGCTGGCCGAGAAGGCCGGGGTCACGCCCGAGGTCAGGCACATCGCCAACACCGCCGCCGCGCTGACCGTCCCGGAGTCCCGGCTCGACCTGGTGCGCTTCGGCGGGGCCTGCTACGGCCTGTCCACCCTGCCCGGCGGCGCGCCGTCGTGGCTGCGCCCGGCGATGACCCTGCGCGCCCGGCTGGCCCTGGTCAAGCGGGTGCCCGCCGGCACCGGGGTTTCCTACGGCCACCGGTACGTGACGTCCCGCGAGACGACCCTGGGGCTGGTCCCGCTCGGCTACGCCGACGGGGTGCCGCGCGGGGCGGCCGGCCGGTCGCTGGTCAGCGCGCGCGGCCGTCGCTGGCCGATCGCGGGCACGGTGTGCATGGACCAGTTCGTCGTCGACTTCGGCGATGAGCCGGCCGCGGCGGGCGACGAGGTCGTGCTGTTCGGCCCCGGGAACGGCGGCGAGCCGACCGCCCAGGAGTGGGGCGAGGTGCTCGGCACCATTTCCTACGACCTCGCCACCGGCATCGGGGCTCGGGTCCCGCGTACTCATACAGGTGGTGACCATTGAAAATCATTCCCCCGAACGAGGCATCGTTCCCCCCCTCGCGCACCCGGATTGCCGCCGCGGCGGACATGCATGACCTGGGCCGTCGCCTCGCCACGGTGCTCCGCGCCGGGGACCTGGTGATCCTGGCCGGGCCGCTCGGGGCCGGCAAGACCACGCTGGTGCAGGGCATCGGCGCCGGGCTCGGCGTGCGCGGCCCGATCACGTCGCCGACCTTCGTCATCGCCCGGGTGCACCCCGTGCTCGACGGTCCCGGGCCTGCGCTCGTGCACGCCGACGCCTACCGGCTCGGCAGCATCAGCGAGGTGGACGACCTGGACCTGGACATGGACATGGCGAGCGCCGTCACGGTTGTGGAGTGGGGCTCCGGGCTGGCCGAGGGCCTGGCCGAGGATCGCCTGGAGATCTCGATCGAGCCCGATGCGGACGGTGACGCGCGGACCGTCCGGCTAAATGTGCATGGTGCGAGATGGCATGCTGTGCCCGCGAGCGCCGCAGATCGTTTATAGTTCCGCTGTATCCATCCCAGTTTCGCGTATCGCGCCGTTACGTAACGTACCCCGAAACCGGAGGCGCGCCGTGCCCGAGCAGGAGTTCCCGCCGCCCCGCCGCTTGGCCAGGTCTCATCGTGCTGACGGCGATGATTACCGTCCTGACCGCGATGACGACGACCCGCCGCCGTGGGCCAACATGCCGCCGGTCCGCCCGGCGCCGGCGCCCCGCCCCTCGGCCGGCGGCTATCCGGGTGTGCCCGGCCGTCCTGGCG
>JAJKHX010000302.1 GCA_021154785.1 Nocardiopsis sp.
GCAGCGAGTGGGGCCAGAGCGTTCTGGACCCGGGAGAGACGGCCGAACAAGGGAGAGGCCAACTCGGCGGGGAGCTGCGTCGAATAGATGACCGTGCCCGATGGCGCGTCGGCGAGCGCCGCGCTGGCGGTGGCCAGGTAAGACCGGCTGTTCTGCGGGTGCAGCTCGCTTCGGTAGGCGATGGCCGACGAGGCCGAGCTGGCGATGAAGACCACCGCCACCGCGCAGATGGCCACGATATGCGCCCTGCCCTGGGGCAGTGCGGTCCGGTAGGCGTCCTGCTCACCCCGTAGCGGCAGGAAGGCGATGGCCAGGCAGATGGCGAGGACGGGCGCGGCATCGGCCACATAGATCGTCTGGTTGGACAGCAGCGTGCCGAAGTTGGCCAGCCGGCCCAGCAGGATCGGCACGATGTCGGCCACCACTAGCCAGCCGAGCAGGATCACCCAGGCGGGCCAGGCGCGCTTGCGGTACCAGAGGCTGGCGATGACGACGATAGCGCCGAGTAGCCAAGATATGCCGAGGAGTTCGGGCGGCGGCGACGCGACCGCGTAGAGGGTAAACGACCGGGGGGTGCCGAAGGGCGGTGCCCAGTGCCACGGTCCGCCGAGAGCGGCCGGCACGAACGTGTCGAACAGCAGTTTCCAGCCGAACGTCGTAGCGCTGCTGGCCTCCGGCACCCGCACCTGGCCGGGGCCGGCCGCCAGGCTGAGGGTATAGACGACGATCTCGGCCATGATGATGACGGCATATGTCGCCCAGGCGATCCAGTGCTTGCGCAGCGTCGTGAGCATGGCCTGCGGCCACGCTTCCGGTACTAGGTAGGCGGATGTGAGGGCGAACAGCAGCAGCGGGATGCCCGCGGCCTTCTCGTAGAAGGCCAGGCCGAACAGCACCCAGAGCGCCGCGAAGACCGCGTTCAGGATCCGGCCAGAACGGATGTACCTGACGTGCTGATCGACCGCCATGGCCAGCGCGAGCTGAATGGGAACCGACTGGCAGCCAACCGACCACCAGCTCAGGTCGGCCAGTGTCATCGGCGTGAACAGGACAAGCCCGAGGGGGACCGGCAGCATCATCCGGTCGCCGCACAGCGTGCGCAGGGCGCGGAGCAGCGCGAGCCCGGCCAGCGCCTGAAGCAGCACCAGCGTGCCCGCCCACAGGCCCCAGTCGTAGCCGCCGGCGTGCACCGGTCCCCAGGTCAGCGCGAACACCCCGGGCATCAGTTGGCCGAAGTAGTTCTGGAACAGCAGGTGCAGCGAAAACGGCTGCGCGGCGAGCCCGCCGATGGTGAAGTCGTCCTGCTGGAAGAAGCCGCGGTTCAGGACGAAGCTGTTGAGGCCGACCTGGGCGGCGATGAGCACGAGCGCGCTGAGGGTGACGCGCTTGCGCACGAGCCAGGCGGCGAAGCCAGGCCAGCCGGCCGCCGCGGAAGGGACGGTTCTGTCTTGGGTCTGGGTCACTTATGCCTCCCGCCGGGGCGTCGAATCCGGCACCGGAGCCTTGACTACCGGCCAGTAACCACCAAATAATGCTGCAATCCTCACACAAGGGATCACGAGCTGGCTACCGACAAAACGGATTCGTACCGTGAGCGGTGGCCTGGAGCTGCGCTATGACGGATGACCCAGGCGCTCAGCCTGCGGAGATGAGCTTTCCGGTCGGGCTGGAATCAGCCCTCCCGGTCCAGCGGCACGCCGTGGCCGGCACCTTTGCCCCCGAGCCGTGGTCACCCGGGGCCTTCGGGCCAGCGGGTCCGCCCGGCCCGGAAAGCCCGCCGCGGAATATTCTTTTCGTCGCGTGGCGGGATCTGGCCAACCGGCGGGCGGGCGGATCCGAGATCCTGGTCGACCGGCTGGCCTCCGGAATGCTCGCCCGCGGCCACCGGGTGACGCTGCTGTGCGGCGGCCCGGTGGCCGAGCGGCCGTACCGCGTGGCGCGCAACGGCGGCACCTACTCCCAGTTCCTCCGCGCGCCCCTGGCCTACCTGCGGAACCACCGGAACTCCGACCTGATCGTCGAGGTCTGTAACGGGATGCCCTACCTGTCGCCGCTGTGGTCCCGGCGCCCGGTGCTCTGCCTGGTGAACCACGTGCACACCGAGCTGTGGTCGATGAGGTTCCGCCCGCCGTTCTCGACCATCGGCCGGAACATCGAGCGGAAGGTCATGCCCTGGGTACACCGCCGGAACCTGTTCCTCACCGTGTCCGCGTCCACGGCCGAGGGGCTGCAGCAGATGGGAGTCGGCCCGGACCGGATCAGGCAGATCTGCAACGGGGTCGAGGAGCCGGATCCGCCCCTGCCGCGGTCGCCGGAGCCGCTGTTCCTCGCCATCGGCCGGCTCGCCGACTACAAGCGCCTGGACCTGCTGCTGCGCCTTTGGGACCGGGTCCGGCAGGTAGTGGGCGGCCAGCTGGTGATCGCCGGGGACGGACCGGAACGTTCCCGGCTGGAGGCCCTGGCCGGGCCCGGTGTGGTGTTCACCGGCCGGGTGTCCGAGCAGGAGAAGCACCGGCTGCTGTGCTCGGCGTGGCTGCTCATGCACCCGGCGTTGATCGAAGGCTGGGGGATCGTGGTCGTAGAGGCGGCGATCCGCGGCACCCCCGCGGTGGCGTTCGACGTGCCGGGACTGCGCGATTCGGTGGTGCACGGCCAGACCGGCATGCTGGTCCATACCGAGGGGCAGTTCGCCTCGGCCTGGGCGTCGCTGGCGATCAACCAGCGACGGCGGGAGCAACTCGGCCAGGCGGCGCGCACCCGGGCGCTCCGGCTGCACTGGTCGGCCGCGGTCGAGGGTTTCGCCGAGGTGGCGGACGAGGCGATCAAGCGCGGACGGAGCCAGCCTTGCCGGTTACCGCCCCTGGCGTAAGCACGCTGCAGGACTTCTACGAGACTCCGGGGGTCCCGCTCTGCTCGGGCCCGGACCGGGCCCGGCGCCAGGCCCGGATGCTGGCGCGGGTACTGCGGGACGTGGCCGGCCCGGCGGTGATCCTGGATCTGGGATGCGGTGACGGCTCGGCCCTCGCGGTCATGGCGGGCCAGAACCCGGGCCACCGGTTCGCCGGGATCGACTGGTCCTCCGGTGCCCTGCGCGGCGCGCAGGCCCTCGGCCTCACGGTCCTGCGCGGCGGCGTGGCCCCGGGCCTGCCGGTGGCGGATGGCACCGCGGACGTGGTGATCATGAGCGAGCTGATCGAGCATCTGGTCGACCCGGACGGCGCGGTCGCCGAGGCCCGGCGGGTGCTCCGGCCGGGCGGCTCGCTGCTGCTGTCCACTCCGAACCTGGCCGCCTGGTACAACCGGGGCCTGCTCACCCTCGGCGTCCAGCCGATCTTCTCCGAGGTGAGCCTGCGCGGGGTGTTCGGCCGGCCGGGCAGCGTGGTGGCAGGCCATCTGCGCCTGTACACCCGCCGGGCGCTGACCGAGTTCCTGTCCGCCAGCGGGTTCCGCTGCGTCACCGTGGCCGGAGCGCGGTACCACGGCGTACCGCGTCCACTCGGCCCGCTTGACCAGGCCTTCTGCCGGTGGCCGGCGGCGGCGTCGATCCTGCTGGTGCACGCCCGCAAGGCGTTAGATCGCTGATGGCGCAGGCGTCCCGCACCAGGACCGCGGGCAAGCACGCCGCGACCGCGGCCAAGCGGGCGGCCTCCCGCTGGCGCCCGGGCCCCGCGGTCCAGCTAGGCGGCTTGGTCCTCGGGATCGTCACCGGGCTGTGCCTCTCGCTCGGCCTGCTGAACTCGTCGCCGGCCCGCCGGCCGCCCGCTGCGGCGACCACCCGCGCCCCTGTGGTGACGCCGGGCTCCGTGGTGGACCCGGCCGCGCTGGACGCCGAGTGGGCCGCCTACTCGAACCGCTCCCACTGCGCCGACTGGGCCGGCGGCGACGGCGTCTCGGCCATCCGGCTGAGCTCCTCCCAGCTCGCCTGGTTCTTCTCCGATACCTACCTCGGCCCGGCCGGGCCCGCCACGGGGTTCTCGCACATCAGCGGTTTCGTGAACAACTCGGTGGTGATCCAGACCACGGCCGGCCGCGCCAGTTCGCTTGTCACCATGACCGGCGGCGGTGCCTGCACGGGTCCCGGCCGGCCGGGACGGGCCACCGCCGTGGTCGCGCCGCCAGCCGCGCCCGGCGGGCCGTCGGACCGGTACTGGGACGAGGACGGCATCAGGATCGGCCCGACGGTCGTCAAGTTCTACAACCGGTACCTGGCCGGGAACGTCCCGTTCGTGCCGGCCGGCACGGTGATCGCGACCTTCCCGGCCAGCCAGCTCAGCGCGGCCGGCCACGGGCCGGCCTACGGCGCGGTGGCGCGGCCGGCCCTGGTCCCGCTGCCGTCTTGGACCCCGCCCGGCGGGACCTCCCCGGTCATCTGGGGCGCGGCGCTGCTGCGGGCCGGGAACACCGTCTACGTCTACGGCACGCAGAGCCCTCCGGGGCTGGCCCCGGGTTCGCCCGCCCCACCGCGCCAGCTCTACCTGGCCCGGGTTCCGGTGTCACGGCTGACCACGTTCTCCGCGTGGCGGTTCTACGCCGGCGCCGGCCAGTGGGCGGCGGCCCAGCAGGACGCCCGGCCGGTGCAGTCGTCCGGCCCCGGGGCGTCGTCCGGCTTCAGCGTGGTCGCGATCGGCGGCCGCTACTGGCTGATCCAGGCCGGGGCGGAGCCAGGCAGCCAGGACATCGACGCCTACCCGGCCAGCGAGCCGTGGGGCCCGTTCGACCCGGCCGCGGGCCTGCTGCTGTACCGCAACCCGGCCGTCGGGCTGGACGCCGCGCACGACTACCGGATCATGTACGAGGCCCGGGCCGAACCCGCGCTGTCCACCGCAGGCACGCTCGTGATCAGCTACAACGTCAACTCCGAGGCGGTGACCAGTGGCTGTACGCCGATGTCGGCCTACACCAACACGGTGACCCAGCCCCGGTTCATCAGCGTGCCGCTGGCCGCGTTCGGCTCCGGCGCAGGTACCCCGCGGGCCGCCAGCGCGGCGCCGGGCTACCCGCGGATCGTGCCGCGGAACCCGTCGCAGTGGTTCAACGCCTGGAGCTACCCGGGCGGCTGCCCGCCGGTCCC
>JAJKHX010000303.1 GCA_021154785.1 Nocardiopsis sp.
AGCGGTTCATCTACGAGCTCGACGTGCCGGTCATCGTCGGCGGCGCCGCGACCTACACCGCGGCGCTGCACCTCATGCGCACCGGCGCCTCCGGGGTGCTCGTCGGCTTCGGCGGCGGCTCCGGCCACACCACCGTGAAGGTGCTCGGCGTGGCGGTGCCGATGGCCACCGCGATCGCCGACGTGGCCGCTGCCCGGCGTGACTACCTGGACGAGTCCGGCGGCCGCTACGTGCACGTGATCGCGGACGGGTCCATGACCAGCAGCGGTGACATCGCCAAGGCGCTGGCCATCGGCGCCGACGCGGTCATGGTGGGCTCGCCGCTGGCCCGGGCCAACGAGGCGCCGGGCCGGGGCTACCACTGGGGCAGCGAGGCCAACCACACCGAGCTGCCCCGCGGGGCCCGGGTCCAGGTCGGCACGATCGGCACGCTGGAGCAGATCCTGCACGGCCCGTCGACCGTCCCGGACGGCTCGATGAACCTGATGGGGGCGCTGCGCCGCACCATGGCCACGGCCGGCTACTCCGACCTGAAGGAGTTCCAGCGGGTCGAGGTGGTCGTCGCCGATTCCGGCCCTTCCGGCGGCCACCGCTAAACTCCTGGAGCATGCGCGTCCTCTCCGGCATCCAGCCCACCGCCGATTCGTTCCACCTCGGCAACTACCTGGGCGCGGTCCGCCAGTGGGTGGAGCTGCAGGACAGCCACGACGCCTTCTACTGCGTGGTCGACCTGCACGCGATCACCGTGCCGCAGGATCCCGCCCTGCTGCGGCAGCGGACCAGGGTCGCCGCCGCCCAGCTGCTCGGCGCCGGCCTCGACCCGGAACGGTGCACGCTGTTCGTGCAGAGCCACGTCCCCCAGCACTCCGAGCTCGCCTGGATCCTCGGCTGCATCACCGGCTTCGGCGAGGCCAGCCGGATGACGCAGTTCAAGGACAAGTCGGCCCGGGAGGGCCACGAGCAGGCCTCGGTCGGCCTGTTCACCTACCCGGTCCTGCAGGCCGCCGACATCCTGCTCTACCAGGCCGACCAGGTCCCGGTGGGCGAGGACCAGCGGCAGCACCTCGAGCTCAGCCGGACCCTGGCCACCCGGTTCAACCACCGGTACGGCCCGACGTTCGTCTCCCCGCAGCCGTACATCCTGGCCGACGTGGCCAAGATCTACGACCTGCAGGACCCGACGGCCAAGATGAGCAAGTCGTCGAGCTCCCCGCAGGGGATCATCGACGTCCTGGACGACCCGGCCGTGATCCGCAAGAAGATCGCCCGCGCCGTCACCGACCCGGGTTCGGAGGTCCGCGCCGACGCCGAGGCCAAGCCGGGCGTGACCAACCTGCTGCGGATCTACTCGGCGCTGTCCGGCGAGCCGGTGGCCACCCTGGAGGCCAAGTACCAGGGCTCGGGCTACGGCGGCTTCAAGAAGGACCTGGCCGAGCTGGTGGTGGCCAGCTTCGCCCCGATCAGGGAGCAGACCGAGCGGTTCCTGGCCGACGAGGCCGAGCTCGACCGGCTGCTGGCCGCGGGCGCGACCCGCGCCCGCGAGGTCGCCGGGGAGACCATGGCGACCGTCCGCGACCGCATCGGCCTCCTCGAACCCCTTTAACCGAACGGGGCAGGCTTTCACCGCCTCCTGACCGTGCTCCGGTCAGGAGTTCCGGGGCCCCCAGGCGCGCGCCGGCGCGCTGGGCGCTGGCGGCGGCTGCAGGCGAAGCCGAATCCCGCCGCCAGCAGCGCGAGGGCGCTGAACCCGGCCGTGGCCAGCATCGAGGGACCGCCCGGCCCCGCCTGCGCCCTGGTCGCCCGCGGCGGCGCCGCCGCCGAACGGGCCGGCCCGGGAGTAGCCGCGGCCGGCTGCTTCGGGCCGACTAGCGTGCCGATCGGCGCGATCTTGCTATCGACCTTGAAACCCCAGTTCAGCAGGCTTTTCGCCGCGTTGATCTCGGTCAGCGCGGGGCAGTGCAGCAGGGTCACGATCAGCGTGTGGCCGTTCCGCTTGGCCATCCCCACGTAGGTGGCGGCGGCCGCGCTGGTCCAGCCGATCTTGCCGCCGATCGCCCCCGGGTACGTGGCCAGCAGCGAGTTCTGGTTGTACAGGCCGACCGACTTCTTGCGGCTGATCCGGAACGTCGCGGACCTGGTCTGGTCGTACTTCAGGAAAGCCGGCAGTGTCAGCGCCTGCCGGGCGAACAGCGCCAGGTCGTAGGCCGAGGTGTGCTGGCCGGGGGCGTCGAGCCCGCTGGGCGTCACCGCCACCGTGTCGTCGGCCTGCAGGTGCCGGGCCTCGGCGTTGATCACGCTCATACCCTGGCTGAGCGAGCCGGCCGCCTGGGCCAGCGCCATCGCGGCGTCGTTGGCCGAGATGGTCAGCAGCGCGGTGAACAGGTCGGAGATCTTGTAGGCGTGCCCGGTCAGCAGGCCCACGATGTTGGGGGAGACCGAGGTGGCCTGCCTGGAGGCCACCGTGGTGGCGTCGGGGTTGAGCACGGGGATCAGCGAGATCGCGGTGAGCACCTTGAGCGTGCTGGCCGGCCGGAACCAGCCGTGCGGGTCCTTGGCCGCGAGCACCTGACCGGTGCCGGCGTCGGCGACTATCCACGCCGAGGCCTTGATCGCGGGCAGCTTCGGTCCCGGCCCCGGCGCGTGGCTGACGATCACGCCGCGCCCGGCCAGCTGCGCCCCGCCGATGACCGCGGGGTTCACGGGAGGCGGGGACACCGCGTCCGTGGACACAGCGGCCGTGGACACGGGCGCCGCCGCGGCCGGGGCGACCGCCGTCAGGGCCGCCACGACCGCACCCGCGGCGGCCAGCACGGTCCGACGAGGACCGAACCGGTCCAGCATGAGCCTCCCGCTCTCCTTCTGGGGGCCCATGATCACTCCGAAGTAACCTGATCACTATGGAGCGCACGTCCGAGTCTGGGTTCCCCGTCGATCCCGTCTGCGACGCAAGCAAGCTTACGGATTTCCGGCCGGATGCACAGCTCGGCAGGCCGGGAGAGTATCCATTTACTCGCGGACGGTATCCGCGCATGTGCGTAGACCGTCCCTGGACGACGCGCCAGGACGCCGGCCCCCTCGCCTGCCGCCGGGCGGCCAGGCACATTGACGAGGGCGATCGTATTGTCGTGGGCATAAACAAATGTGCCGCTGACGGCGCGGAGCTCTATCGTTTTTTACCGCTCCGCGACGCACTGCGGGGCCGCTGTCACGCCCGCACGGCATCAGGTACAGGGCACGGCACTGAGGTACTGAGGCACGGAGGCTGGGCATGGCTATCGAGTGGAATCCTTCCCGTGGCGCGACGCTCGGCGTCGAATGGGAGGTCCAGCTCATCGACGGCGAGACCAAGATGCTGCGCCAGGATGCGAGCAAGCTGCTCGATGCGCTCCCGGTGAGCGACGATACCGGTGAGCACCCCCGCATCCGGCACGAGCTCATGCAGTCCACTCTCGAGCTCGTCACCGGCATTTGCAGTACGGTCTCCGAAGCGAAAGACGACCTCGCCGCAACGATTATCGAACTCCAGCGCATGTCGGCTGAGCACGGTATCCTATTGGCGTGCGCCGGGACGCACCCGGTAAGTGACTGGCGGGACGCGGCGATGGCGCCCATCCAGCGCTACGCGGAGCTGGTCGAGCAAATGCAGTGGCTTGCCCGCCGGATTCAGACCTTCGGGGTGCATGTTCATGTGGGGATTAAAGACGGGCGTAAAGCGATTCCGATCGTCAATGCCCTGTCGGCTTACCTTCCGCATTTCCTCGCCATTACCGCGTCGAGCCCGTTCTGGTGCGGGTACGACACCGGGCTGGCCTCTAGCCGGTCGGTGACCTTCGGCTCGCTGCCGACGGCGGGTCCGCCGCACCGGCTGGCGGACTGGAAGCAGTTCGAGGACTACATGGACACCCTGCTGCGCGCGGGGACCATCCGCAGCATCAAGGAGGTCTGGTGGGACATCCGGCCGCATCCGGACTTCGGCACCGTCGAGATCCGCATGTCCGACGGTGTGCCCACGCTGCGCGAGGTCGGCATGGTCGCCGCGCTGTCGCAGTGCCTGGTCCAGCTGTTCGACTCCCAGCTGGACCGCGGCTACACCCTGCCCAGCCCGTCGTCGTGGGTGGTCAGGGACAACAAGTGGCGCGCGACGCGATTCGGGCTGGACGCGATCGTGATCACTGACGAGGCAGGCGCCACCGCCCCCTTGCGGGACGAGCTTTTCGAGCTCCTCGCGCAGCTGGAACCGGTAGCCTCGAGACTGGGCTGTCAGGACGAGCTCTCCGTGGTGAGCGAAGTGCTCGAGCATGGCGCCTCTTACGAACGGCAGCGAGCCGTCTACGCACGGACCGGGGATCTGACAAGCGTGGTAGACGCCCTCGTTACCGAGTTCGCCGACGATAGGTTCTGCACGTACGGGGATGGTGGGCATGGCCGGAAATGAGCCGGGCAGTGATCTGCTGGCGGATCTAGACGCGTTCCTGGCTGAACACGAGGCGGAGTTCATCGAGTTCCGCCGGGACCTGCACGCCCATCCGGAGCTGGCCTTCAACGAGCACCGGACGACCCGCCGGGTCGCGCTGCGCCTGGCCGCGGCGGGCCTGCGGCCGGTCATCCTGCCCAAGGGGACCGGCCTGCTCGTCGACATCGGCTCGGAGCAGGTTCCTTACACCGAGCGCCCGGTCGTCGCGCTCCGCGCCGACATGGACGCGCTGCCCATGGCGGACGTCAAGGACGTCCCGTACCGGTCCACCGTGCCGGACGCCTGCCACGCCTGCGGTCACGACGTGCACACCACCATCTTGCTCGGGGCCGGCCTGTTCCTGGCCGAGCAGGCCGCGGCCGGCCTGCTGCCCGGCCGGGTCAGGCTCGTCTTCCAGCCCGCCGAGGAGGCGGCCGGCGGCGCGCTCGACGTCCTCGCCGCGGGCGGGATCGCTTCTGTCGGCCGGATCTTCGCGCTGCACTGCGACCCGCGCCTCGACGCCGGCCAGCTCGGCGTGCGCTCCGGCGCGATCACCGCGGCCTGCGACCGGATCGAGGTACGGGTGTCCGGGCCCGGCGGGCACACCGCCCGGCCGCACCTGACCGCGGACCTGGTCTACGCGCTCGGCAAGATCCTCACCGAGGTCCCCGCGGCCCTGTCCCGGCGGGTCGATCCGCGGTCCAGCCTCAGCCTGGTCTGGGGCCGGGTCAGCGCCGGCACCGTGGCCAACGCGATTCCCGACGAGGGAATCGCGGAGGGCACCGTCCGCTGCCTCGACGACGAGGCCTGGCACACCGCCCCCGACCTGCTGAAGGGCCTCATCGACGCGGTCGCCGGCTCCTACGGGGTGAACGCCGAGCTCAGCTACCAGCGCTATGTCCCGCCCACGGTCAACGACCAGGCCAGCGCGGCCATGATCTCCGCCGCGGCGCTCGACGTGCTCGGCGCTGGTTCGGTCGTGCAGACACCGCAGAGCCTCGGCGGCGAGGACTTCGCCTGGTACCTGGAGTCCATCCCGGGGGCCCTGGCCCGGCTCGGCACCCGGGTCCCCGGCGCGACCGTCACCCACGACATCCACCAGCCGACCTTCGACGTGGACGAGCGCGCCATCAACGTCGGCGTCCGGGTCATGGCGGCCACCGCCATCACCGCCCTGTGGGACGACGGCGCCATCGTCGCCCAGCCCCTCCCCGGCGTGACCGGCGTGTAACTCCGCCACCCACCCGGCCGGCCCGCCGCACGGCGTACCCTGATCGGGTGGAAAAGCCGCAGACGTTCCGTTCCCCGACCGCGCTCGTGGTCTGGGTCGTCTGGCTGCTCTTCGCCGTCGGCAACTGGGTCGACCTGGCCGTCCAGGGCCGCGACAAAACGTCCGTGGTCGCGGCGGCCATCCTGCTCCTGGCCACCGGCATCGCCTACGTCACCGCCCAGCGCCCCCGGGTCATCGTCGATGACACCGGGGTGACGATCAAGAACCCGGTCCGCGACCACGAGATCTCCTGGGCCGCCGTCACCGACGTCGACCTGGCCGACCTGCTGCGCGTCCACTGCACCCTGGACCCGGACCAGAGCCGGGAACTGGGCCAACGCGACGAGCAAGGCCAAGGCCAGGAACGGGGCAATGGCCAGGATCAGGGCAATGGCCAGGATCAGGTCAATAGCCAGGGACAGGGCAATGGCCGGGCCGCCGTCCAGGGGCAAGACCGGCGCAAGCGCAAGGTCATCAGCGCCTGGGCCATCCACTACTCCCGCCGCCGCCAGCTCACAGCCGAAACCAAGGCCCGCCGCTCCGCGGCCCGGACCGCCGGCGGCGGCCGCCCGTCCCTCCTCGGCGGCTTCGCCGCCCCCAGCCGCAGCATGTCCTACGGCGCCCCCGCCGCCGCCTCATCGGCCGCC
>JAJKHX010000304.1 GCA_021154785.1 Nocardiopsis sp.
AGAACCCGCCCACCGCGAGCAGGACCGCCGTGTAGACGGCGAACACGGCGAACTGGCCCCATGGGGAGAACAGATGACCGGGCCCCGGCCCGACCACGACCGAGATGGCGTCGCCGGTCGAGCTGGGCAGCCACCGCGCGATGTCGTCGTACCAGTTGCTCGGCAGCAGGTGCGCCAGGATCGGGATCACGAACAGCAGCCCGATGACCGAGGTGATGGTGGCCGCGGTGTGCCGGAAGATGGCCCCGGCCGCGAACGCGAACAGGCCGCACAGGGTGACGTACAGGGCGCCCCCGATCACGGCCCGCAGCACGTTCGGCTGCGACAGCGTGGCGCTCTCGTGCGTGCTGGTCAGGATCGCCTGGCCGACGAAGAACGCGACGAAGGCCGTCACCACGGTGACCACCAGGGCGACCGCGGCGAACACCAGTGCCTTGGCGGCGTACACGGTGGCCCGCCGCGGCATCGCGGTGAGCGAGGTCCTGATCATCCCGGTGGAGTACTCGGAGGTGAGCACGATCGCGCCGAATACCACGATGACCAGCTGGCCCAGGAAGAACAGCCCGGCCACGCTGACCTGGGTGGCGTCGAAGGTGGCCCGGTCGGACGCCGAAGTGTGCGACCAGTTGGCCGCCACGCCCGCGCAGATGGCCGCGCCGATCCCGACGCTGACCACGACCAGTACCAGCAGCGTCCACCAGGTCGAGCGGACCGAACGGATCTTGGTGAACTCCGAGCGCAGCGTGCCGCTCAGGCCGGCCCGGCCGGACGCCGGGGGCAGGACCGGGGCCCCGGGAGCCTTTGTGATCGTGGCCATGTCAGGCCCTCCCTTCGGCACTGAACTGCTCATGCGGAGCTAGCTGCTCCTGGGCCGGCCCGGGAACCTGGGGTTCCTGGCCCTCACCGCCCCGGTACTCCACGCTGTCCGCGGTCAGCTCCATGAAGGCCGCCTCGAGCGAGGCCCGGACCACGGTCAGCTCGTGCAGCCGCACGCCGTGCTCGAACGCGAGGTCGCCGATCCGGGCGGCGACCATCCCGGACACGACCAGCGCGCCGTCGGCGCCGGTGACCACGGTGCCGCCCGCCGCGGTGACCGCCTTGGCCAGCTGGCCGGCCTGGGGCGTGGTGACCCGGACGGTCTGGCCCGAGCTGCGGGCGATGAACTCGTCCATGGTGCATTCGGCGAGCAGCTGGCCGCGGCCGATCACGATCAGCTGATCAGCGGTGTGCTCCATCTCCGACATCAGGTGGCTGGACACGAACACCGTGCGCCCCTCCGCCGCGAGCGCCTTCATCAGGTTGCGGATCCACAGGATGCCCTCGGGATCCAGCCCGTTGACCGGCTCGTCGAACATCAGGATCTTCGGGTCGCCGAGCAGCGTCCCGGCGATGCCGAGCCGCTGACTCATGCCGAGCGAGAACCCCTTGGTCCGCTTGCGCGCCACCTCGGTCAGGCCGACCAGCTCGAGCACCTCGTCCACCCGGCGTTTGGGCAGCTTGTTCGTCTGAGCCAGGCAAAGCAAGTGGTTGTAAGCCGAACGGCCGCCGTGCACGGCCTTGGCGTCCAGCAGCGCGCCCACCTCGCGCATCGGATTGGCCATGGTGACGTACGGCTTACCGTCGATGGTGACACCGCCGGCGTCCGGGTAGTCCAGGCCCAGCATGAGCCTCATCGTGGTCGTCTTGCCCGCCCCGTTCGGGCCGAGGAAACCGGTCACCTTGCCCGGCTCCACGTCGAACGACAGGTCGTTGACGGCGATTTTCTCGCCGTACCGTTTGCTAAGCCCCCGTGCCTGAATCATCGGCTGAGTCCCTTCTGGTGGCACGTCTCGGAATATGCCCCCGCAACCCGATCAGCCTATTACGCCAACCTGGCGGGACGCCGAATTGCGAGTTCCCGGCGCCCGGCGTACTCAGTAGCTGAGAATCCGGCGCCAGGGGCCCGGCCGGAGGTCGCCCGGGCGTGCAGGCTGATCGAGTAGCCCGCGCCGTGGCCGCGCAGCCGGTGCCGCGGGCCGTGGACCCTGGCCGGCCCGGGTCGCAGCACGGCGCCGCCCTCCGCCGCCTCCCCCGCGATCAGCGTGGCGACGTCGCAGTCACAATCGCGGCCGGCGTCACCGGGCGGCATGACCACCAGCCACGCGCCGTACCCCGGCTGGTCTTCCACCTCGATCTGTACCGAACGGGCGGGGTCGAAGCGGACCAGGCCCCACCAGCGCTCTGGCGTAGCGGAGAGCCTCCTCAGGTGACGCGCCAGGGTGCCGAGGGTCAGCGGCCCTGGCACCGCCTCGTTCGCGGCCGGGGTAGCCACTGGCAGCGAAACGGCGGCCAGCAGCGCGATCTCAGGAGCAACAGACATCTCTGCGTTCAACGCGTTCAACGGAAAAGTCCTTCGCGGGCTCTTCGGCGCGCAGCACTACGGGCGGCGCCGGTGGCGACAACGGTCAGCTGGGGGTCGTTGTCAGCAACAACACGAAAGACGACAGAGCACGCGCGCGAGCATCGCGGTGACACCCGGGTGGGTCCCGTGGAAGACGCGGCGTGACATGCGCGATAGCTTACACGGCCGGTGACGGTGCGTGCCGCGAGTCCGGGCTAGCGGTCGCACCCGAGGCGCTTGACGGCGTCCCGTACAGCGTCCTCGCTGGCCTTCTGGCTGGCTTTGTCCGCCGCCCAGACGGCGGCGCACAGCGCCCGCAGGCCGTCGATGCGCTCGCCCTGGCCGGCCAGTTCCAGGCGGTCGCCGTCCAGGCGCGCCGTCCAGCCGCCGCAGCCGTAACCGCCGTCCTTGTCCTCGATCTCCGGGTGCGGCTCGAGCAGGCCGGCCAGGTCCTCGGCCAGGTAGGTGGGGCGCTGGGACGGCGGCGCGAGCACCGCCGCGGCCGGGTCGGTCACCCCGGTGAGCACCAGCAGGCTGTCCGCCCCGACCCGGTGGGCGCCCTCGATGTCGGTGTCCAGCCGGTCGCCGACGACCAGCGGGTGCCTGGCCTTGGTACGCAGGACCGATTCGCGGTGCAGCGGCGGCTCCGGCTTGCCCGCCACCAGCGGCTTCACTCCGGTCGCGGTCGCGACCACCTGGATCAGCGAGCCGTTGCCGGGCGCGATCCCGCGCCGGCCCGGGATGGTGAGGTCGCCGTTGGACGCGACGAACAGCGCGCCGGCCGCGACCGCCAGGCCGCCCTCGGCCAGCATCGAGTAGTCGACGCCGGGCGAGTATCCCTGGACGACCGCGCGCGGTTTGTCCGCGGCCGTGCTGACCGGGCGCAGGCCGCGTTCCCGCAGCGCCATCCGCAGGCCGCTGCCGCCGATGACCAGGACCGGCGCGCCCGCCGGGAGGCGCTCGGCCAGCATCCGGGCCGCGGCCTGGGCGGAGGTCACCACGTCTTCCGCCCCGGCCGGGACGCCGAGGCTGGTCAGCAGCGCGGCGACGGCGGCCGGGGTGCGGAAGGCGTTGTTGGTCACGTAGGCCAGCCGCATGCCCGCCGCGTCGGCTTTGTGCAGTGCCTCGGCCGCCCCGGGGATGGCGGCGCCGCCGATGTAGACCACGCCGTCCAGGTCGAGCAGGGCGACGTCGTAGGCGGCGGTGAGCGGCTCCGGGCTGGGTCGCAGCGCGCCGCCCTCCGGATGCCCGGCCTCGTTATCCCCGGTGCTCGCGTCGGTCACTGGGCACCGTCCGGCGGCCCTTGCGTCTTGCGGGCCTGCAACGTGGCCCGCACCGAGCGCAGGGCCTCGGTGTAGTGAGTGGCATCGGGCCGCATGGCGGCGGCGAGCGCGAGGTACTCGGCCGCCGCGGCGTGGTTCCCGGTCCGGGCCAGGGCGAGCCCGAGCCCGAAGTTCGCATAGTCGTCCGACGGACTCGCCTCCACGATCAGCCGGAAGTTCTCGGCCGCCTCAGCGTAGCGGCCCGCGTCGAACTGGGCCCGGGCCAGGGCCTCCCGGACGCTGCGGGCGTCCGGCTCGGCCGCCGAGGCGCGCTGCAGGACCTGGGCGGCGGCCGCCGGGCTGCCCCGGCCGAGGAGCTCCAGGCCGCGCCGGTACCAGCTGTGCACGTCGTCCGCCGATCCTCCCGGAAGGAGCTGGCCAGGGAAGTTTTCTTCCGGATGGGAATCGGAGCTTGCACTCGATCCTTTTGACATGATGTGCAGACCCTTCCGTCCGAAGCTAGTTCCGGTCTCGTGCTGGCGCCCTTCCGCGGTATCCGTTATGCCCGTGATCGGGTCAGCGGTATCGCAAACGTCACCTCACCACCGTACGACGTGATCAACGGCGGCATCCTCGACCGGCTGCGGGCGTCGGATCCGCACAACGTCGTCCGCCTCATCCTGCCAGGTGAGGACGCAGCCGCGAGCAGGACGGCGGCGACGCTGCTGCGCGAGTGGCTGTCGGCGGGCGTCCTCATCAGGGACCGGATGGCCGCGCTCTATATCTACGAGCAGAGTGTCCCGGCGCTGCGTTCCCCGGAAGTGGCGGACGGGGACGGGCCGGGCGGCGCGGAAGCTCGCACGCTGCAGCGCGGCATCGTCGGCCTGGTCCGCCTCGGGCCGCCCGAGACGGCGGGAATCCTCCCCCACGAGGGCGTCATGCCCGGCCTGGTGGCCGGGCGACGTGAGCTGATGGCGGCCACCCAGGCCAACCTGGAGCCGATCTTCCTCATCTATGACGGCGACCAGGCCGCCAGCGCGGCCGAGACGGCCACCGAGATCATGGACCGGGTGGCGGCCGAGCGGGCGCCGCTGGTATCGGTCACCACCGAGGACGGCATTACCCACCGGCTGTGGCGCCTCGGCGACCCCGCCGAGCAGGCCGCGATCGCTGGGGACCTGGCCGGACGGCGGGCGCTCATCGCGGACGGCCATCACCGGTACGCCGCCTACCTGGACCTGCAGGCGCAGATGCGGCAGGGCGGCCTGGGCGACGGGCCGTGGGATTACGGGCTCGCGTTCCTGGTCGACTCGGCCGCCTACCCGCCCCGGCTGGGCGCCATCCACCGGGTGCTGCCCCGGCTGGACCCGGACCGGGCCGCCGAGCTGGCCAAGGCCGCGTTCACCGTGCAGGACCTGCCCGCCGGGCTCGGCCTGGGCGACGCGCTGCAGCGGCTGGCCGCGGCCGGACGGGACGGCACGGCCTTCCTGCTGGCCGGCGGACCGGTGCTCCGCCTGCTCAGCCAGCCGGACCCGGTGCAGCTGGCGGCCGCGATGCCGGCCGGGACGTCCGCGTCCTGGCAGCGCCTGGATGCGTCGGTGATGCAGCACCTGCTGCTCGGCCGGCTGTGGGGCGTCGCCGATAGCGAGCGCGACGTGCTCATCGACCACGACGCGGCCGACGCGGTGCGGGCGGTCTCGGGTGACGCCACCGCCACCGATGTCGCCGAGCGGGGAGACGGCCGGGCCCCGGCGCCCGGGGGCACTGCCGTGATCTCCAACCCGGCTTCCTTCGATGCGGTCATCCGGATCGCAGCCCACGGTGAGCGGGTGCCGCGCAAGTCCACGTCGTTCGGCCCCAAGCCCCGTACCGGGCTGGTGCTGCGCACGTTCGGCCCGGCCGACTGACCCGCGCAGCCGCGGCCGGGAGACAATGACCGGGTGGCAGAAGGAACCGGCACGGCGGGAACGGGCACGGCGGGAACTGGCACGGTCCCGCTCGGGCACGAGGTGTTCCAGATCGACACCCGGATGGCCGGATACGACGGGATCACCGCGGGCTACCTGATCCGGGGCGACCGGCCGTGCCTGGTAGAAACGGGGACCGCGCCGTCCGCGCCGGTCGTCCGCGACGCCCTGGCCGGGCTCGGGATAGGCCCGGGTGACCTGGCCACGGTCGTGGTCACGCATATCCACCTCGACCACGCGGGCGGGGCCGGCGACATCGCCGAGATGTTCCCGGCCGCGCAGATCGTCGTCCACCAGCGCGGCGCGCGGCACCTGGCCGACCCGTCCCGGCTGATGGCCAGCGCCCGGATGGTCTACGGGGACGCGCTCGACCGGCTCTTCGGGGTGCTCGCCCCGGTCCCGGCCGACCGCATCGTGGCGCTCGGCGACACGGGGACCATCGATCTCGGCGG
>JAJKHX010000305.1 GCA_021154785.1 Nocardiopsis sp.
AGACCCGGCTGGGCCTGGCCATGCGGGGCGTGGTCGACAACCCCGAACTGCTCGACCTGGGCGGCACCAGCCCGGCGGCGGTGCGGCGGTGGGCCTGGATCATCGGCTCCAGCTTCGCCACCCTGGCCGGGATCCTGCTGGCGCCGACCCTCAACCTGGATGCCACCGTGCTCACCCTGCTGGTCGTCCAGGCGTTCGGCGCCGCGGCGATCGGCCGGTTCTCTAGCCTGCCGCTCACCTACGTCGGCGGCCTGGTGATCGGCATCGCCGCCTCGGTAGCGACCAAGTACGTCGTCACGTCTAGCGCCGCGCTGGCCGGGCTGCCCGCCAGCATCCCCTTCATCGTGCTTTTCCTGGTGCTGATCTTCACGCCGCGGTCCAAACTGGCCGACCGGCGGGTGTCCCGGCCCCGCCCGGCCGCGGTGTACGCGGCGCCGGCCCGGGTCCAGTTCGCCGGCGCCGCCATCCTCGGCGCCGTCCTGCTGATCGTCCCGCATCTGGTCAACTCGGCGCAGCTGCCCTACTGGTCCGATGGTATGACCCAGGTGATCCTGTTCCTCTCTCTCGGCCTGCTAGTGCGGACCTCGGGCCAGGTATCGCTCTGCCAGGCCGCGTTCGCGGCCATCGGCGCCACCACCATGGGCCACCTGACCGCGGGCTTCGGGTTGCCCTGGGGGGTGGCGCTGCTCCTGGCGGGCCTGGCGGCGGTCCCCATCGGAGCCTTCATCGCCATACCCGCCATCCGCCTGCCCGGCGTGTTCCTGGCCCTGGCCACGTTTGGTTTCGGCGTCACCATGCAGCAGATGGGCTACCCGCTGTGGATCATGTTCGGTTCCAGCTCGCTGGGCCAGGCGGTGAACCGGCCCTCGTTCGCGCAGGGTGACATCGCCTACTATTACCTGGCGCTGGCCTTTGCGGTGGTCGCGGGCCTGCTGGTGGTGTGGCTGGTGCGCAGCAGGCTCGGTCGGCTGCTGCGGGGCATGGCCGACTCGCCGGTCGCCCTGGCCACGCACGGCACCAGCGTGGTGGTGACCCGGGTGCTCGTCTTCTGCGTCTCGGCCTTCCTCGCCGCCATCTCCGGAGCGCTGTTCGGCGGCGTGCTGCACACCGTCACCAGCTCGGACTTCACCGCGTTCAGCTCGCTGACCCTGCTCGCGCTGCTGGTCATGATCCCGGGCCGCGAACCCTGGTACGCCTTCGGGGCCGGGTTCGCGCTGGTGGTCATCCCGTCCTGGATTTCCACCGGGGCGACCGTCAGCGATTGGCTGAACGTCCTGTTCGGCGCGGCCGCGGTGCAGGTGGCGCTCGGCTTCACGCCGCGCAACGAGCGGCTGCACGCCGTCCTCGACCGGATCGGCGGCCGCCGCCGTCCTCCAGTGGCCGAGCCGGCGGAGCGAGCCGGCATCGCCGTTCCGCCCCCGGCCCCCCGGGCCACCCCGGCTCCCCGGACCACCCCGGCTCCCGCGGCCACTACTCCGTCCCCCGCGGCCAGCGCACCGGGGGTGCCCGCGGCCAGGGCAGCGGCCGATGGCGGGACTCCAGCCGGACTCGACCTCGTCCACGTCACGGTGAGGTACGGCGGTCATGTCGCGGTCAACGACGTGAGCCTCACCGCCCCTATCGGCCGGATCACCGGACTGATCGGCCCCAACGGCGCGGGTAAGACCACGCTGTTCAACGTCGCTTCTGGCCTGGTCCGGCCGGCCGGCGGCACGCTGCGGCTGCACGGCGCGGACATGTCCGCGCTTGATCCGGCCGCCCGGGCCCGGCACGGCCTCGGCCGCACGTTCCAGAAGATGGAACTGTTCGACTCGCTCACCACCCGGGAGAACGTCTCCCTCGGCCGGGAGGCCGGGCAGGCCGGGCGCCGGCCGTGGCGGCACGTGGCCGAGACCAGCAGGGAGCGGAGATCCCGCCACGAGGCGGCCGAGCAGGCCATGGCGCTGGCCGGGATCGCCGATCTGGCCGACCGCCCGGTGGCGGCACTGTCCACCGGGCAGCGGCGGCTCGTCGAGCTCGCCCGCTGCCTGGCCGGCCGGTTCGACCTGCTGCTGCTCGATGAGCCGTCCTCCGGCCTGGACGGGGCGGAGACCGAGCGGTTCGGCGGGATCCTCACCCGGGTGGTCGCGGAGCGCGACGTCGGCATCCTGCTGGTCGAGCACGACATGGCGCTGGTGATGAGCGTCTGCGACTACGTCCACGTGCTCGACTTCGGGACGAAGATCTTCGAGGGAACCACGGCGGACGTGGGTTCCAGCGAGGAGGTCAGGGCGGCCTACCTCGGCACCGAGCCGATCGGCCAGCCGCAACCAAAGATGGCGAGGTAGCCGGGATGCGAGAACATGACGAGGCGGGTGCGATGCGGGAACATGGCGAGGTCGCCGGGATGCTGGAACTGCGCGGGATCGAGGCGGGCTACGGCGAGCACATCGTGCTCCGCGATGTCTCGCTGACCGTCCAGCCGGGCACCGTGGTGGCGGTTCTCGGGCCGAACGGGGCGGGCAAGACGACCCTGCTCCGCGTGGCGTCCGGCTTGCTCAGGCCCTCAGCCGGGACGGTCCTGCTCGGCGGCGAGGACCTGACGCGGGCCCGGCCCTACGTTCGGGCCCGGCGCGGTCTGTGCCACATCCCCGAAGGCCGCGGCATCTACCCGGCGCTGACCGTGCGGGAGAACCTCGTGCTGCACGCGCACAAGGGCGAGGAGACTCCAGCGCTGGACCGGGCCACGTCGGCCTTTCCGGTGCTCGGGCAGAAGCTCCGCCAGCCGGCCGGCCAGCTGTCCGGCGGCCAGCAGCAGATGCTGTCGCTGGTCCGCGCCTACCTCACCCGCCCCCGGCTGGTCTTGGTCGACGAGGCCTCGATGGGGCTGGCCCCGGTCGTCGTGGATCAGATCTTCGAGTTCCTCGGCCAGATCGCCGGGTCGGGTACCGCGCTGCTGATCGTCGAGCAGTATGTCAGCCGGGCCCTGGCCCTGGCCGATCGCGTGTACCTGCTGAATAAGGGCGGCGTGGTGTTCACCGGGCCGCCGGCCGACATCGGCGACGACCTCTTCATGCACTACCTCGGCACCGCGGCGGGCGCGCACCAAGCGCCGTAAGCCAGGTAGCTGCCCGCACCGCGTCCGCCTGCTCTTCTGCCGAACGACGCCCAGGCTCGCGCTGGCCAGGCGAGGCCTGGCCGCGCCATAAGCCCGCGTGCGCACGCTGCTGCTTGCTGTTCCAGGCGGCAGCGGCCCACATCGGGGCCAATCCGGCCAGCAAGGACATCCTGAGCGGACTGTACGCCTTGCCGACGCCTTGCCGGCCAACGAAACCCTCGGCGGAGCCAGCCCAGGCGCGATCTTCAGCCGGGGAAAGCCGGCCGTACCGTCGGGCTGCTTCTTCCTGGCCCAGGTCCAGGGCAGCAAGCTGACGGCGCCGCGGGGCAACGCCCCGGTCTGCCCGGCGGCCTGAGGCAGGCCGCCCGCACGAGAAACTGGAGAAGGCCATGAGCGTAAAGAGTTTGACGTCCTCCCCGCCGTGAACGACGGGGATTCCTCCAGCGCGACTTGAGATTGCCGTATCTGGCGTTCTCATGCCGCGCCCCGGTGGGTTCCTGCTTCACTGGCCGGTGCCAGCGCGGACGCTGGTCTTACCTGGCCTCCGCAGGCGTTTTGGCTCTCCCTCCGCCCGAGGGCGAGCACGTTCTTGGCCGCGTTCACGTCGCGGTCGTGGACGGTGCCGCACGCCGCGCACGTCCAGGCCCGGCCGCGGAGCGGCTTCGGGCCGTCCTTCGCCCCGCACGCCGAGCACACCTGGGAGGTCGGCTCGAACCGGCCGGCCTTCCCGAAGGTGCGCCCGTACCGGGCGGCTTTCTCCTCGATCAGCCGTACTAGCTGAGACCAGCCCGCATCATGGACGGACTTCGCCAGCCGGGTACGGGCCAGCCCGGACACGCACAGATCCTCGGCATAGACCGCTTGGTTGTCGCGGACTAGCTTCAGGGCCGTCTGATGCGCGTGATCGAGCCGGGTTTCCCGCACCTTGCGGTGCAGCACAGCGACCCGCTTCCGGGCCTTCGCCCGGTTCGCGGACCCCTTGTGCTTGCGGGACAGCGCCCGCTGAGCGCGGGCGAGCGTGCGTTCCCTGGCCCGCAGGAACCGCGGGTTCGGGATCACCTCACCGTCCGAGGTGACAGCAAGGCTCGCCAGGCCCAGGTCGATGCCTATCTCGCGGTCACATGCGGGCAGCGGCGTGACGTCGCGCTCGACCACGAACGAGGCGTAGTACCGCCCGTCTGCCTCGCGGATGACCGTGACCGACGACGGGATGGACGGCAGATCCCGGGACCAGCGGACCCGCAGATCCCCGACCTTGGCCACGTACAGCCTGTCCCCGTGCAGGGCGAACCCGTTGCGGGTGAGCCGGACCGACTGCCGGTGATCCTTGCGGGACCGGAACCGGGGGTGACCGGCCTTGCGGCCCTTGCGCTTCCCGGACAGCGAGCCGAACCAGTTCCGGTAGGCGCGGCGCGCGTCCTGGCACGCTTGCACCAGCGCCACCGACGCGACCTCGCCGGGCCACGCCCGCTCCGGCGCCTGCTTGGCCAAGGTGACGACGCGGCGCTGCACTTCGGTGTCGGAGATCTTCTCCCCGGCCGCGTGCGCCTCGTCGCGGACCCGCAGGCAGTCGTTGTATACGACCCGTGCGCACCCGAAGGTGCGGGCCAGCGCCTGCTGCTGACCCGGCGTCGGGTAGAGCCGGTACCGGTATCTCACCTGCACAGCACCAGATCATATCATTGGCCCATGACGTCCGATGGAGATTACCGCCGTGGCAGGCACGTGGTTTCCGCGCTCCACGTTCATTTGGTCTTCGTGACGAAGTACCGCCGTGGCGCACTCGACCCGGACATGCTCCGCTGCTGCCAGGACGCCATGCGGAAGGTCTGCGGGGACTTCGGCGCCGAACTGCGGGAATTCAGCGGCGAGGATGATCACGTGCACCTGCTGGTCCAGTACCCGCCGAAGGTTGCCGTCTCCGCGCTGGTGAACTCGCTCAAGGGCGTCTCAGCCCGGCGGCTGCGCTCGGAGTACGCCGGCCGCGTGAACCGGCACCTCATCCGCGGGCATTTCTGGTCCCCGTCCTACTTCGCCGCCTCCTGCGGAGGCGCGCCGCCCAGCATCATCCGCCAGTACATCGAGCAGCAGAAAGCACCGGTTAACGCAACCTCCGGGCTTACCCCGCCCTGAAAGACGGGGCTTGCGCCCGGCAATTCCGCTCAGCGCGACCGCAGTTCCCTGGTGGTCATCCTGGCCCCTGGCATGAGCACGCCGGTGATCTTCTCGGGGTCGAAGCCGTCCGCAAGTGGCTGGAACGCGGGCGGCCGCTTCTGCACGAAGCTGTCCACGCCTTCCCGGAAGTCCGCGCCGCTGTTCAGCACCTCCATCACCGCGTAGGAACGGCGGCAGGCCTCCTCGAATGGGGCGTCGAGGTCGGCGAGGACCTGGTGGCGGATGGCGGCCATGGCGGCCGGGGAGCAGTTGCGGGCCAGGTCGCGGGCGTACTCCCGGGCCGCGGGCAGCACCTCGCCCGGCTCGAGGACCCAGTTCACCAGCCCGAGTTCCCTGGCCTCGTCGGCTTCGAAGACCCGGCTGGACAGGAGCAGGTCCATCGCGTTGCCCGCGCCGGCGTAACGGGGCAGGACCCAGGACATGCCGTACTCGGCGCCGAGCCCGCGCCGGGCGAACGCGGTGGAGAACCTGGCCCCCCGAGCCGCGAACCGCACATCGCACATCAGCGCCTGGGTCAGCCCGATACCGGCGCACGCGCCGTTGATCGCGGCGATGAGCGGCTTGCGGAACAGCCGGGGGGCGTACTGCGGCCGGCGGGCCGATATATCCACCGGCCGGCCGGCCACCTCGGCCAGACGGCCCATGTCCATGCCCGGGCAGAACGACGTCCCGGCGCCGGTCAGCACGGCGGCCCGCACGGCCGGATCGGTGTCGGCCGCCGCCAGGACGTCGAAATACCGGTTCTCCAGCGCCGCCGTCCACGCGTTGCGGCGCTCCGGCCGGTTCAGCGTGAACGTCGCGACGCCGTCCGCGTCAACCTCGGTGCGTACCAGGTCCTCGTCGTCTGCCATCGGCATGGCCTCCCTCCAATGAGATGTATTATCTTATTAAGTTATCTTATTACAACGAAGTGGGAAGCGCGATGCCTAGCCAGCTTACGAACACCGCCACGATCGGCGCCGACCTAGTGAGCCTGCGCCGCGGGCTCGGCCAGAACGGCACTCCCGTCCCCGCCTACCGCACCCTCGGCGTCGAAATACGCGCGGCCGCGGCGGGCTCCGCGGTCGTCCGCGTGCCGGCCTCACCGCACCTGGCGGCACCCGGTGGCGGCCTGCTGCCCGGCGCGTTCGCCGTGCTGGCCGACGCGTGCTGCGGCTGTGCCGTCGCCACCGCCCTGCCCGCCGGGGGTGCCGCGCTGACCGCGCAGCTGCGCGTCGAGTTCATCCGCCCGCTCCCGGCCGGGCAGGCCTGGATCGAGGGGCGGGCCGAGGCGGACGCGGTCGACGAGGACGGCGGGCTGGCCCGCGCGGAGATGGTGGACCAGGCGGACCAGTTGCTGGCCGTGGCCTCACTGCGCATCATGAAGGCCACGCCCCCGGGATTCCGGCCGGCCGCCGCCGCCACTTCGATCCAGCCCGGCCAGGCCCAGGCCACCGACGTAGCCCCGGCCGCCGGCCAGGCCCAGGCCACCGACGTGGCCCCGGCCGGCCGGCTCCTCGGCGTGGTCAGCAGGCTGGTCGACTCCGGCCAGTCGACCTGGACGCTCCGTCCCCCCGCCGGCGCCGCGAACAG
>JAJKHX010000306.1 GCA_021154785.1 Nocardiopsis sp.
AGCCAGGTCCTCGGACGCCACGCGTCAGCCGCTACGAAGAACTCGCCATCACCGCCGAACCCGGCCTCATCCTCATGATCTACACCGCCGAGCCCGGATCCCCCTCGGCCGAACGACTCGCGCTGCTCGCCTCCTGGGCAACCGTCAGCGCGGGACCGGAGAACTCGTGCGTCCCCGAGCCGACGTCGAAGACGGCCTCCTGGGCGTCCGCGGCGCCGGGGAAACCGGCGAGCGCCGAAGGCGGGTTACCCGCGGCGTCGCGGACCTCGGCGGCGTGGCGGCTGGGGATGCGGATGGTGGCCGTGACGTTGGGCGGCAGCTCGGCCCGGTACGAGAACCGGCCGCGGTCCCGCTGCCAGCTGACCCTGATCGTGCCCCGGACGGATGCGTAGGAGCCGCGGGCCCAGTCCAGTGACCCGCCAGGGTGCGGCCGGAGCAGCAGCCGGCCGAAGCCGGCGGTGCCCGGCTCCTGGTCGATGCCGAGGAGGTACCGGTAGAGCCATTCGCCGACCGAGCCGAGCGAGTAGTGATTGAAGGAGTTCATCCAGGGCGAAGCGAAGCCGCGCTCGGCGGTCCAGCCATCCCAGCGTTCCCAGATCGTGGTGGCGCCGTGGCCGGTCATGTACCGCCACGACGGCATCGTGTCCTGCTGGAGCAGCCGGTAGGCCACGGCGTCATAGCCGGCCGAGCTGAGCACCGGCAGCAGGTAGCCGACCCCGGCGAATCCGGTGGTCAGGTGCCAGCCGGCCGCCCGGATCGCGGCCACCAGGCGCCGGGCCGCGGCGGCCCGCAGGTCATCGGGGACCAGGTCCATGTGCAAGGCGAGGACGTAGGCGGTCTGGGTCCCGGAGGCAACCTGCCCGTCGGCGGCCAGGAAGGCATCAATGAAGGCCGAACGGAGTTTGGCCAGCAGCGCCCGGTACCCGGCGGCTTCGCCGGCCCGGCCGGTGGCGTCGGCGATCTCGGCCATCAGCGCCGCGTCGTGCGCCCAGTAGGCGGTCGCGAGCAGCTCGGGCGGGGTGTCGTCGTCGCCCGGGGTGAGCCAGTCGTTGTAGCTGTTGCCGAGTTCCCGGGCCCGCAGGTAGTCGGGGTTGGCCCGCTCCAGGAAGTCCATCCACCGGGTCATGGCGCCGAAGTGCCGGTCCAGGATCTCGGTGTCGCCGTACATCTTCCACATCGTCCACGGAACGATCACCCCGGCGTCACCCCAGGCCGGCGCGCCGGCACCGGTTAGGGTGAGCTGGGGGGCGACGTCGGTGAAGGCCCCGGAGGGCAGCTGGGCGTCGGCCACGTCGTCCAGCCACTTGGCGAAGAACGCGGCGACGTCGCGGTTGTAGCAGGCGGTGCGGGCGAAGACCTGGGCGTCACCGAGCCAGCCGAGCCGTTCGTCGCGCTGCGGGCAGTCGGTGGGGACGCTGATGAAGTTGCCCCGCTGGCCCCAGTCGATGACGCGGAAAAGCTGGTCCAGCCACGGCAGCGAGGATTCGAGGCTTCCGGTCGCGGGCGTGTCGGAGTGGACGACCCGGGCGGTGACGTCGGGCTGGCCGACGCCGCCGGGATAGCCGGTGATCTCGGCGTAGCGGAAGCCGTGCAGGGTGAACCGGGGCTCGAGCACCTCGGGGCCGCCGGCCGTGGTGAACTCGTCGGTGGCCCGGGCGGTCCGCAGGTTCTCGGTGTACAGGCTGCCGTCAGCCGCGAGGACCTCGCCGTGCCGGATCCGGACGCGGGCCCCGGGCGGCCCGTCGATCCTGATCCGCAGCCAGCCGGTCAGGTTCTGGCCGAAGTCGACGATATGACGTCCCGAGTCGTCGGAGGCGATGCTGCGCGGGGCGATCTCCTGAGTGACCCGGACCGGCGGGCCGGGATCGGCGACCAGCGGGGTGCCGTCACGCTCACGGGTCCGGACCGGCTGCCAGCTGGAGGCATCGAAACCGGGGGCATCCCAGCCGTGCGGCTCGCGGGTGAGGTCGTGCCGCTCCCCCATCAGCAGGTCCGCGTGCCGGATCGCGCCGGCCGAGGACTGCCATTGCCCGTCGGTGACGATCCGCTGCTCGCTGCCGTCGGCCAGCCGCAGCACCAGCTCGGCCAGCAGCTCGGGCGCCGCGCCGTAGTGGGCGCCGGCCCGCCTGGGGTCGAAGCCGTAGAAGCCGGCGTACCACCCGTCGGCCAGGATCGCGCCGAGGACGTTCTCGCCCTGGCTGAGCAGGCCCGTCACGTCATAGGCCTGGTAGGCGATGCGCCGGCGGTAATCGGTCCAGCCGGGGGTGAGGAACCCGTCGCCGACCCGGCGGCCGTTCAGCCGCGCCTCGTACAGGCCGAGCGCGGTCACGTACAGCCGGGCGGACGTCACCGGCTGGCCGACGGTAAAGACCCGGCGCAGATAGGGAGCCGGGGACAGGGCTCTCGCCACCGGGTCGACCGGGCCTGCCCCGGAAGGCGGCGTGACGGCCTCCCGGACCCGGCCGGGGGCAATCCAGGAGGCGTGCCAGCCACCCGTTCGGTCCAGTTCGACCTCGAAGCGGGCCGGGTCGCTCCACCCGGACGCCCGGTCGTCCTCGTCCCACACCCGCACCTTCCAGCGGTACCGGCCGCCCGCCGACAGCGGGGACCCGCGGTAGGCAACGTCCGCGGCGGCGGCCTCCACCCGGCCGCTGTCCCACGCCACCGCCCCGGCGTCGTCCGTGACCATGACCTGGTAGGCCCGCTGGAACCGGCCGGCGCCCGCGCCGTCGAGCCGCCAGCTCAGCCGGACCCGGTCCGGCGCCACGCCGAGCGGGTCGGCCTGATGAGCGCAGCGGAGCCCGGCCGGGGTCAGTGGCAGCGCAGTCACAGCTTGGTTGCTCCTTCGGTGAGACCGGAGACGAAATAGCGCATGGTGAAGCCGACGAGCACGAACATCGGCACGGTGGCGATGACGAACGCGGCGAATACTGAGCCGCCGCTGCTGACGTTGAGGCCGAAGCTGCTGACGAACTGCTGCACGCCCGCCGAGATCGTGGTCCGGTGCGGGTCCTGGATGACGATGGTGGGCCACAGGTAGTCGCCCCAGACGTTGATCGTGACCAGGATGGCGCCGGTCAGCAGGACCGGGCGGGTCAGCGGGGCCACGATCCGCACCAGCACCTGGGCCTCGGTGCAGCCGTCGGTGCGGGCGCTTTCCAGCAGCTCGTTCGGGATCTGGTCGAAGAAGCCGCGGAAGATCAGCACCAGCAGCGGCTGGGCGCTGGCCGCGTACGGCAGGACCAGCGCCCACCAGGTGTTGAAGAAGCCCAGCTTCTGGATGGTCAGGAACAGCGGGATCAGGGTCAGCGTGGACGGAATCAGCAGCAGCGCCAGGTAGGCCACGAACAGCAGTTCCTTGCCGCGGAACCGGAGCTGGGAGAACGCGTACGCGCCGAGCGCGGCCGCGGCCACGCCCAGCACGATGGCAGCGGCCGCGACGATGACCGTGTTGACCAGCGACCGGGACACACCGGACCACGCCGTGCTGTAGTTCTGGTAGTTGAACTGGGTGAACAGGGAAAATACGCCGCTGCTGAAGATGTTCCGCCCGGTCTTCAGCGAGTTGGAGACGACGAAGATGATCGGGAAGTAGGTCAGCACCACGATCACCGCCCCGCCCAGCAGGCTGATCCAGCGGTAGCGGCCCATCAGTACTTACTGAGGTCGACGTGGTTCTGGGTCGCCCAGGCCTGCGCCGAGCTGGTCAGCAGCGACTGCCACTGGCTGGCGAAGGCGGAGTAGGACATCGACCCGTTGACGTAGTCCTGGACCAGCCGCATGCCGGAGTTGGTGGCCGCGGCGGACAGCACGTCGTCCAGCACCACGTCGACGACCGTGGGTACCTTGCCCGAGGGGACCAGGCTGGACAGCCCGGGCAGGTTGACCGTCGGCGCGTCCGTCTCGGTGGGGATGTAGGACCCGCTTCCGTTGATCTTGAGCCAGTAGCCGAGGTGCGGCGGGGTGAACAGCCAGGCCAGGAAGTTCATCACGGTCGCGGTCTTGGCCGGGGTCATGGTGCTGTCGGCACGCTGGGAGGTGATGCTCCACTGGCCGTTGCCGTTCGGGCCGCCGATGACGCCGAGCGTCGAGGTGCCCAGGCCGTACGGCGTCGACGCGGAAGTGATCGGCGGCTCGGGGAACACGCCGAACTTGTCCGTGAAGCCGGCCGAGTTCAGCTGCGGGATCCACCAGCTGCCGCCCCACAGCATGCCGACCTTGCCCTGGACGAGCAGCGGCTGCGGGCTCAGCGGGGGCGAGGTGACGTTCGGGTTCTGGCAGGCGCCGTAGCCGCTCTGCCCGGTGGCCGAGAACGGGACCAGCTGGCCGAGCAGTTTCCAGCCCGCCGCGTAGCGCGGGTTGCTCATGCTGATGATGCCCTTGTGGATGCCGACCGCGACGTCGAGCCCGTTGGTCACCTGGGCGTGGTTGACGTCGAACTGGCTGACCTGGTTCGCGAGCAGCGAGGAGGTGGCCAGCCGCTCGAACCAGGACGGGTTGCAGGGCTCGCCGGTGGTGTACATCAGCGGCGTGATGCCGGCCGACTTCAGCTTGCCCAGGTCGGTCATGAAGTCGGCCCAGCTGGCGGGCGGCCCGGAGATCCCCGCCTTGGCGAAGGCGGCCTTGCTGTAGAAGAAGCCGGTCTCGACGCTGGACCCGAGCAGGATGTCGATGTCCCCGTTCGTCGAGGTCATGTACGGGACAACCGAAGGCTGGAACAGCGACAGCCAGCTGGAGCTGCCCGGCACGTACGGGTTCGGCTTGCTCAGGTACGGCTTGATGTTCTGCAGCAGCCCGGCCGGGATGGCCCCGGAGGTAACCGGCCCGTACTGCTCCCAGACGACATCCGGCGCGCTGCCGCCGGACGCCTGGCTCTCCAGCTGGGCGTTGGACTGGGTGATACTCGACATATTGTTCGGCAGCCACTGGACGGTGACGTTCTTGTGGGCCGCCTCATACTGGGCGGTCAGGCTCTTCAGGCCGGCATTGTCGGCCGCGGTGACCGGGCCGGTGTTCGGCGGCAGCACCGCCTTGATCGTGACCGCGGCGCCGCTACCCGAGCCCGCCGAGCTGGCCGAACCGCCGCCGGAGCACCCGGCGACCAGGACACCCGCGGCCACCAGGGCCGCGCCCGCGTGAGTTCTTCGCAACATGAAACCCCACCTCCTGGTGAGAATGTGGTCAGTTCGTCCGCGGGCGCAAGGCCCGCATCACGATGAGCGTGAAGATGAGCATGGCCACGAAGAGCAGGGTGCCGATGGCCATGCCGTAGCCGTACTGGTCGTTCTGGAACGCCGACTGGTACATGTCCAGGCCCGGGACCAGCGTCGCGGTGCCCGGGCCGCCGTTGGTGAGCAGCAGGATCGGGATGAAGTTCTGCACGGCGAAGATGCCGGACAAGATGACGACGATCCGGAACTGCGGCATCAGCAGCGGGATGTCGATCGCGAAGACCCGCCGGACCGCGCTCAGGCCGTCCAGGCGGCCCGCGTCCAGCACGTCCTTGGGCAGGTTCTGCAACCCGCCCAGGAAGATCAGGAAACCCAGGTTGGAGATCCACGGGAACCCGACCAGCAAGATCCCTACGAGCGCCAGGTGCGGATCGCTGAACCAGGTCGGCTGGGGCAGCCCAACCGCGCCGAAGATCCTGTCGATCAGCCCGGACCCGGGCTGGAGCAGGTACGCCCAGACCTCGATCAGCACCAGCGGAGGCAAGACGATCGGCAGGACGAGGACGTATTTCGCCGCAGTGGCGGCTCGCCGCGGCATGTGCATGACGATCTCGGCCGCGGTGAACTGGGACACCAAGCTGATCAGGACGCTGCCGCCGACCAAAATGCCGAGGTTCCGCGCCTCGATCCCGAAGGTCGGCGCCTGGATGTACTGCCGGAACTGCGATATCCCGGCGTAGGTAGGCGCGGAGAAGCCGTTCCACTGGTAGAAGCCGCCGATCAGGCTGCGCACGGCCGGGTAATAGCTGAACACGCCGATCAGCAGCAGGCTCGGCAGCAGCAGCACCGCCAGCACCGCCCGGTAGCGGTAGCGCCACCAGGACACGCCCCGGTGCACCCGGGGTTCCACTCCCATGAACGTCACGTCCATGAGGTCGATCCTGGGCGTATCCGCTGGACGTCACTAGGCTGTGATGAACCGTTATTTGCGCGAAATTAACCTGGGCGCGCGAGCGGGGTTACCGTACCAGGGTGACCGAGGCCCCCCCGATAGGCACCAGCCAGGGCCTGTTCCACCTGACCGAGACCATGCCGGCCTATGCCGGCAGCTACCTCCACCGGTGGGACAGCCCGGTGCACACGCACAGCTTCGTGGAGATCGCCTTTGCCGTCGCCGGCACCGCCGTCCACCACTCCCTGGCCGGGCGGCGCGAGATGCGGCCGGGCGAGGTGCTCCTGCTGCGGCCCGGTGTCTGGCACGGGTACGAGGACTGCCAGCGGTTCGAGGTGTACAACTGCTGCTTCAGCAGCGAGCTGCTGCGCCGCGAGCTGGCCTGGACCCGGGAGGACCCCCTGCTCGGGTTCCTGCTGTGGGCTGGTCCGTACTCATCGCCCGGGCGCGGCGTGCTGACGATCAGCCTGCCGCCCTCGGCCCGCGCCGAATGCCTGGTCCATCTGGACGCGCTAGCCGCGCTGCGGCACCGGCCGCCGGCGCTGCACCGGCCCGATATCGTCGGCCGCCTGTCGCTCCTGTTCGGCCAGCTCGGCCAGGCCGTCGCCCAGGACCAGGGCGCGCTGGCCGGGGCATCGGCCAGCGCGCATCCCGCGGTCGTGCAGGCCATGCGCCTGCTCGAGGCCGACCTCGCCCGGGACTGGACGCTGACCGGCCTGGCCGCCGAGCTGCACGTGGCCCCCGGCTACCTGGTCCGGCTGTTCAACGCGGCCACCGGCCTGCCCCCCATGGCGTACCTGGCCCAGCTCCGCGCCGAGCACGCCGCCGTCCTGCTCCTGCACACCGACGAACCCGTCACCAGCATCGGGCGCACGGTCGGCTGGCCCGATCAGAGCATGTTCGCCCGCCGCTTCAAGGCCCACTACGGGCTCAGCGCCACCAGCTACCGCAAGCGCTTCGCGAACCGGTCCGCCCACCTGCACCATCCCGACGACCCCGTCTCGGCGGCCTCCTGACCGTCTGGTCAGGGCCATGTCCGGTCAGGACACACTGGTGCCGATGAGGTGGCCGGCGCCGTAGGTCACGGCGGCCGCCAGCGCGCCGGCGAACAGCTGGCGCAGCCCCATCCGGACGGCCGGGCGGCCGTTGAGCGCACCGATGACGGCGCCCACGCCGAACATAGCGGCCAGCGCGAGGCCGATCGCGGTCACCAGCGCGGCCGTGCCGCTGCCCGCCAGGTAGGGCACCACCACGACGAACGCGCCGATCGCGAACGCCAGCAGGCTGGAGCCCGCCGCGACCCACGGCGAGCCGAGCTGGCCCGGGTCGAGGCCGAGCTCCTCCCTGGCCAGCGTGTCCAGCGCTACGTCACGGTCCGCCATGATCGTGTCGGCCAGCTGCTCCGCGACCGGGCGGGACAGGCCCTTGGCGCGGTAGATGAGCACCAGCTCCGAACGTTCCTCGTCCGGCCTTTCCTCCAGCTCGGCTCGTTCCAGCTCGATCTCCCGCTGGTACATCTCGCGCTGGCTCGACACGGAGATGTACTCACCCGCGGCCATCGAGAACGCCCCGGCCAGCAGGCCCGCGACCCCGGCCAGCAAGGCGACCGTACGCGATGCCCCGGAGCCGGCGAAGCCCATCACCAGCGCGGTGTTCGACACCAGCCCGTCGCTGACACCGAACACCCCGGCGCGCAGCGCGCCGGAGCGGTCACCGCGGTGCCAGCGCTCGCGCCGCGCGATCTGCTCCACCGGACCGGGCTTACCGCCATCGAGCAGGCGCGCGAGGGTCCGCGCATGGCCGCGCTCGTCCGCCGCCATCTCCGGCAGGGCGCCTGGCTCACTGTCGTACAGGCCGGCATCGGCTCGTTCGGCCCGTTCGATCAGCGGCAGCACGGCCTGCGTGGACAGCCGGCCCGCGGCCGCGCCGAGCAGCCGGGTCCGCAGGCTCGGCCGGCCCGGAGGCGGCACTTCAGCCCCGGCCGAGCGGAGCTTGGATTCCCAGTGCGCGGCGTGCTTGAGCTCGATCGCCGACAGGTCACGGAAGATCTGCTGCCGCTCGCCCCGCTCCGCCGCGGCCAGCCGCTGATACAGCGCCGCCGCGTCCCGCTCGCTGGCCAGCAGCTCACGCCACCGCTTGACCGGCGGCTGAGTGACATTGCCCGACTTCATGACGTTCGCATCCTCCGTAACGGTCCCGGCCGCACCGCTCGCAGCGTGAGGCGGCGGAGCCGGGATACACCGCCCGTTCGGCTGTATTGCCTTGATTCAGGCGGCCCATTCAGTTCAACAGCGAGACGCGCCGATCCTTTCCGCCCGCTCACGGCAGGCGGAGCAGCCGCGCCCCGCAGCGCGTCTTGCTGGTGAGAACGCGTCCCGGCTGGGCAGGCAGGGAAGATGAACCAGGCGCAGGCGGTCGTGACCATCGCGGCTGAGCTGAGGCTGTTCCTGCGGCCAGGCCGCCGCGGCGGGCCGGTGGCCGTGCCCTGGACGGAACCTCGTCGCTGGGTCACGTGGTGGAGCCTGTTCAGGTGACCTGGGTGGGGAGCAGGGCGGCGATCAGGGCCTGTGCCACGAACTGGCCGTAGCGTTCCGGTGCCCATCTGCGGCGGGTGACGAGCAGTTCGTAGAGTTCGGGGGAGCTGTAAGTCCACAAGATGTCGGCGGCTTGTTCGGGGGTGATGCCGGGCCGGAGATGGCCGGCGTCGGACAGGCCGCGGGCGTTGACGGTCATCCGCTCGAGCCGGGCGGCGCTGATCTGCTCGAGGGTGACGGCGACGTCGGGGTCGCTGGCGGCGGCGTCGCGTGCCAGCGCGAGGATGGGGGCGACGCGGGGGCCGATCTCGGCGGTGAAGGCGCCCCAGGCGGCGAGAATCCGGTGGGGGTCGGGCTCGGTGCCGCGGATACGGTCCGATCGTTGCTCGGCCGGTACCGGGCCTTCTCCGGTCAGGCCCCGCTCGACGATGCCCCGTACCAGGCCGGGCTTGCCGCCGAAGCCCTTATAGATGGTCTCGACCGATACCCGCGCCGCCGCCGCGATGGCGGCGACGGTGGTGGCGGCGTAGCCGCCGGACAGGAACAGTTCCTCGGCGACGCCGAGGATCTGGTCGCGGGTCTGGCGTGCCCGTTCCCGTCGGCCGCTGGAGTCGTAGCGCCGCCTTGCGTTGACAGATGACAATTTCTGATCCATAGTCATGTAACCGTTACGTGCGAGTGTATCAGAATCGGGGTACCGTGACAGGCAACCTACCGGAGCCGGGCGAGGCGCTGCTGGAGCGGCTGGCCAGGGCTGTCAGCTGCCATGACCTCGATGCCGTAGAGGGCTGTTTTGCTCCCGGCTACCGCAACGAGACCCCGGCCCATCCGGCCCAGGGATTCACCGGCCGCGACCAGGTACGGCGGAACTGGGAGCAGATCTTCGCCTTCGTCCCCGACATCGCCGCCCGGGTACTGCGATGCGCCTGCGACGGCGACGTGGCGTGGTCGGAGTGGGAGATGGCTGGCACCCGGCGGGACGGCTCGGCGCACCAGATGGCCGGGGTGATCGTGTTCGGCGTCCGCGACGGGCTGTTCACCTGGGCCCGGTTCTACCTGGAGCCCGTCCAGGCCGGAGGGGCGGACGCCAGCCAGGCCGTGCGCCAGCGCGTAGGGGCCGGGCCGCTGGCCGCCTCCCCGCGGTGATCGTCGTCGCGGGGGGCACCGGCACTCTCGGCACCCGCCTGATCCCCCGCCTGGCCGGCCAGGGCCTCGCGGTGCGGGTGCTGACCCGCGACCCGGCCCGGGCGCGCCACCTGGGCCCCGGGGTGGAGGTGGTGCACGGTGATGTCCGGGACCCCGCCGCCGCCGGCCGGGCGCTGCACGGCGCAAGCACGGTTATCTCCGCCATGCACGGCTTCGCCGGGCCCGGCGGCATCTCCCCGGCATCGGTAGACCGGGGCGGCAACGCCCGCCTGATCGACGCCGCCGCCCGCACCGGTGCCGCCTTCATCCTGGTCTCGGTGGCCGGGGCATCCCCCGGCCACCCGATCGGGCTGTTCCGGGCCAAGTATGCCGCGGAGGAAATGCTGCGGGCCAGCGGCATTCCCTGGATCGTCGTGCGGGCCACCGCCTTCATGGAGACCTGGGGCACGATCATGGGCGAACCCCTGCGCTCGTCCGGGAAGATCCCGGTATTCGGGAAAGGGGACAACCCGGTCAACTTCGTCTCCGCCACCGACGTGGCGGCCCTGGTCAGTCACGCCGTCGCCAGTCCCGGCCTGCATGGCCAGGTCCTGGAACTAGGCGGCCCGGACAACCTGACCTTCAACCAGGTCGCCGCGATCGTGCAGCAGGCCACCGGATGCCGCGGCGCGCTACGGCACATCCCGCGCCTGGCCCTGCGGGCTACGGCATGCGTGACCGCCGTCATCAAGCCCGCACTGGCCCGCCAGGCCCGCGCCGCGCTCGCCATGGACACCATCGACATGACCTTCGACTCCACCGCCGCCAGGCAGGCATTCCCGGACCTGCCGAACACTGACATGCCCTCCGCCCTCAAAGACCTACTGGCCTGAGCCGCCGACCGTCTTGCTGTGCGGTTCCATGTCGGCGCCTCAGCTGCCCCCACCTCTCCGGGAGCAGGCCGGCCGGGTGCCGGGGTCGGCCGCACCGATGCCCGCGGCAGCCAGGCGGGCCAGGTAGCGAGTCCAGCCCTCGGCGTAGCCGGGCTCTTCCGGGGCAGGCAGGTCCCGGTGTTCCAGGTGCACGCGGGTGCCTGTCCCGTCGCGGACCAGGCAGACCTCGACGGTGCTCGCGCCTGGCGGCAGCTCCTCGGAGCCGGCGTAGCCCCAGCTCACCACGAGCCGGTGCGGCAGGTCCAGCTCGAGGTAGCGGCCGCGGACCGGGGCGCCCTTGATGTTGACGGTGAATTCGCCACCTGGCCGCGGCGCCAGCGCGGCGTACTCGCCCATCCAGCGGATCATCGCCTCGGGCCGGGTGAAGAATTCCCAGACCCGCTCGGGCGCGGCCTCAATGCGGATCCAGGCGCGTACCGGCTCAGCCGTCATCGCCGGACTCCACGGCCCGCTTGAGCCGGTCCAGGGCGTCCGGCCAGAACTCGGCGAGGAAATCACGCAGCCCGGCCAGGCCCTCAAGACGGATCTGCGGACCGAGGTCCCGGTGGAGCTTCTTGCCGGTGCGCCTCGGTTGGCGTCATCTCGCCCGGGGGTGGCCGGCGGGCACATGATGGCCGCGCGCATCGTCGGTGTCCTGGTCGCCTCTGGCTGCGGCCGCGACGGCCCGGTGCGGCTGGCCGGGCCGTCGCGGCGGTGAGTGGCGAGGGCGGCCGGGTCAGGTGAGGACCGCGGCCCGCTGGGGTTCCGGGACAGCCGGCCGTGTCGTGCGGATGGTCAGTGCCATGCCGGCGGCCAGGCTCCAGAGCACGATCAGCCAGGCGGGGAAGAACAGCAGGCTGGCGAGCTGGACCGCGGCGAGGGGGAAGCCCGTTAGGGCCAGCCAGCGGGGCAGCGTGCCGTGGCGGAGGCCGAGCAGTGACACGGCCACGATCATCAGGCCGAAGGCCAGCGGCGCGATGACGAAGCCGGTGGCGTAGCTGGCGCCGAGCAGGGCCCGGGAGACTGCGGGGGCCGGCAGCGCGGTGTGGTTGAACAGGTGCTGGATCGGGATGGTGCCGTAGAGGGCGACGCCGGTGAGCATGAGGGCGGCCGCGACGTAGCCGCCCGCGGTCACCAGTTGCGCGGCCACGGAGCGGTCGGCTGCGTTAGTCACGCGCTGGCGGAGCACGGTTGCGAAGACGATGGCGCAGACGCCGGCCAGGGCACCGAAGGCGGTCGAGACCAGCCACTGGGTCAGGGTGTGGTGCGTGTACCAGGTGACGGTGTTCGCGTTGCTGAGGTTCTGGGACGGGCCGTTGTCCAGGAATCCGAACGCGGTGAACAGTACCGCGAAGGCGACTCCGGTCAACCCGGACTTACGTGACATGGTTTCTCCTCGGGCAGGCCGCCGGCGGGACGCCGACTGTGAACGGTGACGACGTTAGGCAGCGGCGCCGGGTAAAACGTCAGCCCTGAGGCCGGCTCCGGCCGGCCTCAGGATCGGGATCGGCGGGACGGGTCAATCTGAAGGTTGAGGACTCCCCGGCGGTACCGCGTTACCGTCGTAGGTGTGCGGCTGGACACGGTGCGGACCATGCTTGCCGGGCGGTATCTGGACGTCGTCATCCTGGGCGTGACAGCGGTCACGCTGGCGGAGCTGCTGACTGACGGCCGGCCGGTCCCGGCGCTGGTGTCTGCGATGTGCGGACTGGTCCTGCTGGCCCGCCGCCGGGCGCCGGCCATCGCGATCGTGGTGTCGGTCGCCGGCCAGCTGGCCCTGGCCGCGCTCCTGGGGTGGCACGACCCTACCGGGGCGTTCAGCCTGGCTTTGCTCACGTTCGTGGTCGCGGGCGGGCTGAGGCCGGAGCGGGCGGCCTGGCTCGGGTGGGCCTGCGGGCTCGCTCAGGCCGTTTTCGTCGAGACTCGCACGTCGGGCAACGGCCTGCCGGACATCCTGCTCACGTGCGGGTTCTGCAGCGCTCTGTTCGGTATGTCGCTGCTGGTCAGCCGGCG
>JAJKHX010000307.1 GCA_021154785.1 Nocardiopsis sp.
CGGCCACGGCGCCGCATGCCTACACGAAGCAGGACCTGCAGCGTGACCTCAACGCGATCGTCGCCACGGGAGTACCGGGGGTGCTGGCCGAGGTGCGCGCCGGGGGGCGGGAGCTACGCGGTACCAGTGGCGTGGCCAACCTCGACAGCCGCAAGCCGGTGAACGAGAACGGGTACTTCCGGGTCGGCAGCAACACCAAGACGTTCATCTCGGTCGTGGTGCTGCAGCTGGTCGCGGAGCACCGGCTGTCGCTGAACGACACGGTCGGGCACTGGCTGCCCGGCGTGGTCCGCGGCCACGGCAACGACGGCGGCAAGATCACCGTCCGCGAGCTGCTGCAGCACACCAGCGGCCTGGAGAACTACACCGATGACCTGCAGGCGCGGATCACCTCGCCCGCGGCGTACCGCAAGCTGGAGTTCCAGCAGTTCAGCCGGCCGGACCTGCTGAACATCGCGCTCGCGCACAAGCCTTACTTCGCTCCCGGCACCGGCTTTCACTACTCCAACACCAACTACATCCTCCTCGGCATGGTCATCGAGAAGGTGACCCATCACTCCTGGGAAGACCAGGTCACCCGCCGCATCATCAAGCCGCTCGGACTGCACCACACCTTCGCGCCCGGCAACAGCACCGCGCTGCCCCGGCCGCACGCCACCGGGTACCTGATCTTCAGTAAGACCACCCGGGTCGACACCACCGCCGAGAACATGTCCTGGGCCAACTCGGCGGGCGCGCTGATCAGCACCGCCGCCGACCTGACCCGGTTCTGGAGCGCGATCGGACGCGGCGAGCTGCTGCCCCCAGCGGAAACGCGGCTGATGCGCGAGACGGTGCCCGCCACCGGCGGTGACAGCACCAGCGTGCCCGGTTCCCGGTACGGGCTGGGTATCTTCAACATCCCGCTCACCGGCGGCGGCAGCTACTGGGCCCACGAGGGTGATGTCCCCGGTTACAACACCATCGGCGCCGTCAGCAGCGACGGGCGCATCACGGTCGTCCTGTCCGTCAACTCCAACGTCGACGACCCGGTCCTGGCGGCCGAATACGCGCTCGTCGATCACGCGATGAGCCAGCACTGACACCAGATATAGCCAGCGGCGCAGCTGCCCTTCCACCAGGAGGGGCAGGTGCGCCGCACTGTCTCATCGAGCATGACCCGGGGGCCGGCCAGGGGTTTCTACGGGGGCGGGCGGCCGTTGCCAGGTGCGACCGTAGCAGCATGAGCAACCTGCAGCGGCTCGCGGGAGCCGCAGTCGTCACCTCGCTGCTGCTAGCAGCCTGTAGTCCGGCCGGCTCGGGCACGTCGGCGACGGCGCCCGCCGCGAGCACGAGCGCGCCCGGCGCGGGGCCGGCATCGCCAGCGTCGAGCTCGGCCACCACGGCACCGCCGGTGACCACGTCACCGGCAGCCCCAGCGGACGGGACCGGCCAGGCCGCCTGCGGGACCGCGTCGCTGCAGCTGACCGTGGACGCCAGCCAGGCCGACTCGGGCGCGGGCAGCACGTACTACCCGCTGGATTTCACCAACACCTCGGCGGCGTCGTGCCAGCTGTACGGCTACCCCGGGGTCTCGTTCGTCACGACCCCGGCCAGCGCCGGGCGGCAGATCGGCGCGGCGGCGCGGCGGGGCTCGGCTTTCCCGAAGGTGACAGTCACCCTCGCGCCCGGCCAGACGGCCCACGCCTGGCTGAAGGTGGCCGAGGCGGGAAACTACCCGTCCTCGACTTGCCGGCCGGCCACGGCCGGCGGGCTGCGGGTGTACCCGCCGGGGCAGACCGCGGCCGGTTATGTGAGCCACCGCTTCAGCGCCTGCTCATCAGCCAGCGCCGCGCTGCTCACCGTGCTGCCCGTCCGCTCAGGCAGGGGCCGCCAGGGCATCACGCCGTGACGACCGGGCCGCGAGGGCGGGCGGGGGGACCGAGGGGATGACAGGCTCAGCCTGCCCAGGCGTCGACCAGCGGCACGGCCTTGTGGTGGTGGGCCTCGAGGTACCGGCGCGTCATGAGGAGGGCGGCGATCCCGTCGCCCACCGCGGAGCCGAGCTGCTTGGTCGATCCCGAGCGCACGTCGCCCGCGGCGAATACCCCGGGCAGCGACGTCTCCATGGTGTGGCTGGTGACGATGAACCCGCCCGCGTCGCGTTCGACCGCGTCCCCCAGGAACGCGCTGTTGGGCTTCATCCCGATGAACACGAAGACCGCGGCGGCCGGGAACCGGAGGATCTCGCCGCTGTCGCGGTCGCGGGCCACGACGCCGGTGAAGCGGCCCTTGTCGCCCTCGAGCTCGACGATGTCGACCCCGGTGCGGACGGCGAACTGCGGGTCGGACCGCACCCGCGCCTGCAGGACCGGCGAGGCGGACAGGCCGGAGCGGGCCAGCACCTGCACCCGCTGGGCGAATTCGGACAGGTGCAGGCCCTCTTCCAGGGCCGAATTGCCGCCGCCGATCACGACGACCTGCTCGGCTCCCTTGTAGAAGGGCCCGTCGCAGGTCGCGCAGAAGTGAACGCCGATGAGGTCTTCCTCGCCGGGCACGCCGAGGCGCTGGTACGTCGACCCGGTGGCCACGATGGCGGCGTGGGAGGTGAGCTGCTGCCCGGATGACAGCGAGGTCACCACGTCGTCGTGATCGCGCTGCACGGAGGTGACGGATACCGCCGAGACGAGTTCGACGCCGTAACGGCGGGCCTGGGCCACGAACCGGTCGGCCAGCTCACCGCCGGAGATGCCCTCGGGGAATCCCGGGTAGTTGTCGACCCGGTCGCTGATCCCGGTCTGGCCGCCCAGCGCGCTGGCTTCCACCACCACGGCGTCGATGCCTTCCCGGGCGGCGTAGATGGCGGCGGCCAGCCCGGCTGGCCCGCCCCCCACGATGACCAGGTCATAGGCGGACCGGTCGGGCTTGAGGGTGAGGCCGATGCGGCGGGCCAGCGCCTCGTCGCCCGGGTTCACCTCGTGAGTCCCGTCCGGGTAGATGACCGTGGGAATGATCTGCCCGCCGTTCTGCAGCTCCTTGAGCCGCGCGATGGCCTGCGGATCGGTGTCGATGTCGATGAAGGCGTAGCGGACCCGGTGCGCGGCGAGGAACTTCTTGACTCGCTTGCAATGCGGGCACCACGGCGCCCCGTACACGGTCATGGCAGGCTCGTCAGCAGAAGTCACCGCCTCAGGTTAACCCGGCGACGGCACGTACTTACCCGGGGCCAGACTGGGCCCATGGAGGAGGCCTGATGGTGATGCCGCTGGCAGGACGGGCGGTGGCCGCGGTGATCGGCGGCCTGCTGGTGCTCGTGTCGGTGTCCAGCGTGACCGGGACGCTGATCGTGTCCCGGTCGGTCAGCAGCCGGCTGACGCAGTGGGTGGACCGGATCGTCGACGGGGCTTACCAGCTGGTGCTGGCGCGGGTCGCCGACTACCGGCGGCGCGACCGGCTGCTCGCGACCCAGGCGGCGGCCGTCTTGCTGGCCCAGCTGGCGGCGTGGCTGATCGTGGCCTACACCGGGTTCGCCTTGCTGTTGTGACCGTTCGCCGTCCGCGGCCTGGTGTCCGCCTTCACCGACGCCGGGTCCTCGCTGTTCACCCTGGGTTTCGCCGTGCCGCCCGGGGGCGGTGCCGGCCGTGATCGTGTTCCTGGCCGCGGCGGTCGGCCTCGTCATCCTCACCTTGCAGATCGCCTACCTGCCGACCCTGTACGGGGCGTTCAACCGCCGGGAAACCGACGTGGCCCTGCTGAACGCGCGGGCCGGCGTCCCGTCCTGGGGCCCGGAACTGCTGGCACGCACCCACTACGCGCTCGGCACGGGCACGTCGACCCTGGATACGATGCCGGAGCTGTACACCCAGTGGGAACGCTGGGCCGCGGACGTCGCCGAGAGCCACACCACTTATATGCAGCTGGTCCGGTTCCGCTCGCCGCAGCCGCTGTCGTCCTGGGTCACCGCGCTGCTGGCGGTGCTGGACTCGGCCGCGCTGTTCCTGGCCCTGTCCCCCGCGGCCGCGCCGGTGATCCCGGCTCGGCTGTGCCTGCGGGCCGGGTTCGAGTGCTTCAACCGGATCGCCCAGGCGATGGGCATCTACATTCCCGAAGAGGCTGACCCGCAAGCCGGGATCAGCCTGACCTACGCCGAGTTCCTGCAGGCGGTCGACCGGATGCGTGCGGTCGACTTCGGCATCGAGCGCGACCTGGCCGAGGCATGGCCGGACTTCGTCGGATGGCGGGTCAACTACGAACGGTCCGCCTACACGGTAGCCGCGGCCGTCTACGCGGTGCCGGTCCTGTGGTCGGGGCCGCGCCGGCACCCGGTAGCGCCGATCGCCCCATCCGCCCCAGCCGCGGCCGGCCGCCCCAGTAGGACCCGGGAGGGACCGGAGACCGGCGTCCTGATCGTGTCCCAGTACGCCGAACACGTGTCCGACATCGCCACCGCAGTAGCCGGCCTGCCGCTCATCGTGGTCGGCGGCCGCGACGATGGCAGGGTCAAGGCGGTCGGCGGAGCGACGGGGCCGCGCCGGCTCGCCGGCGTCACCGCGGCCGGACGATGCCGGCGGTTCGCGGTGCCGTGGCGCCGCGAACCGCCGGGCGCCTTACGCCGCGAAGGCGGGCGGGGAGCCGGGTCGGGATGGCTGCCTCGTTCGGTAATGGCCTGGTTGTAGCGGGCTGCGGGCGGGAGCGCGCGGCTGGACGGCGGCTAGGCCGGGGCGGCGGCCATGATCCCGGCGACCAGGTCGTCGTTGGTCAGCATCCGGCCGCCGACACCCCAGGCTCCGTCACGGGCGTGGAGGATGTTGATCCAGGTGTCCTCGTCCCGGTGCCCGGGCCGGGCCAGCGCGCGGACGATGCCGGTGGCGGCGGCGATGAACGCGGCTCGGGCCGGCGGATCGGCCAGGCCGATATCCGGCAGCTTGAGCTCGACCAGGATCAGCGGCCGGCTGACGCCGCCCGCGTAGATCTGCCCGGGCGGCAGGAACTGGACGGTGCCGCCGACGAGCGGCGTGAAGAAGCGGTTGCCGGACTGCCCGCTGGCATCGATCAGCGCCGCGGTCAGCTGCGGCAGGATGTCGCGTTCGCCGGCGGGGGTGAGCGCTCCGTGAGGTGCGGTGACGGTGATGGGCATGAATCGTCTCCTGTCGGCCGTGCCTGCAATTGTCGCTAGTACGTACGTACTAGCATGAGTCGCAGCTTGCCCTAAGATGGGCGTACTAGTCAAGCCCGGGGAGGTTCACGGTGGCGCGGGACACGCGTGCGCGGATGATCGCGGCGGCCGTGCGGTCGCTGCAGCACGACGGGGCCGAGGGCATGTCGTTCACCGACGTGCTGAGCGCGTCGGGCGCGGCCCGCGGTGCGATCTACCATCACTTCCCCGGCGGCAAGAGCCAGCTGGTGGCCGAGGCGGCCACCGATAACGGCAACGAGGTGCGGGCCGCGCTCGCGCAGGTGCCGGCCGAGAGCCCGGCCGCCGTCGTGCGCGGCTTCCTGCGGCTCATCCGGCCCGTGGTGCTGGAGTCGGCCAGCGGCGGGGGCTGCGCCGTCGCCGCGGCGGCGATGACGAAATCCGGACCCGGCCACGACGGACCGCAGCAGGCGGCCGCCGTCGCGATCGGCTCGTGGATCAGCGAGCTCGCCGGGCGCCTCACCGTGGCCGGCCTGGCCGCCGACGAGGCCGGGGAACTGGCGTCCACGCTGATCACCATGCTCGAGGGCGCCCACGTCCTGGCCCGGGCGACCGGCGGGATCGAGTGCTTCGACCAGACCGCGCACGCGCTCACCGCGCTAGCCGAGGGCCGCTACGGACGCTAGCGGACTAGCCAGTGCCCGACCTGGCGGACCAGCGGTCGGCTTGCCCGTTCCACTGGTATTGACCAGCGGGTCACAAGGCCCTTAAGCTGAGCGCGTCAAGGCCCTTCATCCTGCTTGGGAGCACGTCCATGCCGCTGTCGACCGCTGTGCCAGGACCGGCCGGCGGTTGCCGCCCGGCCTGGTGACCCGGCGGTGAGCAGCGACTGGCTGGGGGCCGTGGACGTGGGCGGGACGCACCTGCGGACGGCACTGGCCGGCCCGGATGGCCGCCTGACCGCCCGGTCCCGGGTCCGGATCCGTCCGCAGGACGAGATCAGCCAGGTCGCAGACGCGATCAAGGCGCTGGTGGCCGGTCATCAGGTAGCCCGGGTGGTGGTCGGGATGCCGGGCCGGATCGACCGCCGCACCGGACGGCTGGAGCAGGCCAGGAACCTGCCCATCACCTGGATCGCCGGGCTCAGCGCCGGCCGGCTGAGTGAGCAGGCCGGATGCGAGGTCGTGCTGGCCGGCGACGCGGAACTGGCCGTGATCGGCGAGGCCTGGTTCGGGGCCGGGACCCGGACCGGGGACACCGCCTACCTGACCCTGTCCACCGGCGTGGGTTTCGCGGCCACCAGTCAGGGGCGCCTGCTGGCCGGCCAGCGAACCGGTTTCCAGCTGGGCTTCATCCGGCCCGGCGGGCCCGGCCAGCCGCTGCTGGACAGCCTCGCCTCCGGTCAGCAGCTGACCGCGCTGGCCCGGGCCACCGGCCGGCCCGGGCTGACCATCCAGCAGCTGCTCGAGCTGGCCGACGGCGGCGACCCGCAAGCCCGCCTGACCTGGACGCGGATCGTGCGTTACGGCGCCTGGGCCGCCGTGGCCGTGTGCCATGCGATCAACCCGGACGTGCTGGTCATCGGGGGCGGCCTGATGACCGCCGGCGACCGCCTGCTGCAGCCGCTGGCCGAGGCCGCCCAGGCCGAGCTGGCCAGCGGAAGCGGCCTGGTGGTCGAGATCCGCCGGTCCGCCCTGGGTGACGACGCCGCGCTGGCCGGGGCGGGGGCGTTCGCCGTGGCCACCGGTGCCGCCGGCGCCTTGGCCGGGGCCGCTCCGGCGTGACCCGGATCCGACAACACGAAGGTGAGGGACCGTGCCTGAGGGACCGGTGAAGTACCTGGACGCGCTCGAAGCGCAGGCGGCCAACGTCACGAGCATGGCCCGGGTCGTGGCGGAGGTGCTCGGCCGCACGCCGCCGCCCGCGCCGCGCCGCCCGGTCCTGATCGGCATGGGCGCCAGCTACGCGGCGCTGGGCGCGGCCGAGCACGTGCTGCGCGCCCACGGCGGCCCGGCCCAGCGCGTGGTGGCCAGCGACTTCGACCCGGCCACGTTCGAGGTCTGCGACCTGGTGGTCGCGCTGTCCCAGTCGGGCAAGAGCCGGGAGACGCTCGAGGCGGTCCAGAGTACGGCCGTCCCGGCCCTGGCCGTCGTCAACATCGCCGGCTCCCCGCTGGCGCAGGCGAGCGCGAGCACGCTGGCCTTCGGCCCGGTGCCGGACAGCCTGGCCTCCACGGCCGGCTACACCGGTTCCCTGGTCGCCATGGGCATGCTGACCGAGGTCTGGACCACTGGGCGGCCCGGCCCGGGCTGGCGGTCCCTGGGCGAGCGGATCGCCGCGTTCCGGTCCGGGACCGCCCAGCTGGTGGCGGACCTGACCGGCGCCCTGGCCGGGCACAGCTCGGTGGACGTGATCGGCTCCGGCGGCTACAGCGGGGCGGCCGAGGCCGGCGCGCTACTGCTGCGGGAGACCAGCACCATGCCCACCGCCGCGTTCAGCGGACGCCAGTACCTGCACGGCCCGATGGAGGCCGGGCCCGGCGTCGGGCACCTGGTCATCGGCCAGACGGACGCGGCCGCGGTGGCCGCGCCGCTGGCCGCGCGGGGTCACCCGGTTATCATTATCTCCGCCGTGGCCGACCCGGCCTGGGCGCAGCCCGGCGTCCGGGTGATCACCCTCCCGGCTCACTCACTGACCGAGGAGTACGTGTTCACCGCCATCTTGCTCCAGGACGTCGCGGCCGCCCTGTCGGCGGAACGGTCCACGGACCCCGACGATTTCGGGTTCATCAGCCCCGACACCAAGGTCGAGGCGGCGGCGCCATGAGCCGGCCGCCGCGCCCGGCCGGGGCCCCGAGACCCCACCATCACCGGAGATGGCCATGGCAGCGTTGCATCAGCAGGTGACCGAGACCATCCGCGGGCGGATCCGTTCCGGCGTCCTGCGGCCGGGCAGCCGGGTCCCCGGTGAGCGGGCGCTGGCCTCCGAGCTCGGCGTGAGCCGGGTGACGCTGCGCCAGGCCCTGCGCACCCTGGAGCTCGAAGGGCTGCTCAAGGCCGAGGGCGGGGCGCGCTGGGTCCCGCCGGACGGCGGCGGCGCGCCGGTCGAGGAGGGCGCCACCGGCCTGGTCAGCTTCACCGACCTGGGAGTCACGCACGGCCGGACGGTGTCGGCCACCGTGCTCAAGCTGGTCACCCGCCCGACCGACGTGGACGAGGCGGAGCTGCTGCAGCTGGCGCCGGGCGCGCCGGTGCACGAGCTGGTCCGGTCGCGGGCCCTGGACGGCATCCCGATCCTGGTCGACCACAGCCTGATCCCGGCCGCGCTCACCCCCGGGTTGGACCGGCTGGACTTCCGGGCCGAATCCCTGTACGGGGCACTGGCCACGCGGTACGGCTGCGCCCCGGTACGGGCCGAATGCGCGATCGAGAGCCGTGCGGTGCAGCCGGGCTACGCGGCTCACCTGGGCCTGGAGGAGAACGGGCCGGTGCTGGAGATCCAGCAGGTGACGTTCGACGCAGCCGGGCGGATCGTGCAATGGTCCCGGAGCGTGTACCGGGGCGACCGGTACAAGTTCCGGGCCGTGCTGGAGGCCGGCGGCGGCTTCCAGCTGACCCGCCGGACCGCGGCCGAGACCGGCCGCCGGCCGACGTTCTGACGTAGCTGACGTAGCTGACGTACTGACACGGGTCCGAGACACAGGGAGACAGGTATGCGGCTGGGCGTCGCGGCGGCGGTCATCGCGGGCGGACTGGTGGCCGGTGACGTGGAGATCGAGGACGGGGTGATCACCCGGGCCGGGATCAGCCCGGGCCCGGGAGCGTCCGGGTACGCCCTGCCGGGGCTGATCGACCTGCAGGCCAACGGTTACGGCGGGGTCGACTTCAACCAGGCCGGGCACGACGACTTCCTGACCGCGCTGCGGGCGCTGAAGCGCGACGGCGTGTTCGCCGTGCAGCCCACCATCATCACCGACTCCGTGCAGAACGTGGTGCGCCAGCTGAAGGTCATCGACGCGGTGCGCGCCGACCCGGCGGCGGCGTGCCAGATCGTCGGGGTGCACGCCGAGGGGCCGTTCCTGTCCCGGCACCACCGGGGGGTGCACCGGACCGAGTACCTGCGCGCCCCGGACCGGGCTATCGTGGCGGCGTTCCTGGCGGCCGGCCCGCTGCGGACGATCACCATCGCGCCCGAGCTCGACCACGCGGCCGAGGTGACGGCGTGGTGCGCCCGGCAGGGGCTGATCGTGCAGGCCGGCCACTCAGGGGCCAGCGTCGAGCAGGCCCACGCGCTGTTCGACGCCGGCGCCCGCGCGGTGACCCACCTGTTCAACGGGATGGCCGACTTCCGGCGCCGCGACCCGGGCCTGCCCGGGGTCACGCTGACCCGGCCCGACGTGCAGATCCAGCTGATCGCCGACCACGTGCACAACGCCCCCGAGGTGGTCCAGGTCGCGCTGGCCGTCGCCGAGGCCCGGACCATGCTGGTCACCGACTCGTCGGCCGCGGCCGGGGCGCCCGACGGGGTGACCACGGTGGGCGGCGTCGAGCTCGTCGTCACCGACGGCGTCCCCCGGCTCCCGGACGGGACGCTGGCCGGCAGCACGGTCACGCTGGCCCAGCAGGTCGGCAAGCTGGTCGCCGCGGGGTGGCCGGCCGACCGGGCCGTCAACCTGGCCAGCCGGCGCCCGGCCGAGTTCTTCGGCCTGCCCGGCGCCGGGATCCTGCGGGTGGGTGGCCCGGCCGACCTGATCCGGGTGGACGAGAACATCGGCATCGCGGCCGTCCTGGAGGGCGGCCGCCAGGTGGCATAGAGGCCGAACCCGGCCCGTCGGGGGGGTGGACGGACCGGGCCGGCCGCTCAGCGGGACGCGACGACGCTGGCCCGGAGCAGCTGTCGCTGGGACGCGATGAACAGCGCCACCACCGGCAGGCTCACGATCACCACGGCCGCGGCCAAGATGGTGTAGGCGCTCACGTTCGCGCCGTAGAAGTTGTAGACACCCCGGGTCACCGGGAACAGCCCGGGGTCGGCCAGGAACACGACCGGGCCGATGATGTCGTTCCACACCTGCAGCAGCGAGTACAGGAACGCGATCACGATCGAAGGCCAGGCCAGCGGGGCCACGATCCGGACCAGGTAGCGCAGGTAACTGCAGCCCTCCAGGAAGGCCGCCTCGTCCAGTTCCTGCGGCACCGACATCACGAACGCGGTGAGCAAGATGACGCCGAGCGGCAGCCCCGGCTCCACGTGCAGCAAGATGTACCCGATCCGGCTGTTGTACAGGCCCAGTCTCTGGGCCTCGATGAAAAGCGGAATCACCGGCAGCGGGATGCACACCCCGATGACGAACGTCCGGAAGAGGAACGTGGACCCGCGGATCAGCCGCCGGGCGACCGGGAACGCGATCAGCAGGCTGAGCGC
>JAJKHX010000308.1 GCA_021154785.1 Nocardiopsis sp.
CCGCGGTCCGGTCGGTGTCGTGCAGCAGGACCGTGCCGCCGCCCCGCAAGTCGCGCCGGACGGTGGCGAGCACCGACGCCGGGGTGGCGTCGGCCGTCCAGTCCCGGCCCCAGGCCGACCACAGCACCGGCCGCAGCCCGCACCGGGCGGCGGCGGCCAGCCGGCCGCCGGTGAGGATCCCGTAGGGCGGCCGGTACCACTGCGGGATCTGCCCGCTGGCGTCATAGACGGCCTCGGCTGCCCGGGCCAGGTCGCGGATGTCCCGTCGCGGCCCCGGCGCCCAGGGCCGGTCGTGGACCCAGCCGTGCACGGCCAGTTCGTGGCCACGCTCGGCGATCCGCCGGGCCAGTCCCGGGTACCGGCGCACGCTCTCGCCCAGCACGAAGAACGTGGCCCGGACCGCACAGGCGTCCAGAGCCTCGAGGAACCACGGCGTCGTGTCCGGATCGGGACCGTCGTCGAAGGTCAGCGCGACATGATCCGGTCGCCCGGCCCCGGCCAGACCGGGGAAGCAGGCCAGCCGCAGGCCCGGCAGCCAGGTCGCGGCCGGGCCGCCGTGCGCGGCCAGCATCGTCAGGACTGCCACTGCCTTGAGCTTCATCCGGATCACGCGCGCCTTCCCTGATCGCGGCCGCGCGGCCGGCCGACTGCCCGCCGCGCGTGGTCGCCGCTACCCGGTCGGCCTTAATTTATATCGTGACACGATGATGAATTCCGGCCGCGCCGGCGGCGTCCAGCGTCCACGCCGTGATGAATCCGGCATACTGCGTTCCGAGTTCCCGGCGCTGCCGCATCGTCAACCGGGGCAGGCTGGCCGCCAGCGGCCCGCGCTCTTCCCGGTCAAGGTGTCCTGCGGTGATCACCAGGGCCGCGCCGACCGCCGCCCCCCACAGCCGCGACCCGGCGGGCCGCAGCCGCGCTTCGCTGATGGCCTCGCGGATGTCATCGTGATCGGCCACGGCCTCCCAGCGTTCGGCCGCGTGCGCGTGACCTGCGTACATCGGCAGGTGGCAGATCTCCTCCTCGGCCCGCATATGCGCGTCGAGCAGGCTGGCCAGCCGTTGCCAGACGTGCGCCGGTATCCAGTCCGGGCCGGAACTGCCGCTCCAGCTGACCGCATCGTCCAGCGCCTGGCAGAGCCGGCGAATCCGGCGGTGGTCGGCCATGATCAGCTCGATGACGTCGCCGGGCTGGCGGCCCGGCCCGGGGATGCCCCGAGCCCGCGCTGACGGTCCGGGGTTGTGCTGCGATAGAGCCAATGCGGACTCCCGTTCCTGGTGGACGGCACAGGCGCCGTACCCGTGGTCGCGGTGCGTCGACGCCGGGGACTCCCCGGGCCGCAGTCCAGGACTGAGATTCGCAGCGGGCGACAACGGCCGGGCCTGGCCGCCGTTGCGCTACCGGTGCACGGCGCTACCCCGGCCCTGGCTGGCCGAAACCACCCGAAGCGCAGATAATGAGGGCGTTTCCGGGTAGGCGGGCCGGCATGGAGGTCACCAGGGAATTCGCCGACCGTATCGCGGGTGCCGCGCAGTTGCTGGAGGAAGACGAGGTGGCCGACAAGACGCTGCGCCGCCTGACGGATCTAGCCGTCGAGCTGGTTCCCGGCAGCACCGCGGCGGCGATGACGATCGCCACGGCGCAGGGTGCCCTGAATTTCGCCGCGTCTGACCGGCGGCTGGACGAACTGCATCGGCTCCAGTTCGACGACGGCGCCGCGGGGCCGGTCCTGGAGACGCTGCGCCATAACGAGCCGCGGCGGATCGACGACACCTCAGCGGAGCAGCGCTGGCCCGAATTCTCCCGGGCCGCCCGCCGGGCCGGATTCGGCAGCTGCCTGGCGCTGCCGCTGCGCACCGACCGGCACCCGGCCGGCGCGGTCGCGCTCTACGCGCCCGAGCCGGACACGTTCCGCGGCGCCGCGCACGACATCGCGCTGCTGTTCGCGGCCCAGGGCGGCACCGCCGTCCGCAACGCCTCGCTGTACCGGGCCTGCCGCCGCCTGGTCGACAGCCTGCACGCCGGGCTGGCGTCGAAAGCGCTGATCGAGCAGGCCAAGGGCATTCTGCACGCCGAGCTGGGGGTGTCGCCCGCCGAGGCGTTCCGCCTGCTCAGCCGCTATTCGCAAGACACTAACCAGCGAGTCAGGAAGATTTCCGCCGACTTGCTCCAGGGCCGGGTAACCTCGGCCGAGCTCGCCACGCCACCCGGTCGCCGGTTACGGCCGTACGATCCGTCACCTCATCCGAACCGCACCGCCAGGCGGCGGTACAGCGCCGGCAGGGTGACCCGCATCATCCCGGGCAGCCGCGTCCAGCCCGGGATGAAGACGTCCTCGCGCCCGCGCAGCACCGCGTCGCACATCAGGCCGGCCACCCGGTCCGGCGGGACCGGCCGGGGCCGGGATCGGGTGTAGGGCGCGCCGCGGCGGGCGAAGAACGGCGTATCCGCCACGCCGATGACCACGTGCGTGACGCGCACCCCGGTCCCGCGCAGTTCGTAGCGCAGCGCCTCGGCGAACGCCCCGAGGCCGGCCTTGGCCGCCGAGTACACGGCCTCGCCGCTGACCCCCACGCTGCCGGCGATGGAGCCGACCAGGGCTATCTGGCCCCGGCCACGGGCCAGCATCTGCGGCAGCAGCAGCCGGACGAGGTGGATCGCGGACACGAGATCCACCATGAGGATCTCCTCGGCCCGGCCCGGCGGCATGGCGGCGAACGAGCCCGCCCAGCCGACGCCCGCCCCCGCGACCAGCAGGTCCACCCGGCCGGCGGCGGCCAGCGCGTCGTCGGCCAGCCGCCGCGATCCCTCCGTGCTGGCCAGGTCCGCGGGCAGTGTCGCCAGGACCGGAGCCGCCGGGGTGGCCGGTGAGCCCCGGCCCGCCGTCGAGACGCGGCCCGCCACGTCGGCCAGCCGCGCCCGGTCCCGCCCGGACAGCAGGAGCTCCCAGCCCGATCCGGCCAGGCATTCCGCCACGGCCGCGCCGATCCCCGAAGAAGCCCCGGTCACCAGGGCCACGCCTGTGGCCCGCTGGTTCCCGGCGCAGCCTTGTGTGCTTATGGAGTGTCCCATCGGCGCCTTCCCTGATCGCGGTCACGCGGCTCGGCGGATTGCCGTCACGCGGGGCCGCCGCTACCCGGCCGGGTCAAGTTTATGTCGTGATACGACAATAATTTCTGACGGTGCCGGCGAGTTCGGCGGCGAGCTTGTCCGCGTCCGGCACCAGTGCCGCGTCGGCCAGGATGCCCACCGACAGCGACTGCTCCCAGGTCATCGCCCCGATGGCCAGGCCCACGCCGTCGGCCAGCGGCAGCACCGGGTACACCTCGCCGACCGGCAGGCCCAGCAGCCGGCGCCGGTCGCCGGGAAAGACGGACACGAGCACGTTGAACCAGCGCCGCTGATAGACGGCGGCGGCCGCGCGGCGCTGGACCGGCGGCGGCAGCAGGTTCATCGCGCGCAGGACCAGGGCGGCGCCGTCGGGTTCGCCCCGTCGCAGGTGCAGCCCGGCCTGATCCCGGACCGCCGCCAGGCGTTCGGCCGGGGAGGACGGGCCGACCGGGACATCGAGGGTGAGCGCCGCGGAGCGGTTGCCCGGCGATCGGCCGCGGCGGCCGGCCGCGGGCCACGCCCGGGGCACGGCGATGCGCAGCACGCGGCCCGCGGTCTGTTCCCCGCGTGCGGTCAGCAGGTGGCCCAGGGCCTCGGTTACCGATGCCACCAGCAGCCTGGTGATGCTCGCGTGCAGCGCGCGGGCGGTCCGGGCGATGTCACGGGCGGGCAGCGCGACCGGGACGTACTGCCGCCGGTCGGTGGTGAAAGGACCGCACAGGCTGCTGGCCGGGGCGGCGCCCGCCCGGGCGAGATGGCCCAGGCCGCGGAGGGCCCGCGCCCCGGCGGCCAGGCGGGTACGGGGAGGCGCGGAGCCCCCCCAGGCGCGGGGCAGCTGGGGGCCGCCGTCCCCCCGGGGCGGCCGGGCGTCGTCGAACAGCCTGGCCAGCGCCGCGATGATGACGCGGCTGTCGCCCAGCGTGTGGTGCACCTTGACCAGCAACGCCGTCCGGCCATCGGGCCGCCCGTGGACCAGCCGGATCTCCCACGGCCTGCGGTACGGGTCGCACTGCTCGGTGAAGAACGCGTCGACGACGCCGCTGAAGGCGCCGGGCGTACCCGCCTGGCCCACCGTGGCCTCGCGGATCCGCTCCCCGGCGGCTATGTCCTCGTCGCCGGCCCAGCGGGGCCGCCGCCATCGGCTACGCGGCCGCTCCAGGCGCCGGCGCAGTTCGGGCACGGCGCGCAGCCGTTCCGCCAGCACGGCGCGGAACTCCGTGCCGTCGAAGCCGGGACCGCCGGCCCCGGGGGCTCCCGGCCGGGCCGCCTCGAGCAGGACCACCGCGCCGACCTGCTGGCAGGCCAACGGCGTCTGCGCGTGCAGGAACAGGGCATCTTCGGCCCGCAGCGGCCCTCGCATCAGGTTCTCCTTCCGGACGTCCGCCCCCCGGTCCCGGGGGGCGGTGCGACCGCCTACCCGGCCGTCGTGTTTATATGTCGTAATACGAGGTAATGGTACAGAACTTTTGGCTTGCTGCCCCGGAGGTGACCATGCGCCCGCTACTCGTCCAGCCAGGTTCGCCAGGCTCCCGGCTCGCCGCGGGCGAGAGCCGGCGCTTCCTGGTCCTGAGCGCCGCCATGGGATCCGGTCACGACGCGGTCGCCGCCGCGCTCAGCGACCGGCTGACGGCGGCGGGGCACCAGGTCAGCCGGGCCGATGTGCTCGACCTCCTGCCCGCGGGCCTGGGCCGCGCGATCCGCTCGTTCTACCACGCGACCATCAGCCACTTCCCGGTCCTGTACGCGGGCATCTACCAGGTGTTCTTCCGCGACGGCGCGGAGCCGCGCCCGGGCGGGACGCCGCTGGCCGGCCTGGCCGCCGACGGCCTGCTCGCGCTGACCGCCCGGTGCCGGCCGGATATGGTCGTGTCGGTCTTCCACCTGGCGGCCCAGGTGGCCGGCCGGCTCCGGGTCCGCGGCGCCCTGGGGATCCCAAGCGCGGTGGCGGTGACCGACTTCGCCGTCCACCGCCAGTGGCTGCATCCAGGTAACGACCTGCACCTGTGCCTGGCCGGCCCGGTCGCCAGCCAGGTCGCGCAGTCGGCCGGCCGGCCCGCGGTAGCGTGCGGCCCGCTGGTGGCGGAGCGGTTCACCCGGCCGCCGTCACCCGGCCAGGTGGCGCGGTGGCGCCGCGACCTGGCGGCTGGGGACCGGCCCGCGGTGCTGCTGTCCACCGGCGCCTGGGGCGCCGCCACCCGCATCGCGCAGACTGCCCGCTTGCTGGCCGGCGCGGGATACCGGCCGGTGGTGCTGTGCGGTGAGAACGAGCGGCTGCGGAACGAACTGCGGGCGTTCCCCGGTGCCGTCGTCCTTGGCTGGGTCGACGACATGCCCGGGCTGATGGGCGCCGCCGACGTGCTTATCGACAACGCGGCCGGCCAGACCGCGCTGCAGGCCCTGGCCGCGGGCCTGCCCGTGGTCGGCTACCGGCCCATCCCCGGGCACGGCGCCGAGGGTGTCCGGCGGATGGCGGACCTGGGCCTGACCGACTACGCCCGCGGGCCCGGGCCGCTGCTCCGGTCCCTGGCGGCGCTGAGTGCGCCGGGGCCGCATCGCCGTCACCGGATCGCCGCGGGCCGCGGCCTCTTCGACGCCGGCACCGACGGTGTCGCCTGCCTGGAGTCGCTGGCGGACCGCGGCCTCACGTCTTCAGCGTGACTGCGCATTCGAGCAGCAGGGCGTGCACGAACGCCTGGGGCAGGTTGCCGCGAAGCTGGCGCTGGGTGACGTCGTACTCCTCGGACAGCAGGCCGGGCGGGCCGCAGGCGGCCCGGTTGCGCTCGAAGTAGCGAACCGCGGCCAGCTTGTCACCTTGCTGATGCTCGGCCAGTGCCATGATGAACCCGCACAGCAGGAACGCTCCCTCGGCGTCGCCGAGCGGGCGCTGGTCATACCGGAACCGGTAGACGTACTCCTCCCGGGCCAGCCGGCCGCGCACCACCCGCAGGGTGGCCACGGTCCGGGGGTCGGCGGCGGGCACCGCGCCGCGGACCGGCGGCAGTAGCAGCGCGGCGTCCGGTCGCGGGTCGCCGTCGGCGCGCTGCCAGTAGCCGTCGGGATGGGTAGCCGTCCGGGCGGTCTCGGCCATGATGGCGTCGGCCAGCGCGGCGCAGTCACCGAACCCGGTTCCCGCCTCCGGCAGTGCGGCCACCGCCCGCAGGCCGGCCACGCAGGCCAGCCGGGAATGCGTCCAGCGCTGGCGGCCGAGTTCCCAGATGCCGGCGTCGGGCTCGGTCCAGCGCTTGGCGACGGCGTCCGCGGCGGTGCGAATCGCGCGCCACCCGTCCTGGTCCAGCCGGCCGCGCCGCGCCGCGGTGGCCAGCAGCTGCAGCGCCTCGCCGAACGCGTCCAGCTGGAACTGCTCGTTCACCCAGTTCCCGGTCTTGTCGGTGCCGCCCGGATACCCGGCCAGGTTCAGCGATCGCTCCGACGGGACCGGGCCGCCGGCCACGGTATAGGCGGGCTTCAGCTCCGGGCCGTCGTCCAGCAGCCGGGCGGTGGCGAACCCGGTCGCGTCGTCCAGCAGGTCCAGCGCGCCGGCCCGGCTTGCGGCCATCCCGGCATAGGCCTGGTCACGGATCCAGGCGTACCGGTAATCGTAGTTGCGGTCACGGTCGGCCCGTTCCGGCAGGCTCATCGTCGCCGCCGCCACCATGCCGCCGCCTGCGCTGGTCAGGCCGCGCAGCACCGCCCAGGCGTGCCGGGCGTCGCGCGGAGCGATGGACTGCTCGAACGACGGCCGGTTCCGCGTCCAGGCGGACTCGGTGGCCCGCCAGGTCGCGCTCGGGTCCGGCGCGGGCCCGGCCAGTTCGCCCTCGCCGATCTCGAGCACGAAGTCGTGCCGCTGGCCGGCCGGCACGGTCAGCTCCGCCGTGAGCAGCTCGCCCCGGCCGTGCGCCGCCGGGCGCGGGCGCGCCCGTCCGCCGCCCTGCCAGCGCCAGCGCAGCCGGTCGCTGGTCCCGGACCAGATGCCGTCGTCCAGGGACAGGCCGTGGCTGCCGTGCCGGCCGAACCCGGCCCGCGGCTCCAGCACCACCCGCACCCTGGCGTCGCCGTCGACCGCGCAGACCTGCCGCAGCAGCACGATCCGGCCTGGGTCGCCCGGGAAGGCCAGCGCCTCCCGGCACTCGATCACCGCTTCGCTGGTCACCCACCGGCTGCGCCAGATCAGGCTGCCCGGCTCGTAGTACCCGCCCCACACGCGCCGCGGGTCCGCCGGGGTCACCGCGTACAGCCCGCCGCCGCCGATCAAAGCCGAGAACACCGCATCGGAAGCCCACCCCGGCGCGCACATCCACGTCAGCTCCCCGTGCGGGCCGATCAGCGCGCCCCGCTCGCCGTCGGCCGCCAGCGCATACTCCCGCAG